>CAYNDH010000176.1:0-9045 GCA_964395665.1 uncultured Anaerolineaceae bacterium
GTGCATTTATGCACCGTGCATTTATGCACCTTGTAGGGACAACGCCTGAACATGCTTGCATGTCCATGCCTGCATGTCGTTGTCCGCTGTTTCCATAATATTCAGAGCAGGTTTTCTGAATATTCAAACAGGTTCTAAAGGGATTAACGCTGGTCGAGCGCGGTCCATGCCAGATCGGTTGCGCCGACGTAATTCACATCCGGGCGGATCAGGCGGTTGTTCTTCATCTGCTCGACCACATGCGCGGACCAGCCTGCGATACGGCTCATCGCAAACAGCGGTGTGAACAGGTCGATGTCGATGTCCAGCGTGTAGAGGACAATCGCGCTGTAGTAGTCCACATTGGCGTACAGCTTGCGCTCGATGAAGTAATTATCAGCACGGGCGGCGTCATCAAGCTGGCTGGCGATGTTGAACCATTTCTGGTTGCCAGAGCTGCGGGCCAGTGCTTCGGCCTTTTCCTTGAGGATGGCAGCGCGGGGATCGAGTGCCTTGTAAATGCGGTGGCCGATACCCATGATGCGGCGTTCGCCGGTCTTGATGTACTGGTCGAACCACGGGCGGACGTTGTTCTCTTCGCCGATTTCAAGGAACATCCGCATGGCTTCGCTGTTCGCGCCGCCGTGTGACGGCCCCTTCAGGGCGCCAATCGCGCCGACGATCGCGCTGTAGTAGTCTGCGCCGGTGGCGGTGATCACGCGGGAGGTGAAGGTGCTGGCATTCATCCCGTGTTCGGCCAGCAGCACCTGATAGACATTGATCGCATCGACCGCAGCCTGATCCAGATTCTTGTCGCCGGTGATCATATAAACGAAGTTTTCAGCGAGATTCAGGTCAGGATCGGGGGCGACGGGCTGCTGCCCCTTAGTGATACGCATCCATGCGGCGCACAGTGTGGTGATCTGACCGATCAGGCGGTAGGACTTGCGCTGGACGGCTTCGATGCTCATATCTTCGGCTTCGGGATCATAGTGAGCCAGCATTGATGTCATGGAGCGCAGGACGGCCATACCGTTGGCATCCTTCGGGAGGCGCTGCATGGCGTCGATGATTTCCGCCGGAAGCACAGCTTCACGGGCGATGGTGGCGCGCAGTGCTTCAAATTCGGACTGGTTGGGCAGGCGTCCGTTGAACAGCAGGTAAACGACTTCCTCATAGATCGCGCTGGCGGCCAGATCTTCGATTTTGTAACCGGAGTAAATCAGGCGGCCATTTTCGCCATCGACCAGGCTGAGGGTGCTGTCCCCAACGATTACACCTTGCAGGCCTTTTTGTGCAGTAGCAGTCTCTGCCATAACGTAAAATCTCCTTCTTGTTTAATGGGGTAACATTGAACCCGGACTCTGGGTGGGCTGATGACTTGTCAGGCTGCGAGTGGCGTTTGGTCATTCACCTCAATACGCAGCGGGGACCTACCCGACAGGGCAGTCCCAACAGGGGCGCAGATAGCCTCATTACGCAGGATGGCAAGCTCGTACAGTAAACAGATCTTGTGAAAATTATAGCATTCGGTCACGCTGGTCACAATCCTGACTCCGACCGGGGATGATTAAATCTGGATAACACGATACCTCATGCCGTTAATACGATGTGGTTTTCATGCTGTATCTGGTGAACTGTACACAACCTGATCTGTGTTACAATTTTCGCAGGTTCGATAGACGAGCGGCAAATAATGGTTATCCAGCAGAAATTGACAGCAGCGGAGTTCGAAGCCTTTACGCAGCGACCGGAAAATGTGGATCGGCTGTTTGAACTGATCAACGGAGAGATTGTCGAGAAAGTGCCTTCGAATCCCTACGCCTCTGAAATTGCACAGCGCATTGCATTTTTTATACGCCAGCATATCCGGGAACAGGCTATCGCAGGCTATGTGACAGGCGAAGCGGGTGGTTTTATGATCGGTGGGGACTGGTACGCCCCTGATACCGCCTATATCTCGAAGGATCGCGGGCCGGACCTTGTAAAACAGGGCTATCATCCGGTCCCGCCTGAACTGGCTGTTGAGGTTGAAACGAACGTGACCGCCGCCACCGAACGCCGCCTGAGATCCAAAGTTCTAGGCTATATTGAGGCAGGTGTGCTGTTGTGGGTGGTCTATCCGGAAATGCGCGAAGTGGAAAGCTATGCCCCCGGACATTCTATGCAGAAGTTCGGCATTGAGGATACGCTTGACGGCGGTGATATGCTGCCCGAACTTCGGCTGCCGCTGAAGGAAATCTTCGATTAGCGCTGTTATCCGGACGTCAGCCACAGGTGGCGACCGCCCCGCTGCTGCTATTTCCGATCACGCCCTTGCAATTTTATTTCAGGCGCGTTACGCTTGCTGGTATGAACGAAATTCTGGCAAACCCCTACCCCACACCCTGCACCATGGCAATGGTCATGTGCATGTGTATGCAGTCGCGACTCAACAGGGACGTTTGACCAGTTCGACGCGTCAGTAAGACGTGCAGTCTGTAAATAAAAGGTCAACCGTCCGGGTTGGCCTTTTTTGTTTACCGTTTTACACCGTTACCGCATTCCAGACCGCGCAGATTCAACAGGATATCACAGGGCTTATGCAGCAGATTGAACTTAGTCAGGCACTACAGGCGCGCATTTTCGAGCAGATGGAAGGGACATTTCCCAACGAAGGCGGCGGATTTCTGCTCGGTCAGACCGTGGGTGACCGTACCCGCATCGAAGACATCACCCAGATCGAGAACGTATTCGAAACTGAAGAGCAGTTCCACCGTTACGCCATGACGCCGCAGGACTGGATGCGTCTGGAAGATGAAGCCGACGCACGCGGGCTGACGCTGGTGGGCTACTATCACAGCCATCCCAATTCCCCCGCGATCCCGTCTGAATATGACCGGGACCACGCGCTGCCGAATTTCGTCTACATCATCACATCGGTGATGCAGGGCAAAGCGGCGGAGATGCGTGTCTGGCGGCTGCGGGCAGATCGCACCGGCTTTGATGAAGTTCAGCTCGTCGTCGCGGAATGATCCGTTTGACCGAAATATCCCCAGAGTAGTGGAGTACCCGCCGCGCTCAGCGGTTTGAGTGAGCGCAACATGATCGTCTGAAAGCTTCAAAGGAGCAGTTTAACGCTATGTCTCAGGAACAGGAACGCGCATTTAGTCCGGAAACACTTGCTGTCCATGCTGGTTATACACCCGATCCGACGACCGGAGCGCGTGCGGTACCGCTTTATCAGACTACATCGTTTCAATTTCGCGATACCGATCACGCCGCTGCACTGTTTGCACTTCAGGAATCCGGCAATATCTACACCCGCATCATGAACCCGACCAACGGCGCATTTGAAGATCGTCTGAATGCGCTTGATGGCGGCGTGGGGGCACTGGTGACGGCTTCGGGCCAGTTCGCCCAGCTGCTGACCTTCCTCTCACTGGCCAACAGTGGTGATGAGATCATCTCATCCAGTGCGCTGTACGGCGGTTCCTATACCCTGCTGCTGCACAGCCTGAAGCGGCTCGGCATCACGACGCATTTCGTTCAGGGCGCTGATCCTGATGTGATCGATTCGCTGATCAACGAGAAGACGAAGCTGATCTATCTGGAGACGATTGGTAATCCGAAGCTCGAAGTCCCGGATTTTGAACGCATTGCAGAGGTTGCCCATGCGAAGGGTGTGCCGGTGGTCGTCGATAACACCTTCGGGACGCCGTACCTGTTCCGGGCGTTCGATCATGGGGTGGACATCAATGTCTATTCGACCACCAAATGGATCGGCGGTCACGGCCTGAGCATCGGCGGCGCGATTGTAGACAGCGGCAGGTTCGACTGGAAGGCCAGCGGACGCCATGACGGGATCATTTCACCCGAACCCGCCTATCACAATGCCGTGATCGCAGACATCGCTGGTCCGGCTTCGTTTATCATCCGGGCGCGGGTGGTCGGCCTGCGTGACTTCGGCGGCAGTCAGGCGCCGTTTAACTCGTTCCTCAACCTGATTGGTCTGGAGACGCTGGCGCTCCGTATGCAGCGGCATGTCGAGAACACGCTGGCGGTGGCCCGTTATCTGGAGAGCCATCCGGCGGTGTCATGGGTGAGTTATCCGGGGCTGGAAAGCCATCCCAGCTATGAACTTGCTAAAAAGTATCTGCCTAATGGTGCCGGTGCGGTACTCGGATTTGGCATTCAGGGCGGGCGTGCTGCTGGCCGCGAATTTATCGACAGCCTGAAGCTGTTCTCGCATCTGGCAAATGTCGGTGATACGCGCTCACTGGCGATCCATCCGGCGACGACCACACACAGCCAGCTCAGCACTGAAGAACAGGACGTTGTCGGTGTGACTGACGATTACATCCGCCTGTCGATTGGTATCGAGAACATCGATGACATCCTGTGGGATCTCGATCAGGCGCTGACCGTCGCACAGGGCAAGACGCTGCATCCCGTTTCATAAACTGAAATCGCAACACCGGGCTGGACAGGGCCTAACATGCTTGTATGGCCTTGTCCGTGCCCGGATGCGACTGATGGGTTGGTTAGAAGCAGGTAGAAAAACGCCTTCGGTTGGCGTCTGATAAGGAGACTATTACACAGCATATCCAGGCACAGGCCCAACAGGTTAGAACGGTAGGAAAGCGAATGGCAAAACCAATCAATGACGTAACCAGAAGCGATTCGCTGCGTGGCCTGCTGCCCCGCCGATCTGTGCGCCCATTTGACCGTCATTCGGTTGGGGTTGTAGACCGGCAGTATCGCTCGTTTGATGTCACCTTACAGCTTCGTTCCGGTGGACAGCTCGAAGGCTTCACACTGGCTTATGAAACCTATGGCAGGCTGAATGCCGACCGCAGTAACGCCATCCTGATCTGTCATGCGCTGTCCGGTGACGCGCATGTGGCGGGGTATTATACCGACGATCCCGAAGAGAAGCCGGGTTGGTGGGACGATGCCATCGGGCCGGGCAGGATGTTCGACACCGACCGCTTTTTCGTGATCTGCTCGAATGTGATCGGCGGGTGTCGCGGCAGTACCGGCCCGTCATCACTCGCACCGGACGGTCAGCCCTATGCCCTGCGTTTTCCGGTCATCACCGTGCAGGATATGGTGCAGGCGCAGCGCTATCTGATTGACGCGCTCGGCATCGGGAAATTGTTTGCCGTCGCAGGCGGCAGCATGGGCGGGATGCAGGCGCTTCAGTGGTCGGTTGACTTTCCAGAGCGAGTGGGGCATGTGCTGTTCATCGCCAGCACGCCGCATGCATCCGCCCAGAATATCGCCTTTAATGAGATCGGACGGCAGGCGATTTACGCCGATCCGAACTGGAATCAGGGCAATTACTATGCGGGCGCACGTCCGGATCGCGGACTGGCGGTGGCACGCATGATCGGTCATATCACCTATATGAGCGAGACATCACTGGAAGAGAAGTTCGGACGGCGTTTGCAGGCCCAGGAAGAACTAAGCTACAGCTTTGAGACCGATTTCGCGGTAGAGAGCTATCTGCAATATCAGGGCTTCAAATTCACCGAGCGTTTTGATGCCAACAGTTATCTGTACATCACCAAGGCGCTGGATTACTACGATGTCGCCAGCGGCTATGGGACGATTGAGGCGGCACTGGAACGCAGTCAGGCGCATTTCCTTGTGATCAGCTTTACCAGTGACTGGCTGTACACCGACGCGCAGTCCCGCGAACTGGTCGATGCGCTGGAAGCATTAGGCAAACCGGTCGAGTATCAGCGGGTGACCGCATCATTCGGCCATGACTCGTTTCTGGTCGAAGTCGAGACGATGACACAGCTTGTCGGCGGTTATCTCAATGCCCACTGGCAGGAACTGGAACCGGTTGCGGCTGATATACCAGCACAGCCGGTTGAAACAGTTCAGTCTGGCGGCCAGCCCGTCACCAATCACCAGTCTTAGTGGGTTACAGGCGTCATGGCAGACCCCCTGTCCCTGTATGCTTGCCACTGCTCCGCTGCGTACGTTTCGGCACGGAAATGACTGGGGCAAGGATGATGTAAGGGCGCAATATATTGCGCCCCAACGAGACAGGACCTGGAAAAGCGCTACCGGAGCCGTACCTTAACGTTTCATCTGTGGGCGTTTACAACATTCGTTTGAATCATCAATCATCAACAGCATCATTGAGGAGAAAGTTCAATGCCATCCATCAAGATCCCGACACCGTTGAGAGCCTATACCGGCGGTGAAGCACAGTTCAATATCGAAGGCGAGACCGTCGGGCAGGTGCTGAATGCACTGGTCGAGCAGTACCCTGACCTGAAGCCGCACCTGTTCAATGAAGGTGAACTCCGCAATTTCGTCAATATCTTCCTGGGCGATGAGGATGTCCGCTTCCTTGAAGGCCTGGATACAGAAGTTGACAGCCGGGACAGCCTGCGCATTATCCCCAGCATCGCGGGCGGTTTCTAACCAGTGGAGTAGCGTGGTTATGGTGACAGGGTTTCGTCAGCAGCCTCCGCAGGACCCGCATCAACGGGTTCCGCAGGTTGATCAGAATGCATTGAAGACCGGGCAGGCCCTTACCATACTGCTGCTGGTCGCCGCCTTTATCCTGAATCTGCCGGTTATCGTGGCGTTTGTCGCCGTGGCGCAGTTCACCGGTGCGCTGCGGCTGCCGTTCGCACCGTTTTCGCTGGTTTATCAGTATGTGGTGCTGCCGTTGGGATTGGTGCGGCGCAATCCGCAGCCAGACCACTTCGAACCGCATGCCTTCGCTTTACTGGTCGGCGCGGCCTTTAATATCACCGCCACAGTGCTTATTCTGCTCGGTGGGCATATTCTGGGTGCGCAGGTCATCGGCTGGACGCTGGTGGGGATTGTGGTGGCACTGGCAAATCTCAACTTCTGGCTGAACTTCTGCGCCGGATGCTGGATGTACTACCAGTTCAACCAGCTTGGCGTCCCCGGATTTACCCAGTCCAGAATAGGTCGGGGGCCGCAGCGCTGATGATCGAACGCTTTGTGTTTCTGATCATCGCATCAGCCCTGGGTTACACGCTGTATCAGCTCGTGAAGTGGAATCAGTTCCGCAAAGCACGGCTGGCAACACAGGAAATGATGCAGGTTGCCGAGCGTGATACTGACGACAACGTCGCAAACAGCGCAAATGCCGCAAACAGCGCAAATGCCGCAAACAGCGCAAATGCCGCAAATGCCGCAAACGGAACACGCTTTCCACACCCGCTCCCGAAGGGTATCCCGGCGCTGGTTTACTTCACGGCGCCGACCTGTGCTCCCTGCCGTTTACAGCAGACACCGATCCTGCAAACCCTCGCCCAGCGCTGGGGGGATCGGCTGCACATCGTGCGGATTGACGCGACTGAATACCCGGATCTGGCCTCGAAATGGGGCGTCTTCTCTGTCCCGACCACCTTTGTGCTGGACAGTGACGGCGAGACACGGCATGTGCATAACGGCGTTGTCGGCGAAGCCGTGCTGACGAAGCAGTTAGGCTTCACCGAAGCGGCATGATAACCCGATCGATATGATCGACCCGATCGACCCGATCGACATGACGCAGCAGAAATTGTAAATCAACGGTAAATGCAAATGTACGGGCAGGCGTTAGCCTGTCCACAATCCGACCTGATCAGCTAAAGAAGGAACTCACGGAATGCAACCTCTTGTCTCAGATTTTGGCGACCTTTCACATGAAGAAGTCCGCCGTTACAGTCGTCACCTCATCATGCCGGAAGTCGGTATTGAGGGCCAGCGTCGTCTCAAGAATGCCAGTGTGCTGATTATCGGCACGGGGGGATTGGGAAGCCCGACGGCCCTGTATCTCAGCGCTGCCGGGATAGGCCGTATCGGGATGGTCGATTATGACATCGTCGATGAAAGCAATCTTCACCGCCAGATTATCCACGGGCAGAGTACGCTCGGCCTCTCCAAGCTGGACAGCGCCGAAAAGCGTATTCTGGACATCAACCCGCATATCATCATCGAGAAGTACAACGTCCCGCTGACTTCAGAGAATGCGCTGGAGATGTTCGCCGATTACGATGTGATCATCGACGGCACTGATAACTTCCCCACACGCTATCTGGTCAATGACGCCTGTGTGAAACTTGGCAAACCGAATGTCTATGGCAGCATCTTCCGTTTTGAAGGGCAGGCCAGCGTCTTCTGGGCCGAGCATGGCGCGTGCTATCGCTGCATGTTCCCGGAGCCGCCCCCACCCGGACTCGTCCCAAGCTGCGCGGAAGGCGGCGTGCTGGGGATTCTGCCCGGCACGGTCGGGACACTTCAGGCGACTGAAGCGATCAAGCTGATTCTGGGCATTGGCGATCCGCTGATTGGTCGGATGCTGCTGTACGATGCGCTGGAGATGAGTTTCAGCACGATCAAAGTGCGTAAAAACCCAGGCTGCCCGGTGTGCAGTATCCCGCGTGACGAAGTCGAACTGATCGACTATGAGCAGTTCTGCGGGATGCCGGCTCATGACCGCAGTACCTATACCGCCAGCACCGAACACAGCGAAAACGGGATGCGGACGATCAGCGTGCACGACCTGAAAACCCGTCTGGACAGCGGCGATGAACTGCTGGTGCTGGATGTACGTGAACCGCATGAATGGGCGATTGCCGCGATTGACGGCACACTGCGTATCCCCAAGGGGGATATTCAGGCCGCGAAGAATGCAGTGCTGGCAAGCCGCAAGCTGGACAGTGAAACCGTGCTGGCCGAACTGCCGCGTGATCGTGAGATCGTCGTCCACTGCCGCAGTGGAAAGCGCTCCGCCGATGTGATCGAGATGCTGGGTGAGATCGGTTACGATCCTGACCGGCTGGTCAATGTCGAAGGCGGGATTCTGGCATGGGCGGCGGAGATCGACCCGACACTGCCGACGTATTAGCCGGTATTATGCACTTTCAAAGTTGAGTTTGAGGCGTAGTCTAAACCTCACCCCTGAGAAACTGCGTTTCTCCATCCCCTCCGCACAGAGAGGGGACGTATCTCCCCTTCTCCGGCAAACAAGTTTGCATGGAGAAGGGGCCGGGGGATGAGGTTTCCTAACACCGAGAGTTAAAAACCTACCCCTGAAAGCCCACG
>CAYNDH010000177.1:0-8976 GCA_964395665.1 uncultured Anaerolineaceae bacterium
TATGCACCGTGCATTCATGCACCTTGTAGGGACAATGCCTGCATTGTCCGGGGGGTCTGTAAGGTTCAATGAAAATACCTACCCTTGTAAGCTATCCCCGACCCTACATCCATCGAATACCTGCCCCTGAAAGGATGGGGGAAGCCGTGGCCCGACTCACACCTACCCTTGAAACAGGGGGCTATCCTACCTCTACTCCGATTTCATCAGGACAACGGACGGTTTCGGGATTTCCTTGCCAGCCAGCACAAGTGGCAGACGGTCGTTTAGCATTTTGCGCCAGCCGGACGCCATCAGCGAGCCAACCAGCACCCCGGCCACACCTTCAAAGCCGCTGTGTTCAAGGTTAAGACGGGTGCTGCTGTCGGCAGTGGGTTCGAGCGCCCAGCAGACCAGCGTCGATTTGGACAGCATCCCGCCGGACCATGTGTACGACAGCCGATGGGGGGCATCGACCTCGGTGACCTCACAGCGGACAATGCCATTGAAGCCGACCGATGCTTTCGTCTCCAAGTGGAACTGATGGCCGATTTCGGGCCTGAAATCATTTTTCATCAGCCACTTTCCCAGCCGCACCGGATCGGTCAGGGCCTGCCAGACATGCTCTGGGGAATAGGGATAGATTCGTTCAATCGCTAAACTGCGTTTAAGCATAACGCCTTGCCTTTCGACCGGACGGTGCCGGTGGGATCTTATAATACAGTCACCGTTTCTGACCTGCACAATTGACCTGCACGGGTTTTATCTTTAAGATGGCATATCAGAGATGCAGCGACTCACATATGTCATCTGTGGCATTGAAGGTGCAGGGGAAAACACTCACCAGAGTGCTTTCGTCATCCCGCAGACAACATCGCTCCATACCGCTTGCAGCCGCATCGACGTCCACTGATCATATCACCGCACCAGACTCACCAAAGGGCCTGCGTACCGGGCTGCAAACAACCAACAAAATGGAATCGCTCAGCATTCAGTCTATCACTGAGTAGGATTGCCGTAGGTGTGTAATGGGTGAATCCTGAGAGGTACCCGATTCGCGAATGATGGTCTGGCTGCTTTGCGGACGATGTAAGTTACGGTACAATCCCACAGGGGATAACGTAACTCACCTTAAGCCCGCCCAAAGGCATCATCATTCAGGTTATGAAGAAAGGGCCGCTATTCAGCGAGTTACGTTAGTTTTGCTTGTCACCAGAGTGTCTTTTGTGTAATATTTGCAGACTTCCCTTGGATATGATCGTTGAACCCAATAGATTTCGGAATGGGGTGTAAGGCATGGATATAAGCCCAAAGCGCGAGAATAAAGGGGTGACGACTCCCCTGCCATTTATCTTCCTGTTTGGCGCAGTCATTCTCGTGGGCGGTTATTTGATCGGTGCAGCAACGCCATCGGTGCTGCCGGTGCAGGCATCAGCAGAATCGGAGCAGATCGACACGCTGTTCCGTGTGACGCTGACGCTTAGCGGTGTTCTGTTTTTACTGGTACAGGGTTTGCTGATCTATTCGGTCTTTCGCTTCCGTGTTCGCCTGGACGATACCGGCGACGGCCCGAATATCCATGGTAATGCCACGCTGGAGATCATCTGGACGACTATTCCGGCGATCATCGTGTTTTTCCTGGCGCTCTATGGGTGGCAGGTGTGGAATACGATGCGCACCGAAAAGCCGAATGAGATGGTGGTCTACACCGAAGCATCACGCTTTAACTGGGCATTTACCTATACAGACCCTGAAAATCGTCTGGCGGATGCCCCGCAGCAGACGATCACATCGGGCACGCTCTACATGTATGTCAACCAGCCGATGCTGGTCAAGATCAATGCAACCGATGTGATCCACTCGTTCTGGATTCCGACCATGCGCCTCAAGCAGGACGCACTGGTAGGCCGTGAAACCGAAGTCCGGTTTACGCCCACCCTTGCTGGCCGCTATGCGCTGCGCTGTGCCGAGCTGTGCGGTGATGGTCATGGCCGAATGATCACCTATGCTGTCGTGTACGATGATTATGAGCAGTATAAGAGCCAGTTCCTTGATATTCAGGTTAACAACATCCTGAATCCCCCGGCTGATCCGGTGCTGGTCGGTGAAAGCGTACTCGCGAGTGCGACCTATGCCTGTGCAGGCTGTCATGCCCTTGATTCGCTGGGCTGGACTGGGATCACCGGGCCGAGCCTGAATGGTATCGGTTCGCGAGCGGGCGAAAGCCGCGCTACCGCAGCCGGTGTCAGCAGCGGTGCCGCCTATCTGGCGCAGTCGCTCCGTCATCCGAACGCCTATCAGGTCCCCGGATATGCGCTGGTCATGCCGCAGTTCGGGCCATCCGCTGATCAACCCGCGACGATTGAAGGGGCAGGTTACATTTATATGCCGGATGATCACCTGCTTGGGATTGTTTCCTACCTCTGCATGCAGACCGAGTCCGGTGATCCTGAAGACTCAACCTGTGGTGATGCTGAAACCATCGCCGCCGCAGTAGAAGAACAGTCACAGTAACGCAAAAAATTTAAAGGAATAACCAGAGGGTCCCATATGGCTAGTATTACTGTCCCGGTTGGGGGCGTTCAGGCACCAGAAGCAGCGCCCCGCCCAAAGTTTAGAGAGTTCCTGACATGGAGCCTTGATCACAAGATCATCGGCATCCAGTACATGGCGACGGCTCTGTTCTTCTTCATTATCGGCGGCGCAGCAGCCATGTTGATCCGGCTGGAACTGCTGACACCGGCCATTGACGCGCTCGGTGATGGTACAACCTATAACAATGTCATGACGATGCACGGGACGATCATGATCTTCCTGTGGATCATCCCGATGTTTGCTGGCTTTGGCAATTATCTGCTGCCGCTGATGCTCGGCGCCAAGGACATGGCGTTCCCGTGGCTGAATGCAATCGCGTTCTGGATGCTGCCGCCTTCCGGCATTCTGCTCCTCGTCGGCTGGTTCATCGGCCCGGCGGAAGCAGGCTGGACGGCCTACCCGCCGCTAAGCACGATGTTCAGCCCGGATGGTCAGACGTTGTGGGCGATTTCGCTGCACCTGGCCGGTATCTCGTCCATTCTGGGGGCGATCAACTTCATCGTCACCATCAAGAATATGCGCCCTGAGAATATGAGCTATTTCCAGATGCCGCTGTTCGCGTGGGCGCTGCTGGCGACGTCGATCATCGTGCTGATGGCGACTCCGTTCCTTGCCGGTGCGCTGACCCTGCTGATTCTCGACCGCGTGGCCGGGACGACCTTCTTCAATCCCGCTGGCGGTGGCGATGTGCTGCTGTGGCAGAATATCTTCTGGTTCTACAGCCATCCCGCCGTGTACATTATGGTGCTGCCGGGCTTCGGCATCCTGTCTGAAGTGCTGTCGGTCCATGCGCGCAAGCCGATCTTCGGCTATCGCATGATCGCGCTCTCCAGCCTTGCCATTGCGCTGGTTGGCTTCACGGTGTGGGCGCATCACATGTTCACCAGCCTTCAGCCTGAACTGCGCCTGCCGTTCATGTTCACGTCGATGATTATCGGTGTGCCGACCGGTATCAAGATTTTCGGATGGCTGGCGACCATCTACGGCGGACGTATCCGCCTGACGAGCGCGATGCTGTTTGCGCTCGGCTTCCTGTCGATGTTCGTCATCGGCGGGATCACCGGCATCATGCTGGCGCTGATCCCGCTGGATATCCACCTGCACGACACCTATTTCGTCGTGACGCACTTCCACTTCGTCCTGTTTGGCGGCAGCGTGTTCGGGATTTACTCGGCCCTCTATCACTGGTGGCCGAAGATCAGCGGGCGTATGCTGGATGAGCGGATGGGCCGCATCCACTTCGCGCTGACGTATCTGGGCTTCCTGGGGACATTCTTCCCGATGCACCTGCTCGGTATGCAGGGGATGCCGCGCCGCGTCGCTGAGTACGCACCGGAATTCCAGGCGATGAACGTGGTGGTCAGCGTTTCCGGCTTTGTGCTGGGGATCTCGACCTTCATCCTGCTGTACAACATGCTGTGGAGCCTGAACCGTGGCCGGATCGCAGGGGCGAACCCGTGGAAGGCGCTCACGCTCGAATGGATGACCACCTCACCGCCCCCGCCGTATAACTTCATTGGCGATCCGGTCGCATTTGAAGATCCGTATGGTTACGGGACGGAAGCCTCACGCGAGTATCTGCGGCTGGTGGAAGAACGGGTGATTGCACCGATGCTGAACCCGGAGATCCGTAAGCGCGAAGAACCCGGACTTCCGGCCAGCGCACCCGGCTCCGCTGACTAATTCAACCAATTCAGGTAGTAAACGGGGCGACAGACAGGTCGCCCCGATGTGCGTGTTTTAAGTAACAGCCTGACAGACAGGCGACTAAACGACTAACCGATCAGATCATTAAACGACTAAACAAACGATTGCTGTAGATGAGTTTTACTGGAAAACAGGCAATGCAGAATTATCAGCTAAGCTATGACCGGGAGCGGGCGCTTCGGCGGCAGCAGGAAATGACGCTGAAGAACCGCCGGACGGGGATCAACCTCTTCCAGATTTCCTGGATTATGGTGTTTATCTGCCTGATTGTGGTCAACTGGCAGATCCGTACCACAGCACCATCGTGGCCGCCACCGGGCGCCCAGCGGCTGGAGCCGATACTGCCTACACTGGCGACAGCCGGCCTGCTGGTGAGTGTGTTCTTTACCCGGCGGGCGGTTCGCGCTCTGATCGCAGATCAGCGGGAGCAGTTCTTTAAGGGCTGGCGCATCACACTGGGACTGGGCGTGGCTTTCATCGCTATCATGATGTATGAATGGCTGACGATCCCGACCGGTGTACAAAGCACAGAGGGTTCAATGGCGCTGCTGACCAGTGATACCCTAAGCTGGGTCACACAGTATGTGACCGTCTTCCGCCTGATGACAGCGTTCCACGGATTTCATGCACTGGTGATCGGACTGTATATGGTGTGGGTCATGCAGCGTGCTGCGGCAGGGGCCTATCACAGCAGCGATTACTGGGATGTCGAAGCCGGGGCGAAGTTATGGTATTTTGTCATCGTCGCGTGGATAATGTTCTACACGGTGCTATATTTACTTTAGAACAGCGATTCTGAGGTCGTGTGCGCGGGTAAGGCGTGGCCTGCTGGTTTTGCTGGCGTATCCGTTTGCTGACGTGTCGGTTTGCCAACGCACACGAGACTGAAATTCATGTAAGGAGAAGGCTATGCAACCAGGGTTAACCCGTGCCGTACCGATGGGAATTGTCGGTTTTATTTCAGGTGCGGCCTTTGTGCTGGTGCTGCGCTTATTGCAAAGTATGGACCCGCTGTGGGATGCCCAGATTGCAGGCATGATGGGCGGCATCGGTTCGACCATCGGCTTCCTTTGGGGGATGGGCGCTTTCGACCGCAGTCAGGCACATCATCACATCGACGCACATTATGATGACACCGCCGGTGAGATCGTGGTGGTGGGCGCACATGCCGAACATGATGGCGACCACGATGAACATATCGATCCCCGCCAGCAGTTCAGCCTTGAAGTGTGGCAGGTTGCTTTGGGCGTGGTGGTGATGATCGTCGCGCTGCTGGGCTTTGCCAGCCTTAGCGCTGGACCGGGGCTGACGACCAGCAACGATCCAGCAGCCAATGCCAACACCATCGGCTACTTCACCATGGATCTCTTCGGTCAGGAAGTCGTCGTCAGCCAGTTGTTCGCGCTGCTGGTGTTTGCCGCCTTTACCCTGATCTCGCTGGCCGCCATCGGCTGGCTGATCACACAGGTCTTTTATGGCATGTCACGCGGGCTGCGGGTGGCTGAAGCCGAAGGCAATATCCCGCTGAACGCGCTGCCTGCGTCATCGGTGTCGGGGCTGCTGACATCCGGCGGAGTGGGTGGTGTGGTCCCGGCGACGCTTCCACGTACCGTGAGCGAACGCGCATGGGTGGTGGTTGTCCCCAACCTGATCGCCTTCGCCGTACTGCTGCTGCCGGTACATGTGACGCTGACGCTCTTCGGCATCGGCGGGGGGGACGAAAGCGCCTCAATCGGCCTGATAATCTCGGCAGTGGTGACTGGCCTGCTGACGCTGCTCATTATGCGCGTGCTGCCCCGTCCAAGGCCGCAGCGGGCGAATGTGCCGTCAGATGTCACCATCCTGACATCGGCAGCGATCATCTTCGCGGCGCTGGTGGTGGTTTTCACGATTATTCTGTCGCTGGCAATACAGGTCATTGATGTGCTGTATGTCCCGATGGAACCGAGCCGGTCGATTTTGCCGGTTTACAGTGCGCTGTTCCTCACACCGTTTGTACTGGATCTGGTTTACAATCGGCGCGGGCTGTCGCTCGGCCAGATGTTCGGCCAGCTTATGGTCCCGGCGCTGTTGTTCGAAGTCCTGTATCTCGTTTTCTATGGGGCACTGATCGGTCTGGCTTTGCCGCAGGACCCGGTTCGCACACTGGTAACGGCGATCAACTCGGTGGTGGTGACACTGCTCATCCTGCGCCCTGGTCAATTCCTGTGGTGTATCGGTAAGGTCGCACAGGCTGCACTGTGGATTCTGCGCGGCGTACCGAATTTCCTGGGGCAAAAATAAGCTGACGGTGGAGAAATATAATCAATGAGTCATTCAACTGTTCCAGTACCGATGAGCCATACCGACGCTGATGCAAAGGCGGAAGCCACACGCGTCGATAATTTTAAATTCGGGACGTGGTTGTATCTCGCTTCTGAAGTGGTGATCTTCACCGTGTTCCTCAGCGCTTATGCGGTATTCCGTCTCAATGAACCGGCAATCATCGGACAGCTTCATGAGCACACCAATATCCTGCTGGTGACGTTCAATACCTTCCTGCTGCTGACCAGCAGTTGGGCGATGGTGATGGGCCTGCGTGAGATCAAGCGCGACAATTCACGCGGTCTGGTTCGGTGGCTGAGCCTGACCGCCGTGCTGGGCGTTATCTTCATGATCCTTCAGTATGTGGAATATACCGAACTGGCGCATCTGGGGGTGACACTGGGCATTACACCCGGCAGTACGGACTGGGGAAGCCTGGGCGCACGCTTTTACGTCCCGACGTTCTTTCACGGTCTGCACGTTTTTGTCGGGGTGGTCTGGTGTCTGCTGATTATCCGCCACGCAGCACGCGGTGGTTACAGTGCCAAACGTCATGTCAGCATCGAAGTCTTTGGGCTGTACTGGCACTTCGTCGACGTGGTGTGGATTCTCCTGTTCACCCTGATTTACCTGGTATAGAAATAGTGATCTGAGGGAAAAATGGCAGACGAACATAATCAGTCCCCAAACGAGCCGACTGAATTTGAAAAGGAAACCCGGCGCGAAATCGAAGACATCAATCAGGACGTGGCTCGCCCTGACGAATATCAGGAAGATCAGGCCGAGACGCTGAAAGAAAATATCGGCGAGATGACCGGTGTCGATGAAGCGTTCGCCAATGTGCTGGAAAAAACCGAAGAGATCGCCGAAGAGAGCGAAACCGTCCAGAGCTTTTCGCGTGGCGTGAGCAATCTCGAAGCCGGGATTGAAGCGGTCGGTGGTCCACCGGACACACCAGAGGAAGCACTCTCGCACGAACACTTCAGCGATGTCACCGTCCTCTTCGGGCGGACCCTGCCCTATCCGCTGTACACGGTGGTCTTTATGGTGCTGGGTGTCGCGACACTGATCGAAGTGCTGATCGCGGAGATCGTAGAGGTACAGGTGCTGAAAGTCCCGCTGCTGGTGGGGATTGCGATCTTCAAAGCCGTGCTGGTGGTCCTGTTCTACATGCACCTGCGCGACGACAGCCGGGTATTTGCGGTAGCGCTGGTTTTACCGCTGGTTATCGCGATGCTCTCACTGCTCTATCTGCTGGGTGTCCCCAGCACGGGTTATTAAATACCCGTTTCATCATCACCCTGACGATACCCATGACCGGGTGATCTGACCGCAGCATATCTCAAAGGCGTGCAAATTCCCTGTACGCCTTTTTGCTTGTTTTACTGTGCGCTGTCCTACGTTATTATCCGTGTTTGTCGAAATATTTGCTGAAATATTCGCCGCAGCATTCGCTGAAACACTCACTCCGAAGTTAAAAGCAGATCACGATACAGAAGGTAAACTCGCGATGCGTATAGAACTGACCGATCAGGTCGCACTGGTCACCGGCGCTGCTCACCGTGTCGGCAAGGCCATTGCACTCGAACTGGCCCGCGCTGGTGTGCATATCATGGTGCATTATCACAGCTCCGATGAAGAACGGGTTCGCAGTACGGTTCATGAGATCAAATCATTTGGTGTGGATGCCTTTTCCGTGCAGGCTGATGTCAGCAAGCCTGAAGGCGTGGAAAGTGTGTTCGCAGCCATCCGGGAATCCTTTGGAAAGCTGCATATTCTGGTCAACAGTGCGTCGATCTTTGCCAAAGGCTCTGTGGCAGAGACGACGCTCGAAGACTGGCAGCAGTCACTGGATGTGAACCTGACCGGGCCGTTTCTGTGTACGCAGGCGGCGGCGCACATGATGAGCGAAAATGATCCGGCGGGTGGGGCGATCATCAATATCTGTGATCGCGGCTCGATTGTCCCGTGGCCGCAGCGGGCGGCACATGGTGTCAGCAAGGCCGGGCTGTGGATGCTGACACAGACCAGCGCGGTCTCATATGCGCCGCAGATCCGCGTCAACGGTGTGCTGCCGGGGCCGGTGCTGGCCCCGCCGGGGATGTCTGATGAGCGCTGGCAGAAGGTCGGGCAGGAACAGACACTGGTGGAAACCGTCGGCCATGCAGAGGATGTCGCACGTGCGGTGGTCTATCTCGCCAGCGAGTCATTTATCACCGGAACCATGATCACGGTCAACGGCGGTGAGCATCTGAAACTGATCGAAAAGTCCTCATGAAAATATTCGGAGATTGGACTTAAGCGATCGTTAAAATTTTTTGCAATGGCTTAGGGATTGTGATATGTTCTTTTTCAGATCACTTTCGGCGAATTTTGTAACGTAAACGCTGA
>CAYNDH010000178.1:0-8917 GCA_964395665.1 uncultured Anaerolineaceae bacterium
CGAATGCCGTCAAACTCGACGAATGCCGTCAAACTCGACGAATGCCGTCAAACTCGACGAATGCCGTCAAAACTGCGACGAATGCCGGAACGTCTTCTGTGCCGTACATCCGCCCCGATAATGCTTAGGCCGGGTCGGTAGACCTGAATGCCTCAAGCGCACTCTCGGCATCATGAAACACCCTGAATGCAAGGCTCATGCGCGTCAGTTCGAAGATAATCAGGACGGACTGCGCCATATTGCACAGGTACAGATCTCCCTGATTCTGGCGGCAGCGCTTCAAGCCCTTGACCAGTGTCGAAAGCCCCATTGAGTCGATAAAGCCCACACCGCCCAGGTCAACAATGACATTCACTGCTTTCGGGTGTTCATCAAACCAGCGCGACACCAGCGGGACCTCATAGGCGTCGAAACGGCCTTCGAGTTCAAGGATGTCAATATCGCTTTCAACGCGATGGCGAATTTCCATGTTACGGGTGTTCCTCTCTGCAAACGCTAAAGATACTGTTCTGCCTCTGACACGCACGTATCGCCGTGCCATGCACGTATCACCGACACGGGCACGTCATCCTGTATCGTAACAACACTATTTGGCCGATGGCGCGGTGAGTTCGGTGAACTCGTTCGCGGCCTGTAGATCGACTTTCGGTTCTGCCAGCGCCCAGAGCTGACTGCGCTCTGCCGGTAAACTGCGGGCGGGAAGGCGGCGCATGATCGCGTCGAAGGCCAGCCCGAATGCCAGCAGCGGATTGTAGATGTGACCACCCGCCGATGTTTTCCCGGCCAGCAGTGATTGGCGCAGGTCTTCGGCTGTTGTGCCTTCAAACCGCGTGTAGCTGCTGCCGAGCGTCGGCAGATAATGGGCATCACTGCCGCCGGTTTCGCTGCGACGGGCGTGGCGGCGGTTGAAAACCTGCGTCCACCAGTTCGAAATCCATTCCGTTGGCGTCCCATTACGGACTTCAACCCCGTCGAAAGGCAGGGTGCCAATCAGACGGCCAGCCCCCTGCATGCCATCAATCGGCAGGATTTTGGCCGAGATGGCATAAGGATGTGCCGCGATTGCCAGCCCATTCTGCTCATGGATGCGGGCGATGGTCTCGCTGGCGCTTAGGCCGCGCGGGATGTCCTGCGCGATGAACAGCGCCAGAATCTCGCCTTCGGCGGATGTGATTTCACTGCCGACGATCACCTCAAAAGGGCGGAAGTGATCCCGAAAATAACGGGCATAAGCCTGTGCGACAAGGCCGCCAGTGACTGCATCATGATCGGTGATGGCAATCACATTGAGATCGGTGTGTGTAACTGCGTATTCCACGACCGCTTCCGGCGTCATCAGCCCGTCGGAGAATACGGTGTGAATGTGAATGTCAGCTTTGCCTGTCAGTATCGTTGTCGTCATGGATCGTCTGTATGCCTCTGTTTCCACAATAGCACCACAAGTACAAAAATAAGATAAAGAACTAAGCGGCGCAACGTTAATTAATTGAGGGTACGGCGGGAAATAAGTGAAAAATAGCGCAAATCAAACCTGACACGCGGGGTGAAATTTACTGACTGATTTCAGAAATAATTCAGAAACGGCGGCATTTGGCACCTGTTCGGCAGATATTTCGCCGGAATCTAATCAGGATTCGAAAACAGGGCGGGCTGCTGGGTATAGTATGCGAGCACCTATCTGAAGCCGGTTGTGTAACTGTGTCATCGTCCGTCGCAGTACCGCCTTCACACAATGCTGCACCCATTATGGATAAGCTGTCAAAGACAAGCTGTTAAAGACATTGATTTATTTAATGGAGAGAATGAGAAAAATGCTTACAAGAGCCGCCGTCCTTTATGACATGGAACAACCGCAGCCGTATCAGGAGTCCCTGCCGCTGCGCATTGAAGAATTACAGCTTGATGCCCCCGGCCCAGGTGAAGTGCTGGTCGAAATCGCCGCTGCCGGCCTGTGTCACTCTGATCTCTCGGTGATTGACGGATCACGGCCCCGCGTGCTGCCGATGGTCATGGGGCATGAGGCCAGCGGCATCGTGCGCGAAGTCGGTTCACACGTCCATGATCTTCAGGTCGGCGATCATGTCGTGTTCAGCTTCATTCCGGTTTGCGGACACTGCGTCCCGTGTGCATCGGGGCGGGCGGCGCTGTGCGAAAATGGCGCGAAAACCAATGTCGATGGCACGCTGCTTTCCGGTGGGCGGCGCTTCCATCATCACGGCCAGCCGCCGCTGCATCATCATCTCGGCGTCTCGGCCTTCTCACAGTACACCGTCGCGGCGCAGGAGTCGCTGGTGAAAATCGATCCGACACTGCCGCTGGAAGTCGCGGCGCTGTTCGGCTGCGCGGTGATGACCGGGGTCGGCGCGGTGATGAATACCGCACAGGTGCAGCCGGGGACATCGGTCGCGGTTTTCGGCATGGGCGGCGTCGGACTCAGCACGATCATGGGGGCGCGTGCTGCCGGAGCGTATCCGGTGATCGCGGTCGATCTGCTGGACGACAAGCTGGCACTGGCGCGGGAAGTCGGCGCATCGCATACCGTCAACGCCGCACAGGTTGATGCGATTGAGGCGGTGCGCGATCTGACCCACGGCGGCGCGATGTACACGTTTGAAAGCGTCGGCAGCGCACAGGTGATGGTGCAGGCCTATGAAGCGGCGGCACGCGGCGGGACAACCGTCGCGATCGGTCTGCCGCATCCCAGTAAACGCTTCGAGATCTCCGCTGTCAGCATCGTCGGGCAGGAACGGACGATCAAAGGCTCGTATATGGGATCAGCCGTGCCGCGTCGCGACATCCCGCGCTATATCGCCATGTATCAGGCCGGGATTCTGCCGGTCGAAAAGCTGCACACCCACACCCTGTCACTGGACGAGATCAACGCCGGTTTTGATCGTCTGGCAAAAGCGCAGGCCGTGCGTCAGATCATCCGCTTTGACAGGTAAGGGAACGCAATGTCTGACAGCATAAACACCGACGAAACCCGCGAAAATTATCCGCATTTTCTGACGATCCCAACGCGCTGGATCGATAACGACAATTACACGCACGTCAATAATGCCGTGTATTACACCTTCTTCGACACGGTGATTAACGCCTATCTGATCCGCGAAGGCGGGCTGGACCCGGCAAGGGGCGAGATCATCGGGCTGGCCGTGGAGACATTCTGCAAATTCCTGAAGCCGATCAGCTTCCCGGAGCGCGTCGATGCCGGGCTGCGCGTCGGTAAGCTCGGTAATTCAAGCGTGCGGTATGAGATCGGCCTGTTTCGTGAGGGCGATCCCGAACCGGCGGCGGTCGGGTACTTTGTGCATGTCTTCGTTGATCGCGAGACGCGCCGCCCGCAGCCCATTCCAGCCGGACTGCGGACGGCAATGGAGCGCCTGCTGGTTCAGCCCTGACCACGGCCTGATGCTGTGCTGCCCAGGGCGCGGTCGAGATTAAAGGCGGCGCTGATCAGCGAGAGATGGGTGAACGCCTGCGGGAAGTTGCCAAGCGCTTCGCCGTGCGAGCCGGTTTCTTCCGCATACAGGTTGAGATGGTTGGTATGGCCCAGCATCTGCTCGAAGATCAGGCGGGCTTCGTTCAGTCGTCCGGCCCGTGTGAGCGCTTCCACCAGCCAGAAGGTGCACATATTGAATGTGCCTTCGCCGCCTTCGATGCCATCGACACCGGAATCGGTGTTATAGCGATACACCAGCCCGTCCACCACCAGCCCGCCTTCGCGTGGTGGACGGTTGATGGCGTCAATGGTTTTGATCATGCGGGGGTCGCTGGGGGCGAGAAAGAACACCAGCGGCATGATCAGGTTGGCAGCATCGAGCGTGTCACCGCCGTAATACTGTGTGAAAGTCTGAAGTTCTTCGTCCCAGCCTTCTTTCATGACTTCTTCATAGATCCGGTCACGCACCTCGCGCCAGCGATCCATCGGCGCAGGCAGTGAGCGCTTATGCACCAGGCGGATACCGCGATCCAGCGCAACCCACAGCATCACTTTCGTATAGACAAACTGCTGCTCTTCACCACGGATTTCCCAGATGCCGTGATCGTCCCGCTGCCAGTTATCACACACCCAGTTCAGCATGGTGCGGATATACGTCCACTGGTCATAATTCACCAGATCGACGTACTTGTTATACAGGTAGATCGAGTCCATCAGTTCGCCATAGATGTCTGGCTGAAACTGCTTATAGGCGGCATTACCGATTCGCACCGGCTTTGAGTCGAGATAGCCGGAGAGGTGATCCAGTTCGAATTCTTCGACCGTGTGGCCGCCGTCGATGGTATACAGCGGCTGAAGCGATCCGGCATCGCCGTTAATCTCGTGCAGACGGTCATCCAGCCAGCCCATGAAGGCCCGTGCCTCATCGGTGAAGCCGATCCGCAGAAAACCATAGATTGTGAAGGCAGCATCCCGTATCCATGTATAGCGATAATCCCAGTTGCGCGGGCCGCCAATCGCTTCCGGCAGGCTGCACGTCGGTGATGCGATGATCGCGCCGGTCGGCTCATACGTCATGAGCTTCATCACCAGTGCGCTGCGATAGACGATCTCGCGCCAGCGACCGGCATACGTACACTGCGCCAGCCAGTCATGCCAGTAATCGACCGTGCGGTGAAAGATCGGCTGCTCTTCTTCAACAGACAGCGGCGGTGAAAAATCCGCATGCTCTGCGTCCAGCAGTTGCAGGCTGAAGATCACGCTTTCGCCTTCTTTCAGCTCAAGGACTGCTGATACACTGCCGTCCTGATCATCGACGGTCAGCGGGACTGAAGAGGCCAGCGCCAGCCGCAGATCACCGCCGTCAGGTGTGAACAGCACGCCGTTTTCTGTCACCTGTGTTTTGTGTTTGCCGCGTGCATAATCGAAGGCTGGCTGACACAGTACGCGCATCGACAGTGAGCCGCGCACCAGCTTCAGCCGCCGGATCAGCCAGCGTTCGCGCATGGCATCCTCATCGCTGATCCCGACCGGCATATAGTCGATCAGCTCGGCGACACCCTCATCACACAGAAAGCGTGTGACCAGCACATTGGTATCCGGCCAGTAAAACTGTTTGGACCGCAGATATTCTTCAGCAGGGGAGATGATGAAGCGCCCGCCAATCTGATGATCCAGAATGGCGGCAAACACGCTGGGGGCGTCGAACTTCTGGGGGCAGAACCAGTCAATCGAGCCGTTCATCCCGACCAGCGCCGCCGTCCGCATATTGCCAATTAATCCGTAGTTCTCAATTGGAAGTGTCATGAAATCCCTCTAATGATCGAAATACGATGATCGATAATCTGTCCTTATCCATGCCTGCACCACTTGCCAGAAATATAAACCTCATCCAAACTTGATGCTAACCTCTATGGAGGTTATCTGCGATCCCCACTGGCAATATCAGCATCCGCTGGTAATGCTGGTATCAGTGGGCTATCTGATAGTACTTCACTGCTGAAAGCCCATAAAATTTACGGGACTTTATGAAGCTTAATGCATTAAAGTTACAAAGTATAACAAAATAGAGATTAACGCTTTCTTATACAATTGGTTTGCCAAGATGAAAATCCAACGCTTTATCAGCTTACTTCTGATCCTGCTGCTCACTGCGGTGGGCTGTACTACGGCTTCTGAGCCGACCCCAACGACCGCCCCCGCGACACAGGCCCCGACCAGTGTGCCAGCGGACAGCGCTTCGGAGAAAACCATATTGGTGATCGCTGACATCTCGGATGCCCCTACCAAAACTACTGCATCTTTTCAGCCAATGGCTGATTATCTTGCGGATCATCTCGCCGAGCATGGTATTCAGGAAGGGGTTGTGAGAGTGGCCCCGGATCTCGACTCAATGGCCCGCCTGCTGGAGAGTAGTGAGGTCGATCTGTATTTCGACAGCCCGTATCCCGCCCTCTTTGTCAGTGATGTTTCCGGCGCGGAACCGGTGCTGCGCCGCTGGAAAGACGGTGTTTCCGAGTATCATGCCGTGATCTTTACGCTTGCCAGCAGTGATATTGAGACGGTCGATGATCTTCAGGGGCATCTGATCGCCTTCGATGAAGCCTACAGCACGTCAGGCTATATGCTGCCGCTGGCGCATCTGATGGAAGCCGGGCTGACAATGACGGAGAAAAGAGCGGCCACTGCGTCCGTCGCTGACGACGAGGTCGGCTACCTCTTCAGCGGTGACGATGATAACTCGGTTCAGTGGGTGATCAGCAGTCTGGTGGTGGCGGCGGCAGTGGACAGTGCGACCTTTGCCGAGATCCCCGAAGCAACCCGTGCTCAACTGCGCGTCATTGCAGAGACCGAGGCGCTTCCACGTCATGTTCTGGTGGTCGGTCCGCATCTTGATCCGGCGTTAAAGGATGCGATCCGCAGTGTTTTAACGACAATGCACGAAAACGAAGAAGGTCAGGAAGTGCTGGCGGCTTTCCAGTCAACATCTCAGATTGATGAATTTCCCGGTGGGGTGGAGCAGGGACTGGCACGGATGCGCGAACTGTTTGATATGGTCGAATCACAATGAAAATACCGAATTTGAAACTCCCGTTTCGATGGTCACTCGCGACCAAACTCGCCGTGCTGATGACGCTGGTGGTGATCCTGACCGTTGCAGTGGTGACCACGCTGTCCATTCTCCGTGAGCAGGAAGGCTTCCGTGGCGAAATGGAACAGCAGGCGGCGCTGCTGCTCAACAATCTAAGGATCTCGGCATCGGATGCGCTCTATCTGCTCAATGTTGACCTGCTGGCACAGTTGGTCAGAAATACCAGCGCCGTACAGGAAGGGACTGTTGCCAAAATCTATGATGCGTCCGGGCGCGTGGTCGTCGATGGGGATCTCACTAACACCTACGCTTTCAGCCTCGATAACGATCCCTTTGGCTCACAGATTGTCACCGCTGATGATGTGATCTATAACTGGCAGCCAGAGGCACTTCAGGCCGGTATTCCGGTGACAATCGGGCGTAACGTGATTGGGGCAGTCAGCATCACGCTGCCCACCGACAGCCTGACTGACAAGACGCGCGCTGCTATCCACCAGGGGCGGCTGGTTGCCGTCGCTGCTGCACTGGTGGGTGCCGCGCTGTCATGGTTTGTCAGCCGCACCGTCACCAATCCGCTGCGCGAGCTTACCGAAGCCACCCGCCGCATCGCCGGTGGAGAACTCGACTACAAGATTAACGTGAAAAGTGGCGACGAACTCGGCGAACTGGCTGATTCGTTCAATAAAATGACGGCCCGCCTCGAAGACCTCGTAGGAAGGCTGACAGATCGTGCTGTGGAACTTCAGCGTGCCAACGATCGCGCCAAGGAAGCATCGCGCCTGAAATCAGAATTTCTGGCGACGATGTCCCACGAACTGCGGACGCCGCTGAACGCGATCATCGGCTTTAGTGATATGCTGCTGATGGGGATGAGCGGCCCGATGACTGAACCGCAGCAGCACAAGGTCACCCGCCTGCAGGAAAATGGCAAGCGCCTGCTGAATCTGGTGAATGACGTGCTGGATATCGCACGCATTGAGGCTGGCCGCGTCGAACTGGTGACTGAAGACTTCAGCCCAAGGGCGCTGGCCGAACGTGTCACCGAACAGATGTCGGTGCTGGCCGAAAATAAGGGCCTGAAATTCACCACCAGTATTGACTCCAATCTGCCGTCGATGCTGATGGGTGATGAAAAGCGGCTGGAGCAGATTGTCGTCAACCTGATCTCTAACGCGGTCAAGTTCACGGATACTGGTGAAATCAAGCTGTTGATCTCGGCCTTCACAGAGGTCAAGGCGTGGGAAATCATCATCGAAGATACCGGTATGGGCATCCCACCACATGCGCTGGATGTGATTTTTGAGGAATTCCGTCAGGTGGACGGCACTTCGACCCGTGCCTATAAGGGGACGGGGCTGGGGCTGGCGATTACCCGGCATCTGGTCACCATGATGCGCGGACAGATCAAGGTTGAAAGTGAGTTGGGTGAGGGCAGCCGGTTTATCGTGATGCTGCCGATGATGCACCCGGATTCTGAACACCATACTCCAATGGAAATGGCGAGAGGATAGTGATGTTAGACTGGTCAAATATAACCGAAATATCCGTACTGATTGTGGACGATGAGCCGGATAATCTGGAAGTGGTTGCGGAGTCCCTGCGCTTCTTTGGGATGCAGGTTGAAGTCGCCACCAACGGACTCGATGCAATAGAAATCCTTGGCAAATGGAAACCTTCCTTCATCCTGCTCGATCTTTCCATGCCGAAAATGGACGGATGGGATACACTGAAGCATATCCGCGCTGATGCGAAGATGAGTTCGCTGCCGGTGATTGCGCTTTCCGCCCATGCCATGCCCGCCGACCGTCAGCGTGCAGTCGACGCCGGTTTCGATGGCTATATGAGTAAACCGATCAATATCCCCACCCTGATGAATGATCTTCGTAGCGCTCTGAAAGTGAATGTCTGATGAACACGGTAAACAGGCTGACAAATGTTTTAGTGGTTGAGGATGAGGTGGACAGTCTCGAGCTGGTACAGGGACTGCTGCAATATCATGGGATTGGATCGACCGGCGTGCTGAACGCGAATGATGCACTGGTATCCCTGCGCGAGCATGTCCCGGATATGATCATTATCGACCTTGCGCTGCCGGATATCGACGGCTGGACCCTGCTGGAACGCCTGCGGGAAGATGCCGCCCTGCAAGCCGTTCCGAAGGTCGCGATGACCGCCTATCATAATCCGACACTGGCACAGAAGGCGGTCCGGGCGGGTTTTGATGCTTACTTTGCCAAACCGATTGATGCCACGACGTTCGTGCAGGATCTTCAGGATATCCGTAACAACTGATCCGCTGAGCAAACACGCTCCGAGGGAAGGGTAGCGCTGCTTGCTGCGCCGGTTAGGGGAAGCTTACAGGGGTCGGTTTTTAACTCTCGATG
>CAYNDH010000179.1:0-1749 GCA_964395665.1 uncultured Anaerolineaceae bacterium
ATGCGCTGCAAGATGCAGCCAATGCGCTGCAAGATGCAGCCAATGCGCTGCAATGCGCCACTATTTGCTGCTGCAACTGCAATGCAGCGGGCGGCAATGTGCCCCTACATAGCTGTGATGTTAAGGTGAAGGAAGCTCATAGCGTAGCACGAATGTTCGAGTTGTGCGGTTCGAATTTTCAAACGAAGTGGACCAAAAAGCAGGGGCTTTTTTGCCTCAAAATTCCTTAACCTGGTACGCATGGGGCGGGAAGAATCCCGCCCTTTTTTGCCCGCTTACAGACACACTCTCTTAATTCAGCACTACCAACCCAGATTAATCGCGCAGGGTGATGCGCTGAAGGTCCGTTGCGCCGGGGAAGCCATCCGCCGACAGGCCGCACTCGACATCACTGCTGCCTTCAACCGGATCAATCGCAATGATCAGCGTGTAATTCTGGCCGGGGGGCAGTTCGTCCAGCCCGCTGAAGGTGATTTTAACGTCGGTTTCGGTGACATCATCCAGGACATCGTTATGGATGATGTCGGTAAACAGCGCCTCACCTTCGACCACAGTGCAGACCACGCCCAGATCCGTCAGCATTTCCTGCCCGATATTGCCGAACTGCACGCTAAGCTGCGGCTGATCGTAAATCGTGACGACGATGTCGCCGGGGTGATTGAACTGGATGTAACGCGGCCCCTTTGGCGGCTCGTGGGTCGCGGTCGCCGGGGGTGTCGGCGTGCGGGTGGGTGTTGGGGTACGGGTTGGCTGCGGTGTGCGAGTCATCGTCGGTGTGGCGGTTGGCTCCGGCAGCGGGACCAGCGGCACATCCAGATCGGCGACGCTGCTGTTGATCTCCACTGTGATTGGCTCGGTCTGAAGTGTCTCCGCATCAAAAGACGATCCCTCAACCAGCGGCTGCGGCGCGTCATGCACTTCGATTACATATTCACCGGGCGCGACCTGAAAGGTGTATGCACCGTCCTCATCCGTCACCTGATCCGGGACGGCAGCGGTCGTCAGATCATCCACGTGATACAGCCGCAGGGTGACGCCTTCGACCCCGGCTTCGTCTTCGTCGTCACGTGCGGCGTCGCCATTGTCATCGAAGAAGACGATACCGCTCAACGTGCTCGGCACACCGCACGCATTCCGGTTGATGCTGTCAATCAGGCCGGGCAGATCGTCGAAGTCTTCAGCCTGAAAGAAATAATCCTCGTCAGGATCATTGGCAACGGTTCGCATCTGATCCAGATTCAGATCGTCCCCGACCGCGACCGCGAAGATCTGGATGCCAGCTTCCCGTGCATTGGCGGATGAGGTCTCCGGCTCGCCGATCTGGTTATCATCACCGTCGGCCAGCAGCACGATCACATCCTGAACGGCGGGGCGGCCTGCGTTCAGCTCGCGCATCGCCAGATCAATACCCTGTGCCATCGCAGTACCGCTCGTCTGACCACGATCATAGGTTTCGACCCTCTCAACTGCCGCTTCAGCATCAGATGTCAGCGCGAACAGCGTATCCGGCGTCTGGTCATACAGCACCACGCCGACATGGACGTTATCGTCATTGACCGGCAGGCCGTCGATCAGCCCTGCCGCGAATGCCAGCACAAACGGGAATTCCTCATCGGCATCAGCAAATGACGGCCCGATGCTGGGCGATTCATCCAGGGCGATGATCAGATCAATCAGGCAGTGGTCAGGCGTCGCATCCGCATCCGCATCGGGTTCCTGTTCCTGTGCCGTCACGGCAGGTGCTGCCCA
>CAYNDH010000179.1:1849-4605 GCA_964395665.1 uncultured Anaerolineaceae bacterium
AGCAGGCGCGATAGCAGGTGCGATAGCTGGCGTGATAGCTGGGGCAGTGCATTTACAAATCGTGGCATCAGAGGCTCCTTTGTAGGAAACAGGGGAAAAGAACGTCTACTGTAATACAAAACAGGCGGAAATCAAAAGCGCTGACCGTTAATGTCAGCGCTTTTTACGGATAATTTCAGACGATCAATGCAGATAATCACGCAGTTGACGACTGCGGCGCGGATGACGCAGGCGACGCAGCGCCTGTCCCTCAATCTGGCGGATACGTTCGCGGGTCAGGCCGAATTTCTGGCCGACTTCTTCCAGCGTATAGCTCTTGCCGTTCAGCAGGCCGAAACGCAGGCGCAGGATACGGGCTTCACGCGGAGTCAGGGTCGCCAGCACTTCTTCGATCTTGGCATTGAGCAGATTCTGCGTGGTCATCTCCGCCGGTGTGGGGGTCGAGTCATTCTCGATGAAGTTACCGAGTTCGCTGTCATCATCCTCACCGACTGGCTGTTCAAGGCTCATCGGCTGCCATGAGACACGCAGCATCCATTCGATTTTACGCGGATCTTCCTGCATTTCTTCAGAGATCTCGTGCAGATCCGGCTTCCGCCCCAGTTCCTGTTCGAGCTGGCGGGCGACACGGTACAGCTTACGGATGCGGTCGCTCATATGCACCGGCACGCGGATCGTCCGGCCCTGATCGGCGATGGCACGGGTAATGGTCTGGCGAATCCACCATGTCGCATACGTGCTGAAGCGGAAACCACGGCGGAAGTCGAACTTCTCGACGGCTTTCATCAGGCCAAGGTTGCCTTCCTGAATCAGATCGAGAAAGTGCACACCGCGAGAGACATACTTCTTGGCAATCGACACGACCAGACGGGTATTCGCGGCGATCAGGTGATCACGGGCGGCCATGCCTTCTTCAACCAGCCGTGACCATTCCGGTACATCAGGGTGATTGGGATCGGCGGCGAGCTTCGCCTGTGCCTTCTGACCGGCTTCCATCTTCTGGGCCAGTTCAATCTCCGCCGCCGTATCGAGCAGCGGCACGCGGGACATCTCTTTCAGATACAGCCCGACGGTGTCATTGACAGGCAGGTCATATGAAGACGGTTCGAAATCGTCCTCATCCATAAATTCCTGCTCATCGTCAAGACCATCAAGGGAAAATTCATCAAAATCGTCGAAATCGTCCTGCACATCAGCTTCGCCATCGGTGTCATCAATCTCTGCGTCGGCAAGGGAGAACGCGTCCAACCTGTGGTCTCCGGCGTCGTCGTCATCCAGTCCCTCATCCAGATCTTCATACCTGCCAAACGATCCGGCGCTGAATTTATTGTTTCTCTCTGGCATCATCGGCATAGCTGAGTCCTCAATCCTGTTAGTCTATTATCAAAAGGCAAAATCTATTCCGGTGTTTGTCTCGTGGAGTACCTCACGATCTTGAGAGGGCACACAACCCAGCCGATAATGTTACAGAATTGTTACTACAGGTAGATAATAAAATACTAACCGGAAGTGTATACACCGCAATACACTTCCGGGAAAACACACATATCAGATCACGATTCCGATTCCAGCAGTTTCTTCAATGCTGCAAAGCGCGGGTCGATCTCATCGGCGCGGCAGTTGCAATCGCCTTCGTTGAGATTCGCACCGCATTCAGGGCAAAGCCCCTTGCAGTGTTCGGTACAAAGGATACGGTGAGCAGTATCGATCAGGGTTTCGGCGCGGAGCAGGGGTGCGAGATCGAGGATGCCATCATCACCAATCGAGAATTCGGATGCGGGATAGGTGTTGTAACTGTAGAGTTCTTCGATCTCCAGTTGCACGTCACGCGTGACGGATTCCAGACACCGATAGCACTCATCACTAAGGCCAATATGAAGCGTGGCCTGAACCAGAATTCCTTCCTTGGTACGGCTGAGGCGCAGCGGCCCCTGCACGTAATCCAGCGTCAGGTCATCCGCGACACGAACGGTCGGGATGTCGAGATCAGAGTCCTGACTGTTACCAGCGCCGGAGTTAAGAAGGAACCCCACATTGAACTTGAGAACACGAGTTGGGAGAAAAGTGCCCACGTTAACTGAGCCTTCTTGGATAGATAGCAGATTGTCACGAAACAACTTGCGGCAAAGCGAATTATTAAGGGAACATCCACTTTGAGACATTTTGTTGCGAAAACATACGTTGATTATAGGAAAATCAAACTCTACGTGTCAAGCAGGTAAGAGCGATACTAACGACACGCAAACCTTTCCAGTACCAATGCCCTATGCGTTGTAATGTTTTCGGGTAGCCAGGGGGACGAATCGGGGCTGCTGAATGTGGATGTCGCCCCGATTTCGGTGTGATTGTACGGCTGGCGTTACCGCATGACAAACCATCGCCCGATAACAACATCAGGCGGCAGATATTAAGATCTGATCATAAGAATCCTGATGCTTAAGATCCCAATGCTTCCAGTTCGGCGCGAATATCAGCCTGATACTGAAGTGCTTCGGCCCGATGTTCACCGTACAGGGCCAGTTCCAGATAACGTTCAAAGTCTGGCAGCGCCCGTTCGCGATCCACCAGCGTCGTGTAATAGGCGATCCCGCGATAATAATACGCTTCAGCGACTGCCGGCTCATCCGGCCCAAGGTCAATCGCCATGGTGTAATCAGCAATCGCAGCATCCCATTCATACAGCAGCATATTCACCTGCCCTCGCTGGACGTAAAGTGCGGCCTGTTTCGCCAATGAGAGATCCTCTGCGGCTTCTG
>CAYNDH010000179.1:4705-8878 GCA_964395665.1 uncultured Anaerolineaceae bacterium
GCTTCTGCTAACGTGATGGCTTCCTCAATCACGGTCATCGCGCTGTCGAAGTCATTTACCAGCGCATGGAACTGCGAACGCTTATGCAGGATTTCGATCGTCGCCAGCGGATCATCCTTCCAGCGTTCGGCAAGATGATCAAGCTGCTGAAATGCCCGCTCATGATTCCCCTGCTGGATGTCGTTCCATGCATAATAGACGTTATCCGCGATCTCAATCTCTGGGGATGACAGGACGGTATCAATGACAGGCGACCAGACCAGATTGAAATTATTCAGGCGCTGGCAGTGCGTAAGATAGAACGTCTCAAACTGAAGCAGCGTGATCCGAGCCTGTTCAGAGTTAAAAGCGTCTGTGACCGCCTCATCGTCCTCATTGAATTCATCAAACATCCCTTCAAACAGGCTCATGGGGATCTCGTTTGTTGCGCCGGTACAGTCACTCATGGCGTAGAGCGCATACTGCGTTGCGACGCGGGTCGGGAAGCGCCACTGCCCGCTGATCTGCACCGGTTCGGGCAGGTCCATCAGGATGGGTGACCGTTCGCGCATGGGATGAATCAGCAGTTCGATGTAAATTTCCCCGGACTCACTGCGGAAAAAGCGCAGCGCTGGCCTGAATGTCTCAATCGCCGCTTCAGGATCGGCGGCATACTCTGCTTCAGGCAGGATATACAGCTCATATCCGTTGTGTGCCAGCCCCAGCAAAAGCCCTTCGAGAAATTCAGGGCTGAACGAGACATCGCTGAGGACCACGGTCAGCGTCTCCGGCGGGGCATCGGTCTGATCTGCTGGTGAGGTTGGCGTGCCGGATTGTGAAAAACTGTTTATCACCGGACCGGCAAACAGGATCAGAAGTGCCCAGCAGAATCGACACATATTTCGAAATGACATGGATTTTTCCCTGTTAAACGGTCAATTTGCCTAAAAACCGGCAATCCCGTATAGGGATAGCACCCTTCTCCATTTAACGCAAATCACCTGCTATTTTCGCGGATTTTGTGGTATAATTTAAAAGTAAATCATTCGAACGCATGTACAAGGGGCGGCGATTTTCTCTCGATGATGGGTCATGATTGCCACTGCCTGTTTGATCATCGGCTGTTTGATCACTGGTTGTTCCGTAACAGCGCCATTACACCGGCTGCTGCCCAGTTCCGAACCCATCGGAAAAGCGGCTGCGTATACCCTTGCTCCAACCATTAAACCCACTCACCCAATTTCATGAAAGCTGGTTAATGGTAAGACTTATGGCTGTTTATCAGGCATCTGCCAGTGCTGAGCCGGTAGTCGGCTGGTGTTTGTCCAGCCACAGACTCTGTTGTTATGAAGCGGTCCCTTCTGTTTAGCGAATTAACGGGAAGCATGTATGGATAATTACGACGATAACCTGGAAAACGGTGACGAGCTGAGCGATCAGGAAGAGATAATGGGCCAGGCTGTCAGCGCCGATGGGTCCAACGGTGCCGGGAGTTCTAACGGGGCCTACACCAGCGCAAACGGGGGATTTATCCGTCCGGTTCGTATCAATGAGGAGATGCGCGGCAGCTTCCTCGATTACGCCATGAGCGTGATCGTGGCACGCGCCCTGCCCGATGCCCGTGACGGCCTCAAGCCGGTACACCGCCGCATCCTGTATGCCATGTACGATATGGGCATCCGTCCCGGCACTGCCTATAAAAAGAGTGCGCGTATTGTCGGTGAAGTGCTGGGTAAATATCACCCGCATGGCGACGGCGCGGTTTATGACGCGATGGCGCGTATGGCGCAGGATTTCTCCCTGCGTTATCCACTGGTCGATGGACAGGGGAACTTCGGCAGCGTCGATGGAGACAGCCCGGCGGCCATGCGTTATACCGAAGCGCGTATGGCACGTATCGCTGACGAGATGCTGGCTGACATCGACATGAACACCGTCGATTTCACCGACAATTACGACGGCACCCAGCAGGAACCGTCGGTAATGCCAGCGCGCCTGCCAAATCTGCTGCTGAACGGGACCACAGGTATCGCGGTCGGTATGGCGACCAGCATCCCCCCGCATAACCTGAGTGAACTGATTCATGCAATTATCTTCATGATTGATCACTTCGAGCGCAGCGATGACATCACCGTCGATGAGCTGATGGAGTTTGTCAAAGCACCGGATTTCCCGACCGGCGCCGAAGTGATCGTCAACGAATCGCTGAAGGAAGCCTATGCGACCGGCAAGGGCCGCGTCGTGATGCGTGCGACCCATGTGATCGAAGAAGGCCGCGAGAGCAGTTTCCGGATTGTGTTTACCTCAATGCCCTATCAGGTCAGCAAGACATCCATCATCGAGCGCATTGTATCGCTGGTGCGCGAAGGCCGTCTGGAAGGCGTGCGTGACCTGCGTGACGAAGCCGACCGTGATGGTCAGCGGCTGGTGGTGGAACTGCGGCGCGGGGCTAATCCCCAGACGATCCTCAACCGCCTGTTCAAATACACACCGCTTCAGACCAGCTTCGGCATCCAGATTCTGGCGCTGGTGAAGGGTGAGCCACGCACACTGAACCTTAAGCGCTGTTTGCAGGTTTATCTCGAACACCGCTATGAAGTGATCGTCCGCCGGTCGGAATTCGAACTCGGCAAGCGCCGCCAGCGTGCCCATATTCTGGAAGGGCTGCTGAAGGCGATCAATAACCTTGATCTGGTGATCCAGACCATCCGCAGTTCACCGGATGCTGAAACCGCCCGCATTCAGCTCATGGAACGCTTCGAACTGACCGAAGCACAGGCCGATGCCATTCTTGAAATGCAGCTTCGCCGTCTGGCCGCGCTGGAACGCCAGCGGCTTGAGAATGAATACGGTGATGTGCAGGCCCGGATCGCCTATCTGGAAGACCTGCTGCAATCCCCGGACAAGATCCGCGCCCTGATCCGCGCCGATCTGGTCGAGATCAACCAGCAGTACGGCGGCGCACGCAAGACACAGGTTGTCTATGGTGAAGCTGACTTCGACGAACTTGATCTGGTACGTAATGAAGAAGTCGTGATTTCGATGACGACCAATGGCTACATCAAGCGCGTCCCCGCACGGGAATATCAGTCACAGCGACGCGGCGGTAAGGGTGTGCGCGGCATGACCACCCGTGAAGAAGATGTGCTGCTCGACCTGTTCGCCGCCAGCAACCATAATACCGTGCTGTTCTTCAGCAATAAGGGCAAGGTGTACAGTATGCGCGCCTACCGTGTGCCAGAGAGCGCACGCGCCGCAAAGGGCACGCTGATTCACACCATCCTGCCGCTGGAACAGGACGAACGCATCACGGTTGTGCTGCCCATTGACAACTTCGACCGCGATGAAGGCGACGAAGCCTATCTGGTCATGGCAACCCGCAGCGGACGCATCAAGCGTGTCAACCTTGCGGAATTCGAAGCGGTGCGCTCCAATGGCCTGATCGCGATCTCGCTTTATGAAGATGATACACTCGGCTGGGTGAAGCGGACCAATGGCTCGCAGGATATCCTGATCGCCAGTGAAGGCGGCCAGAGTATCCGCTTCAATGAGCAGACCGTCCGTGCCATGGGACGCGCAGCGGCGGGTGTCAATGCCATGCGGCTGAATAGCAGTGACCGGCTGGCGGGCATGGATGTCATCAGCGATGATGAAACGCATTCACTGGTCGTCACGCGCAACGGCTTCGGCAAGCGCACCCTGCTGGATGAATATAAGACACAGGGGCGCTACGGTATGGGTATCCGCACGCTGGCGCGTAATGCCAAGACCGGCCCGATTGTCGCCATGCGCTGTATCAACAGTGAGGATGAGATCCTGCTGATTACCCGTCATGGCACCGTCCTGCGGACACGGCTGGAAGAGATCCGCGAGACCGGACGCAGCACACTCGGCGTCAAGCTGATGGACATGAGTGGTGATGATGAAGTCGTCGGTATCACTATCCTCAGCCCGACCGAGCAGGAAGCCGTCGTCGAAGCGGTCGCTGAAGAGATCGGCTCCGAGACGCAGACAAGCACGGCGGCGAATCCAGCGGAAAGCACACCACCCACCGACGCTTAATTCATCCGCTGACCGTGTGAGATGCACAACAGCAGCAGACAACAGGCAGGAGTCTCCGTGACTCCTGCCTGTTTTGTTAAAGGTGTAAGAAGCCATTTGAATATTGGTTACTGGGTGCGGACAGGGCAGGCC
>CAYNDH010000180.1:0-8810 GCA_964395665.1 uncultured Anaerolineaceae bacterium
GCCGCTGTCGTGCTACTGGATGCTGCGGATTTTGAAGATCGTCGTCCCTGACGGCGTCTGCACTTTGACCTTGTCACCTTTTTTATGCCCAAGCAGCGCCCGTCCAATCGGGCTTTTCTGCGAGATTTTCCCTTCACGCGGGTTGGCTTCGGCAGCCCCGACGATCATATAGGTTTCGTCTTCATCGCTGCCATCTTCGCGGATGGTGACTTCCGAGCCAATGCGGACTTCATCACTTGGGCCGTCGTTGGTGATAATCGTGGCCGAGCGCAGGATATTCTCCAGATACTGGATACGCCCTTCGATGAATGCCTGCTGTTCTTTGGCATCGTGATAATTCGCGTTTTCCTTCAGGTCGCCTTCTGCGACGGCTTCCTTCAGCTTCATTGCAAGTTCCGGACGTTTGACGCCCACCAGTTCGTCCAGTTCGCGCTGCAGGTCGGCTGCCCCTTCAGAGGTCAAGTAAACTTCATCGGTCATGTTTCGTCTCTTTCACCACTTCTTATGTCTATAGTTTAACCATTCACACAGGAAAATGTGAGTCTGTTGTAGATGCATTTAGCGCCATGCCGTGCCAGGGCTGCATGTCAGTTCATGCCAGCCAGGTTCTGTTGACGTTTCGATCATCATATAACTCTGCAAACTCGCTTTGTGTAGGGGCGGATCTGCGATAGATCGCAGCATCACCCCTGCAAATGAACGGTTTTTGCAAAATATCAACACAACCTGGTCATGCCAGCCAATTCATGGCAGCAGCGACCAAATGCCATTGATCCGCCTGTCAGTAGGTCAGTCAGGCGTTTTTTGACAGTATTTTCACTGAACGCTCATCGAAATCGGGCTTTCGCGTGCCACATCGTATGACGAACGTAATTCTGCACAGTATACTTAAAATATTGCGAATACTCTAAAGGCTCTTTTTAGATCTCAACTGTCTGATTATTTATGCATCATTGAAGGAGGGTGTTTATGTCTACTCAAAAAAGGATGGTGGCATTCCTGACGGCCATCGTCCTCATGCTGGGACTGGTCACCATCAGCTATGGACAGGTAGATGGCGATGTCCCGGTATTCCGTATCGGCGTAATTGATACAGATACCGGCCCGATCAATACCGCCGCGCAGCTCGCGGTCAGCGAGATCAATGCCGGGGGCGGAGTCGTGGGCGCTGATGGGACGACCTTCCTGCTCCAGATCGTCTCACAGCCGCCGTCGGAAGATGGTTCGCTTGAGACCGCCACCAATAATCTCGCACAGGCAAATGTCATCGCCGTGCTGGGGCCGCTGACGACGACACTTGCGCTGGATAATCTCGATCTGCTCCAGTCGCTGGCCGTCCCGGTGATCACACCGGCGTTAGGGGATACGATCCTGACCTCTGACCAGTTCGGGCTGCTTTTCCGCAGTCGCGCCGCCGAGTTCCTGCTTGGGCGTAGTCTTGCGACCTATATCGCGGAGGATCTTCAGTTTACCGAGATCCTTACCGTTCAGCTCGACATCGAAAGCACTGCCGGGCTGGTAGGCTTTACCACCGCGGCCCAGGATCTTGGCATCGCACCTTTTGACATGCTGCTGTTTACAGAAGATCTCGAAATTGCCGATCTTGCCGCCGATATTCTGGAGAGTAATCCGCAGGCGGCGGTGGTTCATGGTGATCCGGTTGACGCCGCGAACCTCTATAACCTGATTCGCGCTCTCGGATGGGTTGGCATTTACGCCTATAACGATGTTGAGGACCCGGTCTTCCGCGATGCCATCATCCCGCGTGAAAATCTGACCGGCATCATCGGTGCGACGACATGGTCCAGTGCGCTGCTGGATCTTCCCAGTCAGGAATTCGTGCTGAATTATGTCCATGCCACCGGCGAAGTCCCCAGAGCGGTGAATGCGGCGACCTATGACAGTGTTTATCGCATTGCACAGGCGCTTCAGTCTCCGGGAACGCTTCAGGATAACCTTCAGGATGAAGATCCGCTGGAAGGCGTTCAGGGCCTGCTCCAGCCCGCAGAACTTGGCGCCGGTGAACTCAGTGATCATGTCACCATCATCGAGCTGCAACGTCTCGGTGGTGCAGAAGTGGCTGCGCGTTTCGCTGGCTCTACCCGTGTCGAGCTGGAAGTGGAAAGCATCACCGGTACACAGGCCCCGACTCCCACCGCTACACTGGACGGCGTCTTTGTCGAAATCCGCAGCACCGTGCAGAATGTCCGCACTGGCCCCGGTCTGGAATATGACACGCTCGGCCAGCTTCAGCAGGGCGAGACGCGCCGCGTCATCGGTGCCAATCTGGATTTCAGTTGGGTCGCCATTGAGTTCAGAGGGCAGAACGGCTGGCTGTCCACAGCGCCGAATCTGCTGGAAGTGATCGGTCGCCGCGAGACCGTCCCGGTACTGCCTGTGCCACCGACTCCGACACCAGCGGCAAGCGAGACGCCTGCCACGACACCGCCTCCGGGTGGATTTGCGACCAACGTTCCGAGCGGAGATCCCAACTACCCCGATATCGTGATTGTCGCTGCATCACCGCTTGAACTGCCTTACGGCGCAAATGCCAATGTGACCATCACCATGCGTAATGTCGGCGGTCAGGCCGCTGGACCGTTCGCTGTTGCGGCCAGTTTCGCACCCAATGCCCACTACTCCGCGCAGAACTTCCCTGGTCTGGCCGCCGGTGCAGAGCAGACCTTCCTGCTACCGGTGACCACCGCCCCGCTGACGGGCAGTTTTGAGGCCGTCATCGTCGCAGACCTGAATAATCAGGTGGACGAAGGGCCTGCCGGTGAAGCCAATAACAGCAGCTTTATCTATCGCTATCGCCTTGATCGTCCCAGCACAACCTCAACCACGGTGATCGGTCTGGGGGCCAGTCTTGATGTAGATGGTGATACGATTCTCGATCTCAGCCTCACTGCTGACGGCCTCAGCAGCGCGGGTGCCTGCACCACCACGTCATTCTGTGTTGGTCTGCTCAGCCCTGCGCTGAACTTCAGCACCGTACACCATGACGCGATCACAGCCGGGGCTGGCATTAATTCGACCAGCATCCCCAATGGCTCTCTTGCACCGGGCAGTGTGATCGGTATCCTGACCGCCAGCGGACGCCGTGCAGCGGCCAATGTCGATGCCTTCGTGCCGGGAAGCTCGATCACCCTGACCTATCGCGTTTACCAATAGGCTAAAAGCAGTCGCTCCATACTCACAGAAACCCGAAGGATCACCTTCGGGTTTTTGTATCATCGTGATCTGGATTCCTCGCCCCTTCATCTGGAAAATACCTCTTTTGCAGGGACGCCACACCTGCTTCGCATGTCCGGGGCGTCCGTCGGATAACTATGGTGACCTGTTTTTCCCCCTTTCCCCCCGCTTTGTGGACAGATCACCAAAACGCGGTATATTTCCGTAGGAATAGTTTCATACTTAGTGTTTCTTCTGGATTGAACTGGAGATGAATAAAGTCAATATCGGTGTGGTCGGGCTTGGCCGTATGGGGCAGGTCTACGCTGCGCATGTCGCACATCAGATCCCGCAGGCAAGGCTTGCAGCCGTTGCTGATCCGCGTCAGGATGTCGTGCAGGCGTTCACCAGTGATTTTCCTGCCGTCGCCGTCTATGACGATTACCACGCCCTCTTGCAGCATCCCGATTTACATGCCATCATCATCGCCACGCCGACCAGCACCCACCGTGATATCGTGATTGCAGCGGCGGAAAGCGGCAAAGCCATCTTCTGTGAAAAGCCGACCGCGCTCACCCTTAGCGCAACCGATGAAATGCTTGAGGCCGTTTATCGCTGCCATGTCATCTTTCAGGTCGGTTTTATGCGCCGTTTCGACAATGGATACACAGAGGCATGGCGAAAAATCAGTCAGGATGTGATCGGTCAGCCGGTCGCCGTGCGATCCATTGGCCGTGATCCCTATCGCACCAGTCTGGAATATGCCAATCCCCATATCAGCGGCGGCCTGATCGTCGATATGGCGATTCATGACATCGACCTGACTCGCTGGCTGATGGGCGATGAAGTGGAACGTGTTTATACGGAGACCGCCGCGCTGGTCTACCCGGAACTGCTCGACGTGGGGGATGTTGATACCGCCATGATCTCGCTGAAATTCGCTCACGGTGGTGTCGGTAATATCGAAGTCAGCCGCACTGCGATCTATGGCTATGATATTCAGACCGAGATCATCGGCAGCAAAGGCACGCTTCAGGTCGGTTATCTGCGCCAGACACCGCTGCTGGTGCTGACCAGAGAGGGTGTCCAGCACGATGTCGTCCCGCATTTCCCGCAGCGTTTCGGCGAAGCCTATACCCGCCAGATTGAGCATTTTATCGACTGTGTGGTGCGTGATGCGCCGCCGATTGTCACGCCGCAGGATGCAAGAATCGCCTTGCAGATTGCACTGGCCGCCACGCGCTCTCAGCATGAAGCACGTGTGGTCTACGTCAGCGAGATCTGACGTGATCCGGCGCGAAATCTAATACTCATGCGGAAACCGTGCAGGGGATGAGGTAAACGCTCAATTGAACCGCAGTCCCGGCACGATATCCTGACACCGGTCTACGAATGAAAGGGGGATCGACAGCGACAGCAGTACGGAAAATCGGCCTTTAGCCCACTTTTTACTGATTAAATTATTGTCATGATTACCAGGAACGGAGAATACCATGAATCGCATTTTGAAAGTCCTTCTGGTTACGATTATTTTAGCAGTCCTCAGCGTTGCGCTGGTTCAGGCTCAGGATGGACGTCCATATCGCATCGTCGTTGTGACTCACGGGCAGGCCTCTGATCCGTTCTGGTCGGTTGTCAAGAACGGTGTCGATCAGGCGGCAGCAGATATGCGCATTCAGGTCGAATATCAGGCCCCGGCGACATTTGATATGGTCGCCATGTCACAGCTTATCGATGCGGCGGTTGCCAGCCAGCCCGACGGCATCGTCGTCTCAATCCCGGACGCAGACGCGCTCGGTGATGCCATCAGCGCTGCCATTGAGGCCGGTATCCCGGTGATTTCGATCAATTCCGGCAGCGATGTCGCGCAGGATCTCGGCATTCTGGCACACATCGGCCAGACCGAGTACGAAGCAGGTTTCGGCGCTGGGCAGCGGATGGCAGATGCTGGCGCGACCAATGCGGTTTGTGTCAATCAGGAAGTCGGTAACATCGCGCTGGACCTGCGCTGTCAGGGTTTCTCGGACGCCATGGCTGAAGCTGGTGGGGCAGTCCAGGTGCTGGCAGTGGACCTGAATGATCCGACCGGCTCACAGAATCGCATCTCCGCCGCCATGTCTGCTGATGAGACGATTGATGCCGTGTTCACCCTTGGGCCGACGGGCGCATCGCCGGCACTGGCCGCACTGGAAGACGGCGGTATGCTCGGTGAGACGCTGGTCGCCACCTTCGACCTTTCACCGGAAGTGCTCGAAGCCGTGCGCGATGGCAATATGCTGTTCGCCATCGACCAGCAGCAGTACACGCAGGGCTATCTGGCGATTATCTACATGACCCTGTATCTGGAAAACCTGAACACCCCCGGCCAGTTTATCGTCCAGACCGGCCCCGGCTTTGTCACCGCCGATACCGCCGCGCAGGTGATCGAGCTGTCGGCTGCGGGTACCCGCTAAACGCCGGACAACACTCGAACGCCGTGTCCCTGCAAAATGGTTTCCCTGCAAAACAGGTGAATCGCAGGGACACGGCACATGGCGTATTTTGTAGGGACGCCACATATGCTTGCATGTCGGGGCGTCCGCCGTAGCTTAAACCCTATGCCGCATGACAAACGGGGCGTCCGCTGCGGCCCACACCGACACGCTTATATGTCGTTATCCTTACAAAATACGCGAAATGTAGGGGCCGGATTCTTCCGGCCCCACGCGGCACTGTCGTATCCGCCCCTCTTAAAGATTTTGTTTTCAAAGGATTAGCATGGCGACATCTACACAAAGCCTGCCCGATTCCCCCGGTGATGAGCGCCTGATACGCGAAAATCGACTCAAGCGGCTTTTCCGCCGGCCCGAGTTCGGCGCGTTGAGCGGTGCCATCGTCATCTGGATGTTCTTTGCCGTTGTTGCCGGGAGAGGCGGCTTTCTCAGCGCGGGTGGCACCGCCAATTACCTTGAGGTCTCCGCAGAACTGGGCATCCTGACACTGGCCGTTGCGCTGCTGATGATCGGCGGCGAATTTGACCTCTCGATCGGCTCGATGATCGGCGCCACCGGCATGATCACCACCATCCTGACGGTGACTCATGGCTGGAATATCTGGGCGGCGCTGCTGGCTTCACTTGCCGCCGCGCTGGTGATCGGTGTGCTGAACGGTCTGCTGGTGGTGCGGACGAAGCTGCCATCATTCATTATCACGCTCGGAACCCTGTTTATCATTCGCGGCGCGACTATCGGCTTCACCCGTCAGATCACCGGCCTGACACAGGTGCGCGGATTAAAGGATGCCGCCGGATATGATCTCGCGAATGCGATCTTCGCCTCAGATATTCACCTGTTCGGGGCGCGCTTTCCGATTGTGATCATCTGGTGGCTCGTATTTGCTGCGCTGGCGTTTGTCTTTTTGCGCTTCACCCGTGCCGGGAATTGGGTATTTGGTATCGGCGGTGATCCGAATGCCGCCCGCAATGTCGGCGTGCCGGTAAACCGCATGAAGATCCTGCTGTTTATGTGTACAGCGGCGGCGGCGTGGTTCATCGCGCATACCCAGATCATCGGACTCGGCAGTGCAGACGTGCTGCGCGGGACTCAGCGCGAATTCCATGCCATTATCGCTGCCGTGATCGGCGGCACGCTGCTGACCGGCGGCTACGGCTCCGCCATTGGTGCGGTGTTGGGGGCGCTGATCTTTGGCATGGTGCAGCAGGGGATCGTCTTCGCTGGCTGGGATTCGGACTGGTTTCAGGTGTTCCTTGGCGGCATGGTGATTATCGCCGTGCTGGTCAATAACTTTATCCGCAAGCGCGCTTCGGAGACCAAGTGAGATGAATGCTCAGATCACAGGCCAGAACGAAGCCACGCCTATTCTGGAAGTGCGGAACCTCTCCAAAAATTATGGCACGGTCATCGCCTTGAGCGATATTTCACTCCGGTTGAATCACGGGGAGGTCATGTGCCTGTTGGGGGATAATGGCGCCGGTAAATCGACGCTGATCAAGACTCTCAGCGGTGTCCACAAGCCGACATCCGGTGAATATCTGGTAGAAGGCAGGCCGGTTGATTTCGGTTCACCACGTGACGCACTGGATCACGGCATCGCGACGGTCTATCAGGATCTGGCGATGATCCCGCTGATGAGCATCACGCGCAATTTCTTTCTGGGATCAGAACCGACACGGCGCTATGGCCCATTCCGCTTTATGGATATTCGCTCGGCGAATCGGATTGTGCGCGACGAACTATATAAAATGGGCATTGATATTCGCGATCCCGAACAGCCGGTCGGCACGCTCTCAGGCGGAGAGCGGCAGTCGGTCGCGATTGCACGGGCGGTTTACTTTGGCGCCAAGGTGCTGATTCTTGACGAGCCAACATCCGCGTTGGGTGTCCGTCAGGCCGGGACCGTCCTGCGCTATATCGCGCAGGCCCGTGCCAACGGGATCGCCGTGATCTTCATCACCCATAACCCGCATCATGCCTTCCCGATTGGGGATTCCTTTACCATCCTCAAGCGCGGACGGACGGTGGGGACCTTCACCAAAAATGAGATCTCTCGCGATGAGATGATCCACATGATGTCCGGTGGGGAAGAGCTGGACCGGCTGGAGCATGAGCTTCGGATTATGGGGGATAAAAGCAGTCGCGAGCTTGCTGATCACATCCACGATGAACTTGATCACCTTTCCTGAACCGGGGCTACCACCCATCAGCAGGAACGCAGTTGTCACCCTGCCCAATCACTGCTGGTGGCTCAGGAAATAGACCACATCATTCAGACCTTCTTCGGCCAGATGCGGGCTGTCATTGGGATGGAGACTTCACCTCAGACTTCATCTCCCGTGACCGCTTGATGATTTCGAACGCTTCTGACAAAGAATCGACAGCGATGAATGAATCACGGAAGGCAGGGACCATGCGCACCAGTGTATTCACCAGCGCCCGGATATACCCACTTTTAGAAACCACCACCGTCAGCCCGCGATTATATTTGCGTGCCGTCTCCAGCGACCGTCGGACATGTCCAATGGCATTCCCCACCGGCACACTCGATGTCGCTTCGAAATTAGCGATCACGTCATAGCGTTCACCGTTAAAGCTGCTCAGGAGGTTCTTTTCTATATCAAGACCAGCAAAAAAATCATCCCATGTCCATCCCGGTTTGAATGTGAATGCAATGACATTTTCAAGCTCTGGTTGAAGGTCAACGGTAATATTCATGAGCTTTCGCAGACACCTTATCTCTACTGAATACCTGATTATTGCATATTTCACAGCCAATATGAGTTAATGCAAGTCAGCATCCGGTAAAGTATATCTGCTCAGAGCACATGACATTTGGATAATTTGAAAACTCTAACCGTACTGTAAGAACATATGTGCTATACTGTAAGTTCCTGCACGTTAACATCACGTGATAGCACGTGTAATCACAGGCGTGATCGCATCGACGGTCGAAGGCTTGCAGCGGCGGCAAAAAATTTCGCGCCGCCGCCGCCGCTGCAAGCAGTTTTGAACCTGAAAGCCCGATGATAGTGCCCTGATTGCAGCCATATAGCGCTGCAACGTGCGGCACCACCGTATGCCGGAGGTAGAGGAAGTCAGTGGATACGTCATTGTGTTGTAGGGACGCCCGACGGGGCGTCC
>CAYNDH010000181.1:0-8707 GCA_964395665.1 uncultured Anaerolineaceae bacterium
TCGCTGGACCGCAACAGCTACAACTCCGGTGACTGGTTCAACGCGCTCGACTTTACCTATGAGGATAATAACTGGGGGAAGGGCCTGCCGATGTCTACGGACAATTCGGGCAACTATCCCATTTTTGCGCCGCTGCTGGCGAACCCTGATCTCGACCCGGCGCAGGAGCATATCCTGAGCGCGGTGGCGCATTTCCGCGAGATTCTCCAGATCCGCTACAGCTCGCCGCTGTTCCGCCTGCAAACGGCAGAGCAGATCCAGTCGATGCTGACATTCCTTAACACCGGCCCGGATCAGATCCCCGGTGTGATCGTGATGTATCTGTCCGATGAAGCAGATCTCGACCCGGAATATGACCAGATCGTCGTCATCTTCAACGCGACGCCGGATGAGGTCAGTTTCTCGAATGAGATCTTCGCAGGTCATGCTTTCGCCCTGCATCCGGTATTTGTCAATTCAGCCGACGAGATTGTTCAATCAGCGGTGTTTGATGCTGGAAATGGCGCGTTTTCCGTGCCGGCATTAACAACAGCCGTCTTTGTGAATCAGTAAATTCGGTGGTGCTGATATAGCACAAATGTGTTAAAATAGAGAAGGGCGTATCCCTGTCAAAGGATGCGCCCTTCTCTGTTAAAAGGATGACTGAATGACACCAAACGAGCTATTGGAAATCCAGACCGACGTCGCACATCAACTGAATGGACGGACGTTTTTACAGGGGATCGCAGGTTCCGGTAAAACAACAAGTGGTGTTGAACGGGTTCGCTTTCTGATTCAGCAGGGCGTTCCGGCACACGAAATCCTGATTCTGGTGCCACAGCGCACCCTTGGGCTGCCCTATGATGAATTTCTGGGCAGCCCTGACCTCTCGGCGGGCACCGAAGTGCGGATTGCGACGCTCGGCGGTATCGGCCATGAGCTGGTTGAGCTGTTCTGGATCGCGATTGCAGAAGAAGCGGGTGTTAAAGATCCGTATAAGACTCCGCGCTTTCTGTCGCTTGAAACTGCCCAGTACTATATGGCGCAGATTGTTGGCCCGTTGATCTCGCAGCGCGGGTATTTTGATACGGTTACTGTTGATCGGAACCGGCTTTACAGCCAGATTCTGGATAATCTCGGTAAGTCAGCGGTAGTGGGCTTTCCGCATACTGAACTCGGTGAACGACTCAAAGCCGCATGGGGGGGGGAAGAGTCACAGCGCAGGGTGTACGATGAGGTGCAGATCTGCGCCAGCGCATTTCGCTCCTTCTGCCTTGAACACAGCCTGATTGATTTCTCGCTTCAGACGGAGCTGCTGGTACAGCGCTTATGGCATCTGCCGGAAGCACGCCGCACGCTGACCGAACGTTATCGGCATCTGATCATCGACAATATCGAAGAAGATCCGCCGGTGATGCATGATCTGCTGCTGGGCTGGCTGCCGGAAACCGAGTCGGCGTTGGTGATTTATGATACTGAAGCCTCATACCGCCGTTTTCTTGGGGCGGATGGCGGCAGCGCCCTGCGCCTGAAGGATTTATGTGACAGGCAGGTGGAGTTCGAACATTCTCTGGTCATGGAGCCGGGGATCATTTCACTGAGCAGGGCGTTCTCCAACAGCATCCAGCAGCAGGAACTGGAAACTGCTGATGATCTGAAGGATGTGCTGCATGTCGATACCCATTCCCGCTATTACACCGATACCCTGAACTGGACGGTCGATGAGATCGTGCGTCTGGTCAATGATGAGGGCGTCCCGCCGGGTGAAATCATCGTACTTTCGCCGTATCTCTCCGATGCGCTGCGCTTCACGCTTACCTATCAGCTTGAGACACGGGGGATTCCTGTGAGATCGCATCGGCCATCGCGCTCACTGCGTGAAGAGCCGCAGGCACAGGCACTGCTGGCACTGGCGAAGCTCTGTCATCCGGACTGGCAGGCCTTCCCAACGGCGTTTGATGTGGCGCAGATGGCGATGACCTGTATCAGCGATCTGGACTGGGTGCGCGCCCAACTGCTCACACAGATTCTCTATCATCAGACTGAAGGGCGGCTGCATCCGTTTGATGAAGTGCGCAGTGAGATGCAGGAGCGGATCACGTATTCGGTCGGTGAGCGCTATGAACGTCTGCGAGAGTGGATACAGCAGTATATCGCCAGCGAAGAAGTGCTGACACTGGATCACTTCTGGTCACGCATTTTTGGTGAAGTGCTTTCTCAACCGGGATTTGGGTTCCATGACCAGCCCACCTATGAGGAAATCGCCGCCAATCTGGTTGATTCTGCGCGGAAGTTCCGGCAGACGATTGATGTTGTGCCGGAATTCAAAACACATGCCCGGCTTTTTATCGAGACGGTAGAAGGCGGCATTCTGGCGGATCAGTATTTCCGCAGTTGGGCACTGGACGAGAGCGATGCAGTGCTGGTCGCACCGGCTTATACCTTCCTGTTGAGAAATGCCCCTGTCGATTACCAGTTCTGGCTGAATATCGGCGGTAAAGGCTGGACCGAGCGCCTGTATCAGCCGCTGACACATGCCTATGTGCTGACACGTGACTGGCAGCCGGGGCGCGTGTGGGCCGATCAGGACGAAGTCGAAGTGAATATCAAGTCACTCGAACGCCTGCTGCTGGGGCTGATCAGACGGTGCCGGAAGCGTGTCTATCTGGGGTATAGTGAATTAGGGGAACAGGGTTCAGAGCAGCGAAGCCTGTTACTGGATGCTGTGCAGCGTCTGCTGCGTCGTCGTCTGGATGATGAAGTAAGCGAGCCAGATCATGTCTAGCCAGATCAAATTTAAACCACGTCCGAAACAGCAGTCTGTACTCGAATTCCGCTCCGGCAAAATGGGTGTGGCGGCTGTGCCGGGCAGCGGAAAGACAACGACACTGTCGTATCTGGCCGCGCAGTTGATCAACAGTCAGCAGCTTCGTGACGATCAGGAAATCCTGATTGTGACGCTGGTCAATGCCGCCGTTGATAATTTCTCGCGGCAGATCACGCAGTTTATCAGGAATGAAGGGCTGCTGCCGAACTTTGGCTACCGCGTGCGGACACTGCACGGGCTGGCGAATGATATTGTGCGAGAACGACCGGCGCTGGTCGGCCTTGAAGAGAGCTTCCAGATCGTCGATGAGCAGGAAGCCGATAGCATCCTTGAAGATGCCGCGTTTACCTGGGTGCGCAATAACCCGAACAGCATTGATCCGTATATCGCATCGACGATCGACGAAAAGCAATATATGCGGGTACGGAATAATGACTGGCAGCGTGAAGTCGTGAGCATTGCCTCGGCGTTTATCAAACAGGCGAAGGATCTGCGACTGACGCCAGATGATATTCGCAAGGCGCTGGACAATCGTAAGGAAATGCTGCCGCTGGCGGAGATGGGGTGGGCGATCTATGTCGCCTATCAGCGCGGGCTGAACTATCGTGGGGCAGTTGATTTCCAGGACCTGATCCGGCTGGCGCTGCGGGCGCTGGAACTTGATGCGGCCCTGCTCGATCGCCTGCGCTCCCGCTGGCCGTATATCCTTGAGGATGAAGCACAGGACAGCAGTCTGCTTCAGGAACGCATTCTGCGGATGCTGGTCGGTGAAAACGGGAACTGGCTGCGCGTCGGTGATCCGAATCAGGCGATTTTCGAGACATTCACGACGGCCAATCCACGGTATCTGCGCGAGTTTCTCACCGAAAAGAAGGTACAGGCGCGGGATCTGCCGAATTCGGGGCGTTCCAGCAAAAGTATCATCAAACTGGCGAATGCGCTGATTGATTTCATCCCCAGACACCCATCCGCCGATGTGCGTGAACGGATGCCGCTTCAGCCGCCGAAGATTGTGCCGACGCAGCGCGGTGATCCACAGCCGAATCCGAAGGATGCGCCGGATCAGATCCACATCCGGATGGAAGATTATTCCCCGATGGAAGAACTGGACGCGGTGGTGCGTTCAGCCGAAGCGTGGATCAGCCAGAATCCGGAACGAACTGCTGCGGTCCTTGTCCCGCGCAATGATCGCGGCGCTGAAGTGGTCAATGCGCTGAAAAAGCGGCGTGTCCCGGTGGTTGAACTGCTGCGCAGCACCAGTACGACCCGCGAGACCGCAGGCGCACTGGCGCTGATCCTTGAGCACCTGTCGCAGCCATTAAATCCGCCGTCACTGGCGACGGTATATACCGTGTGGCGGCGGGATGAGCGCGAGATGGAAGAAGAACGGGATGCGCTTCAGGCGGTGGTCAGTGTCCTGAAAAAGATCAAGCGCGTTGAAGACTTTGTTCAGCCGCGTGGTAACTTCGACTGGCTGGATTATGAAACCGATGCACTGAATTTGATCGAGCAGAGCGAAATCCTGCGTGAACGGCTGATGGATTTCCGAGCGCTTTTACAGCGCTGGCATCGGGCGGCACTGCTTCCGATTGATCAGCTCATCCTGACCCTGGGGCAGGATATCTTCACCACGGCGGCGGATCTGGCGATTGCCTACAGCCTTGCGCTGACCCTGCGTCATGATGCCGAACAGCACCCGGAATGGCGCCTGCCGCAGTTCGCGCAGGAGCTGCGTAAAATCGCGCAGAACAAGCGGCGTGTGAACGGCATCAGCACCGATGATACCGGCTTTGACCCGGACCAGCATAAGGGTAAAGTGACGGTAGTCACGATGCACCGTGCCAAAGGTCTGGAATGGGATCGTGTTTATCTGATGTCGGTCAACAACTACGATTTCCCTTCCGGCGAGCCGCAGGATACCTATATCTCTGAAAAATGGTATGTCAGGGATGAACTCAACTTACAGGCGGAGACGCTGGAGCAGCTTCGCACCGCAGTTGATACAAATGCCGAGTATGTCGAAGGGGAAGCCAGCCGCGCATCCCGGGCAGATTATATTGCCGAGCGGCTGCGTCTGCTTTACGTCGGGATTACCCGTGCCCGTCAGGAACTGATCGTAACGTGGAATACGGGGCGCAGAGGTGACCGGCAGCCGGCGATCCCATTGATTGCACTGGCTGATGTGATGGAGAAGCAAACTCGATGACTGTCTTTCCGCGTGGTTTCAAATTCAGCCAGTCAAATTTGCAGGATTATCGCGATTGTGCCCGACGTTTTGAACTTCGCCACCTTCAGCGGCGTCAGTATCCCGCGCCAGTGGCAGAGCCGCTGGAAGCGCTGGAGCGTCACCGGCAGCGGGGCGAACACTTTCACCGGTTAGTCCAGCAGCATCAGTCCGGGATCGATGAGGGCATCCTGACGCGGTCTGTTCAGGATGACGAAGTTCAGGGCTGGTGGCAGAGCTATCTGGCATTCGCGAAAGCGAATCTCACGGGTGTTGGCAGGCGTTTTGCAGAACTCTCCATGTATACTGAAGTTGAAGGACACCGTCTGACGGCCAAATATGATCTTGTGAGTGTTAATGATGGCCGTGTGGTCATCTTTGACTGGAAGACATCGCAGTTTAAGCCTAAACGCTCGGCACTGGAACAGCGCCTGCAGTCGATCGTTTACCCGTTTGTCATGGCGCAGGCAGGTGGGCAGTTACTGGGTGCTCGTGAGGGCAGTATGGAGATTGATCCGAGCCGGATTGAGATGTGGTACTGGTTCACGGCAGCACCTGCGGAGCCGGAGAAGTTCGCCTATGATGCGGCGAAATACACGGCTGACCATGACGTGATTGCAGATTACATCCGCGAGATCAGCGCTCGTACTCACTTCGAAAAGACACAAAATCTGCGGCACTGTAACTACTGTGTCTATCGCTCATTGTGCGATCGTGGGCAGCGGGCTGGGGATGCGGATGTGATGGGAGAATACAGCGAAGCGGATACGTTCGATACTGAAATCGGTGACTTCAAGTTCGATTTTGATCAGGTTGCTGAAGTTGAATTTTAGATTCTGTTGACGTTTCGGTTGTCGTGCGACTCTGTAAGCCAGTTTTGTGTAAGGGCGGACCTGTGTTCCACCCAACATAACCCACAGTCGGCGGGCGATGACGGCGATAGATCGCGGCATCGCCCCTACAAATGAGCGATTTTTGCAAATGTCAACACAACCTAGAGGCTGTTCATGAAGCGCTGGCTGGACCCGGTGCCGGTTTCTGTACCGGTCGAATTACGTGAAGCAATAGGCGGGCATCCGCTGATCACTGAAACGCTGGTGCGTCGTGGGATCAGGACGGTGGAAGCAGCCCGCGCTTTTCTCGATCCTGATGTGTATATCCCGGCAGATGCGTATGATCTGCCGGATATGGTGCGCGGCGTTGAACGCGCTGTAGCGGCGATCCGGGGGCAGGAAAATGTGCTGATCTGGGGGGATTTCGATGTTGACGGGCAGACGGCCACCGCGCTGCTGGTCAGTGTATTCGAGAAGCTCGGCCTGAAGGTGCAGTACTATATCCCCGATCGGCATCGGGAAGGGCATGGCATTCATACTGAAAAGCTGGAAGCGCTGATTGCCGAGTATGCCCTGAAGCTGGTAATTAGCTGTGATACCGGCATCTCTGAACATGAAGCGGTGCTTTCTGCCAATGCGCGAGGGGTCGATGTGATCATCACTGATCATCATCAGCTTCCGGAAGAACTGCCAGCAGCATATGCCTGTATCAATCCGCAGCGGCTGGCCCCAGATCATCCTCTGGCGACACTGCCGGGTGTCGGGTGTGCCTATAAATTTGCAGAAGCGCTGGTGTCAGCGCTTGATCAGCCGGAAGATCTGCTGCATGGCGAACTTGAGCTTGTCGCGCTGGGGATTGTAGCGGATGTCGCACAGCAGGTGGCAGATACACGCTATCTGCTTCAGCGCGGGCTAACGGAACTCCGCCGAACTTCACGGCCCGGACTGCTGGCGCTGCTGCGTCATATTGATGTGCCGGCGGACCGACTTGGTGAGTCAGATATTGCTTTCGGGATTGCCCCAAGGCTGAATTCACTTGGCCGACTAGGGGATGCCAATCACGCAGTCGGTTTCCTGCGGACGTCAGATAGCGTTGAAGCTGAGGTTTTCGCGCTGCGGCTGGAAGCGTTGAATAATGAGCGTAAACTGCTGGAACGTCAGGTCTATGACAGCGCAGTTGAGCAGATCGAGCGCGATCCGGCACTGCTGGAGCCTCATGGAGCATTGGTCCTGTGGCATCAGGGCTGGGCAGGGGGCGTGCTGGGGATTGCGGCTAACCGCCTTGTTGAGAAATACAAGCGCCCGGTGCTGCTGCTGAACATCAGTGATGATGGGATTGCGCGGGGTTCAGCCCGTTCGATTGAGGGCATTGACATTACTGAAGCCATTGGTTCGTGTAGTCATCTGCTACAGGGATATGGTGGACATGTGATGGCGGCTGGTGCCAGTCTGTCGGCTGATCTGCTGCCGGAATTCCGGCGCTGCCTGAGCAATGCGATCAAGTCTCAGGCAGCTACAGCGATTACTGCCTACCGCGCAGATGCCGATCTGTCACTGCGTGAGATCTCGTTGGAACTGGTGCGGGACCTTCAGCGGTTGGCTCCGTTTGGCGCAGGAAATCCGCCGCTGGTCTTCGGTATGCGTGATGTGCGCATGGTCGATCATAAAACGCTGGGACGTGATCAGAGCCACCTGCGGTTGATGGTGGCTGATAAGGATGGGGAAGTCCGTGAGGTAACCTGCTGGCGGACATCGATTGATGCTATCCCACCCGGTCCGATGGATCTGCTGGTTTCTATGAGCGAGAACCTCTATAAGGGGAAAAGCTCGCTGATGCTTGAGTATCTTGAAAGTCATGCGCTTCAACCTGAAGAAGATGAACATCGGGGCCGTGGTCGGCGTGAAATCACGCTTATCGACTGGCGGCAGGAAGGATCAGCAGCACATAAACTGGAGATGCTGCGGGCATTTGTGGCAGAGCAGCATCCTATTGTATGGAGCGAGGGTCAGATCATCGATGACATCCGCACGGTCACCCGTCATGACGTGACGTCTTCCGATGCACTGGTGTTATGGACGATTCCCCCTGATCCGGCTGTGACGCGAATGATTATGGAAACGGTTCACCCGCGAACCGTGGTCCTTGCGGGAGGATTGCCCAAGGCTGAATCCTCTGAAGCGCTGTTGCAACGGATTGCGGGTATGGCTCACTATGCGCTGCGTCAATATGAAGGCGTACTGGATCTGACGAAAGCGGCTGCTGCGGCTGCAACCTCTACTGATGTGATTCAGGGTGCTTTACTGTGGTGGGCTGCACGTGGTGATCTGGTAGTTGTCGATCACTATGAGGAAGGTAAGGTGAGGCTGCTAGTGGGAGATGAGCAGCAGAATCAGGCGAAGCAGGCCGACTATCTCAAGCAGTTCAACAGGCTTTTAGATGAGATTGCGGCGTATCGGAGTTATTTTCTGCGTGCCGATCCGAAGAGATTGTTGGAAGCGCAGAGCTGAAGTGTAGAAGGGTGGATAACAGATGCCATCTTTCTACACTTCAGAATAAACTCGAATTTAGCCGAGATGCTCGACAGGAGTCTCGCTGGTTTCGATCTCTGGCTGTTTTGCAAGGAACAGATCAAGGCGTTCCCCGACGATTTTGAAGGCTTCCAGTGCGCGGTCCAGATGTTCTCTGGTATGTGTCGCCATGTAGCTGGTACGCAGAAGGCTGTTATTGGGTGGGACGCCCGGCGGGACGACCGGATTGGTGTAGACGCCTTCTTCGATCAGCGCCTTCCATGCCAGCACGGTTCGGATCTCATCACGGATCATGATTGGGATAATAGGGGTGTT
>CAYNDH010000182.1:0-8636 GCA_964395665.1 uncultured Anaerolineaceae bacterium
AGAGGGGGTTAAAGCAGATCATTAAGGGTCTAATGGTCCCCTCTCCACCGTGTAGAGAGGGGGTTAAAGCAGATCATTAAGGTCTAATGGTCCCCTTTCCACCGTGTAGCTAATCATTACCCACATCTTTGCGAATGGGTTCTGGAGAGGTCTTGAGTGTACTTCAAGAGATCATTATCATATGATAGTTTAACCTTTGTGACACATTGAGACCTTTCCTCACCTTAGCTCCTATACTTATGGGTAAAGCTTAGCCGTTACACGGAGAGGGGACTATCAGACCCTTGATGAGCTGCTTTAATCCCCTCTGCCATGCAATGGAGAGGGGGTAGGGGGTGAGGATTTAACAAGTGCATACTACGCTCTACTCGGATGAGCTGTCGCGACCCATCCGAAGCTGGCCCAGCGTCAGCACCATCAGCACCACCGCCAGCATGATCGAAGCGGCAGCGGCTAACCCATAGCGCGGCGCTGAGGGATCAAAACCGGTCCCGTAAATATACTGGACGATATAATTGGTCGCCGTTCCCGGCCCACCGCCTGTGAGGACATAAGGCTGTTCGAAGACCTGCACGGCACGGATCAGCGCCAGTACCAGCACCACCAGCATGGTCGGCATCAGCAGCGGCAGGGTGATAAAGCGGAAGGAGGCCACGCTGTTCGCGCCGTCGATCTCCGCCGCTTCATACAATTCCGCCGGGATGGCCTGCAAACCCGCCAGCAGGATGAGTGTAAAGAAGCCCATCTGCGCCCAGATACTGACAATCACCACCCAGAAGCGCGCCCAGTCTGCATTCAGCAGGAAGGGCAATCGCTCTCCGCCCAGCGCGACCACCAGCGCATTCAGCAGGCCATCACGCTGTAAAATCCATTTCCAGATCAGGCCAACCACGACGGGCGACAGCAGCACCGGATAAAAGAAAACGCTGCGAAAAAACCCGCGAAAGCGGATGTGACGGTTGAGGATCAGCGCCGTGAGCAGCGCGATCAGCACCATACCGCCGACCTGTGTGATCACAAAGCTGATGGTATTGCCCACCGCCCGCCAGAAGACATCCTCTCGGCAGGTATTGGGATCGAAATAACTGCCGCAGGTGAACAGCGTCTCGAAATTCTGTGTGCCGACAAAGGGACGATCCGCCGGGAAAAGGCGCGTCCCGCCGGTGAAGGCGTAATACAGGTTGAGCGTCATCGGCAGCATGATAAACACGCCGAAGACGAGAAGATTAGGCAGGATGAAGAAATAGGCCATCCGCTCGACACCGAACCGGCGCTGAAGCGGTTCGATGACGATATCAACCAGTGACAGCACCGCGCCGACGATGCCGCCAAAGAGGCGTCCAAGGGTCTTTTGAAGAAAATTCTCGCCACCGGTGACGACGGACCCCTTATCGGTCTGAAATTTACTCACCATTCTGACAACTTTTCTGATTTTGCTACACCCGGCAGCACCGGGCACTGTCTATAGGGGAAAGAGCACGAACGATGTCAGGCCTTTAGCAGAAAGGGGCACAAGTCACCTGACCTGTGCCCCTGAACTGCAAATTCTGAAATCAACTAACGGACCAGTGAATGACAAACGGTAAACCGGACATCCGATTGCCGATGAACCGCTTAACTTTCACTGGCGGCTGTGATGGCGTCATCAGCGTCCTGCTGCATACGCACAATGGCATCATCCAGCGTGAGTTCACCCGTCAGCACCTGACCGAGACGGTCACGAATGCCGTTGAAGATGGCGGTATTCTGCGGGTGGAAGTTGAGGGCATACGCCTGCTCGGACAGGCTCGGAAGCTGGGTGAGGAACACATTCAGCGCTTCCTTGGCCGCATCGACATCGGTTTCATAATCGACCCCGGATTCCACCAGACCGAGATGGCCGGGGATAAACAGGGTACGGGCGGCGAATTCCTGCTGCTGCTCGACCTGTGCCAGATAATCCATCACGCGGGCCACTTCTTCGGGATGCTCGGTGTCCTTGATCGCCATCAGGACGGCGCCGCCGGGAATACCGGTGCTGCCGCCGTCACCCGTCGGGTTCGGGACGGCTTCCCAGTCGAAGTTATCGCCGATATTGGCGGCAAAGTTGCCGATCTGCCAGCTACCGGCCATGTAGAACACGAGCTGGCCGTTGATGAAGTAATCGGCTGCCGGGGCATAGCTGCCGCTGTTGGCAATCCAGACTTCAGCCGGTGTGATGTCGTCTTCGTGCCAGTTAATCAGCAGGCTGGAGAAATCACGGAAGCCGGGGCTGTCGATGGTCACGTTACCGTCTTCATCGAAGAAGGCCGCGCCCATGCTCAGCGCGGGGCCAGCGACGCGGTGACCGGTGCGGTCAATGGCGATGGCGAACGGCGTTTCAGTGGCTTCGGCCACCTGCCTGGTGGCTTCGGTCCACTCTTCCCACGTCACAGCGTCATTTTCATCACTGGGGACCGGGATGCCTGCCTGTTCAAACAGCGTACGGTTGATGAACGGGCCGGTGATGGTGAACTGGGTCGGGAAACCGTAGAGGCCGGTTTCGTCACCTTCGGGGCGCATGGCCTGCATCACGACTTCCGGGAAGCTCTCATCCCAGTATTCGGGATCTTCGACCAGATCACGCATATCGAGATAGAAATCGGTCAGCCCGGTGAATGAGGTAATACGCGCCATATCCGGGCCTTCACCGGCCTGAATCTGAAGCGGCAGAGTCTGGAGAATGCCCTGTGCGTAATCGACGGTATCAATCACGACGGTGATGTCAGGGTTTTCTGCTTCGAAGCGGTCCAGCAGGTCACGCAGGACGGCGCCTTCGTTCCCGTCGTCGTACCATGTAATGCGAAGTTCAACCGGATCTTGAGCCTGTACAAGCGTGAAGCTCAGCATCAGCAGAAACAACAGTAACAGACTGCTAAATTTCTTCATCCTGAAATAATCCTTTCCTGTTCTTAAAAAGCATTCCTGTGAACGTGGGCGATGCGGGCGTGAGACAAGGGCGCACCACACGTTCACCGTACCAGCCGGGCTGGTGGGCTGATTATGTCATCAGTAGGATTGATATGCAACTGAACATCTGTTAAGAAAGGCCGGTGATTATTTCATCAGATTTAAAACAAGGGCCTGCCCATCATGCTGAATCGTCATCGTATTCGCATCCATCGCAGTCTGGGTATAGGCGTTTTCGTAGTGGGGATAATCCCCCCAGTCTTCAGCGATGCCATCGACCGTCAGTGCGCCTTCCCATCCAAATGCCAGCGCCTGCCCCGCCGGTGTCGTCCACTGGATGTTCAGTCCGTTCTTCTCCGGCGTGGTCTGTTGCAGGCGGTCGCAGAAGGCCGCGAAATCGCCATCTTCCGCCGCCCGTCCCACCTGACAGATCCAGACCTCACCGGCCCCGGCGCTGCGTAATTCCTGCCCCGCGTGGAGTCCGTGTTCAGTCAGTATCAGCTCGCCATCGCCCCACAGCGCGATATAGCCATCCCCCACCCGCGCAAACGCCCACTGGCCGTCGCTGCGCGTCTCATCGAACATCGCCACCGGGAAGTAAGCGTGACTGAATCCAGGCCCCACACCCGGCTCGAAGCGGTACAGACAGATCACCGTGCGCTCCACCATACCGACACGCGGCAGCCGTGCTGAACCGGCCCAGAAATTCGGACGGGCGTTGCCGTGTTCCTGACTGTTGCCGGGATAGCTGGTAAAGACCACCTGTTCCGGGCCGAGCGTGGCCTGCCACAGATGTTCCTGAATGCCGAATTCCCCCGGCAGATAATCCAGCGCGGCGGACAGCATCACTTCCGGCGCACGATAGGTCAGCGTGCGGACATCCCATTCGTCGTCACGCATATCGTATTCCAGATGGAACGGGGCCTTTGAGCGCGCACGGGTGACGATCACGCGGTCCACATCTGCGCCGATCTTCTGGAGGACATCCGGCACACGGTAATTACGCGCCGTCGCCAGCAGACCGGTCGCCCGTGTCTCGCCGTTGAACATCCCCATGCCCCATGCGATGCGCTGCAAACTGGATGTATTCTCCACCCGCGCTGATTTCAGCCCGGCCACATAGCAGCGTCCGTGCGTGCTGCCATGGACTCCACGGAAGGACTGGCACGCCAGCAGGAAGAACAGCTTATCCAGCAGCGCAGCCGCCAGTTCACGCAGACGCGCATCCGCTGCGAATTCGACCAGCGCCAGCATCGCGAAGGCATCCAGCGCCATATATGCATTCGAGTCCCATTCGGAGAAGTTGCCGCGCAGCCGCGTCAGAATCCAGTCCGTGATGCGCGGCACGGCCAGCGCGATCTGTTCGCGTCCGGTGCGCCCGCTGTTGGAAAAGACGGCATCCGGCCAGAGCAGCCCGGAGAGATAGCTGCTGACATGGAACAGCACCTGATGATTCTCGGTAAAGTAGCACATGGCATCCAGTCCGGGTTCGTCCAGCCAGAACTTGAAGCCGCGCAGCGCATTTTCGATCCGCTGCTGATCGTCCGGCCTGATCGCGGACGTAGAACGCTCACGGTTACGGTACAGCAGCGCCAGCAGGCCAATCGCGTAAAAGTCCGCGCAGTCATAGCGGCTTTCCAGAAAGTGACAGGCCAGCTCGACCGCTTCAGTGGAGACAGTCTCGATCAGGCCGAGTTCGAGCGCCGCCAGTGACGCCGGGACATCAAACGGCATCGCGGCCAGATGTGCCAGCGCTTCCCGCCGCCGCGAGTCGTAATCCCCGGCTGCGTCTGGCTGCTGGCGGAAGTCATCTTTTCCGGCCCAGATCTCGCGCACGACAGCCAGCGGCGTGCCATTGGATGGCGAAAATTTCAGGACGAGCGTATTTTCACCCGGAAGCTGTGACAGCAGCGGCGCGACCTCTGGTGTGATCGGCAGTTCGGCGCGTTCCCCCGGCTGTAAATGCATCCGCCGCACGCCTTTCGGAAGCTCCAGCCCTGAAAGCGCCGCGCTGACATTAGTCGGCACGGCGACGATCACTTCAGCATTGAATTCGAACGGCTTTTCGGCAGCCGCACTCAACGTCACATATCCCGGCAGCGTCGGGAAGGCGAACTGCTCCACCACCAGATGCGCCAGCCCCTGCTCGGCTTCCTGCCACTGCACCGGATCAATCACGCCGATCGGGATGCCCACCCGCAGCGCCGGGGCATCCGGGAAGCGCAGTCCAAGTGCCAGCCGCGCCTCACGAAAGCCGATCATCTCACCCTGTAGGTACAGTTCGTTGTCCCCCGCCTGCAAATCGAGTTCCAGCGGGATGTACTGGTTAGCGACATAGCTGAAAGCGTCGTCAAAATGCGTGTGAAGCTGGCCGTTGAGGTAAACCCGCGCCGGGCCGATCGTCACCAGTTCGGCACGGATGCGCTGCGGCCTCTCACTGTGCAGCAGCGCAAATACCCACGCCTGCATCTGCGTCGGTGTGAAGTTGAAGCGGCTGAAATCGATCACCTGATCTTCTTCGGCGGCGGCATAGTGCCATATCTGCCCGTCGATGCCAGATGCGCCCAGAATCGGATGTTCGGCGGGCGGCGTCCATGTGAACGGCGGCAGATGCCGGTAGACATCGAGCTTCAGCGCCCTGACGCGCTCGTCCCATGCCCAGTAATTGATCGCCCAGCGGCCTTTTTCGCCAAGGGGTGAGCCATCTGGCCGGGCGGATAGCTCAAGGTTCGGGATCGGGGACAAAATCGGCCCGCACGCCAGCCACTGGTGAATCGCGCCATCAGCAGCAAGCGGATAATAAGCAGTCTGTGTTTGTAAATCGGTCATTTTTCGCTGTTTTCGGGTGAGAAAAATCCATTTTCGAAATCCGCCACGATCATAACGCAGCGCAATGCGCGGGGATAGAGGGGCGATTGAGATATTGGCTCGTGGTTGATTTCCGTAGGGGCGATGCTGTGTCATCGCCCGTGCTGAAGCCAGCGCGGGGGGACGTAGGGGCGGGATTCTTCCCGCCCATTAGAACATTTGTCCATCAACACAATCGGGGGTAAAATAACAGCATTGGATCACCAAAGGGAAGCCGCAAATGGATACAGCACTGAAAAAGAGCGTCTGGCAGCAGTATGGAGCCGCACTGGATACGCTCAACGATGCCCTCAACCTCTGCCCCGATGAACTCTGGACCGCCGCTCTCTGGCATGATGAGGACGATGAACGCTACGGGCAGGTCTGGTATATTGCCTATCACACGCTGTCCTGGACTGATCTGTTTCTCGGTGGTTCCTACAAAGATTTTAAACCGCCCCTGCCGTTTATTCGCGGTGTACTCCCGGACCAGCCCTACACCAAAGCCGATATTCAGGCGTATCTCATGCAGTGCCGCGAAAAAGGCAAGGCGATCATCGAATCACTCACGGATGAGAAAGCCTATCAGATCTGTGTATTTGACTGGATGGAACCTACGTATCTGGAATTGCAGATCTACAGCCTGCGGCATATTCAGGAACACGCAGCGCAGTTGAATTTCTTTCTCGGACAGCAGGGCATCACCGGTCAGGACTGGGTGGCACAGGCAAGAGAGACGGTTGCATAAAGGCTATCTGAATATTTAAAGCTCTGATAAAAATGTGAACACGGCGGCGCTGGACTCGTCTGGCCCGCCGGTAATGAATTTTCGAATCACTATCCTTTAGCCCCCTATCCCCACCACTGAAGATCCCAACGGATTCAGCGCGATCTGCTTATGAAACTGAATCATGCTTCGTCAAGACGGCGCAATCGACTAAAATATTCAAAAAATGGAGTTTTTTACTGATGATTCCTGCATCCGACTGGCTGGCGTTCCATGCCGACCGCACGCCAGAGAAGCTCGCGGCGGTCGATCAGGAGACCGGGCGGCGCTTCACGTACAGCGAATTCAATGACCGGGCAGCACGTCTGGCCGCTTACCTGCGGACTCACTGGCATGTCGAACCCGGTGACCGGCTCGCGATCCTTGCCAAAAACTCAACTGAATACTTCGAATTCCAGTTCGCCTGCGTCAAACTCGGCGCACTGATGCTGCCGCTCAACTGGCGGCTGGCGGAGCCGGAGCTGCTGTTCATCCTGAACGACGCCGAAGCCAAAGGGATAGTCTATGACGCGGAATTCGAAGACCGCATCCCAGCGCTGACCACCGGATCAACTGCGAAACAGCGCCTGCGGATCGACGCCGTCCAGCGCGGCACGAACGATGTGCCAGTCTATGAGGACGCCATCAGCACCACCCATGACCACGTCGTCATGAACCCGCAGACCACGCACGACACGCCGATGACGATCATGTACACCGCCGGGACGACCGGCCATCCCAAAGGCGTGCTGATCACGCACGGCATGACGCTGTGGAATGCGATCAACATCAGTACGCCAACCGGTCTGGCCTGCGACTCCACCCATTATGTCGTGCTGCCCACCTTTCACACCGGCGGGCTGAACCTGTACGCCAATCCGCTGTTTCATCACGGCGGGACGAATATCATCGCCCGCCACTTCGACCCTGAAATCACGCTGAAAACGCTGTCCGATCCGGAACTGGGTGTGACACACTTCTTCGGTGTGCCGTCGATTTACCTGTTCCTGTCACAGCACCCGGATTTCGACTCCGCCGACTTGAGCCGCATCAAAAGCTGGGGATGCGGCGGCGCACCGATGCCGGTGCCGGTGCTGGAACGCTACGCCAAACGCGATATGATCATTCAGCTAGGCTTCGGCATGACGGAGACCAGCCCGACGGTCTTCCTCTGTGACAAACACCGTGCCCTGGCAAAGCCGACATCGGTCGGCAAGCCGCTGCTGCATACCCGTGTGCGCGTGGTCGATGAAGCCTTTCAGGATGTCGCGCCGGGGGCGATTGGCGAAGTGATCATCAGCGGGCCGAATATCACGCCCGGTTACTGGCGACGCCCTGAAGCCAATGCCAGCAGCTTCACGGTCGATCAGCACGGCAGCCGCTGGCTGCATTCCGGTGACGCAGGCACGGTCGATGCAGACGGCTGCATCTATATCGTGGACCGCTACAAGGATATGTACATCAGCGGCGGCGAGAATGTCTATCCGGCGGAAGTCGAGCAGGTGCTGTTCCAGATCGACGGCGTGGCAGACGTGGCGGTGATCGGGGTGCCGGATGAGCGCTGGGGCGAATGTGGACTGGCGGTGGTCGTCTGCGCCGCCGGTATGACACTGGACCCTGACGTGATGCTGGCCCACTGTCAGGCGAATCTGGCGAAGTTCAAAGTCCCGAAGCGGGTCGAGTTCATCGACGTACTGCCGCGCAACGCCGCCGGTAAAATCCTGAAGCGCGAACTGCGGGCGCAGTTTGTCACGCAGGTGACGGTAGCAGATGGGACAGAGACGTAGGCTTTTCTGCACTGTAAAACATCACGCTTAAATCTCCGCTGCGCAGCGGCTGCGCCGAGAGGGGACTGGGGGATCTTTCAGGGGTAGGTATTTATTTTTCGGTTGAGATCTTTACGGCGGACAGGGCGCCATTGCAAGCAATGCGGCCCTGTCTCTACCTTCCGCGTGTGTATTTATGCACCTTGCATTTATGCACCTTGCATTCATGCACCGTGCATTTATGCACCTTGTAGGGACAATGCCTGCATTGTCCGGGGTTCTGTAAGGTTCAATGAAAATACCTGCCCTTGAAGGGGCTGGGGGATGAG
>CAYNDH010000183.1:0-8600 GCA_964395665.1 uncultured Anaerolineaceae bacterium
CATCTCACTCACGCCGCCGCTTCAGGTCGAAGCGGGCAAACGCTATCACTTCACCGTCCAGCTTGTGACCAGCCAGCAGCTCATGAACGATCATCAGATCATGGTTGGCGGCTCGATCGTCGCACGGGATGGCGGTTGGGAAGAAGTGCTTCCGGCCAAAATCTGCGCGCTGCCGCACGACCTCACGCTTAAGGACAATCCGCCGTCAGGTCTGTTCAATGAGCAGGACTGCGAAGGCCGCAACGCGCTTGACAGTCTGGTCGTAGGCTTCGACTTCAAGAATGAATACGAAGATCATGCCGAAAAGCGCGATCTGCTCGAAAAGATCATCAATAACACCGATTACATTATCATCGCCACCAACCGCCGCTATGACTCGCAGGCACGTGTCCCGCTGCGCTGGCCGATGACCACCCGTTATTATCAGGCGCTGTTCAGCGGTGAACTGGGCTTCGATCTGGTCGCGCAGTTCGAAGAGACCTTTGAACTGGGACCGCTCAAAGTCAGCGACCAGTACCTGCCGACGTATACCCATGCCCCCGGCTGGCTGAATGAACTGGAAGCGGAAGAAGCCTTCCACGTCTATGATCATCCGACGTCGTTCATCTTCAAAAAGCGTGATGACTATTCGCCGGAGAATGCACGGGCGATCCTCTACAGTGTGCCGCTGGCCCGGAATTATGAGGTGATGACCGGCTATAATTCGCCGGATCTGATCGGGACGGTGCCGTGGAGTGTCGAAACTGCCGACAAAGCCCCAACGCAGCTTCTGCTGACGCATGATATGCAGCAGGTGCAGTACAACAACGGCACATGGGCCGAACGCTTTGCCCGGAACAGCGTGATGAATACGCAGCCGCTGGTCACGGTGCTGGGCTGGTGGCTGGTCATCATGGGCTTTGGGTGGGCGGTCTTCCCGATGCTGTTCGGGTTTGCAAGAGGGCTGGCGGATCGCGGTTACGCGGTCGCCAAATTCGGCGGGATGCTGCTGATCGCGTGGCTCGGCTGGTATGGGGCGAGTGCGCGGGTCGTGTACTGGACGCCGGATAATCTGCGCCTGATCTGGCTCGGACTGGCGGCGGTCGGTGCGCTGCTGGCACTGCGTCAGCGCCGTTCCCTGATCGCATTTGTGCGTGAGCGCTGGCGTCTGCTGGTGACGATCGAACTGCTGACGTTTGCGCTGTTCATCGGCTTTCTGGCCGTCCGCCTGACGAATCCGGATCTGTGGACAGTGGGCTTCGGCGGTGAAAAACCGATGGACTACGCCTATTTTAACGGCGTACTCCGCAGCACGATCTTCCCGGCAATTGACCCGTGGTACGCAACCGGTTATATCAATTATTACTACTTCGGCTTTGTGATTGTCGCCGTCCCTACGCTGATTACCGGTGTGATCCCGGCGGTGGCGTATAACCTGCTGCTGCCGACGCTGTTCGCAGCCACCGGTATGGGGGCATTTGCTGCCGCCTACAGCATCGTCCACTGGCTGCGAGAACGTCAGGAACTGCCAGAGCGCCATGAGCCGGACGGGACGATTGTCGCACCACCGATCGCCAATAAATCAGCCCGGACACGGGTGCGGCTCGGTAATCCGTATGTCGCTGGCATCGCCGCGCTGCTGATGGCGGTCGTCCTTGGCAATCTGGATACGCCGCGCACCTTTCTGACCGGTGTTGCAAGCGCAGGCGACTACAGCGCGATTGGGACGTATTCCGACTATCTGATCAACCAGTACCGGGCCGAAACGGGCGCTGAACCCGATGGCGACACGCTGGCGACGATCTACAGCCGGGCGCAGTCGCCGTCGCTGTTCGACAGCCTGCGTTATGAACTTTCGGTCACCGGTAATCTCGTCGGCAGTATCACGAATGGCTTCGGCAGGCTCATCAGCGGCGAAAGACAGTTACATGTCTCGCCGGAGCGCTGGTTCTGGGGGCCGTCGCGGGTGATTACGGAGGCGGTTGGCGGCGGCGCGATTACCGAAATGCCCTATTTCACCTTCGTCTATGGCGACCTGCACGGCCATATGATCGCCATGCCGGTCATGCTGCTGATTATCGCGCTGCTGTTTAACGAGATCGTGCTGGCAGGGCGTGAACAGCGCGGCTTTATCGCACGCGCCGCCGGTCTGCTGTGGGTGGCGCTGCCCGTCGGCCTGACCACCGCCGTCAATACATGGGATTATCCCACCTTCCTGACGCTGGCCGCACTCGGACTGGGTTATGCATGGTGGCTGAACTGGCGGCGCATCTCGCGCTGGTCACTGGTCAGCATGGTGCTGAAGATGAGCACCTTCTTCATCGCGGCCTATCTGGTCGCCCTGCCGTATACCACATGGTACGCCGCGACCTATTCTTCGGTCAGGATCTGGGAAGGCACACAGACGCCGCTCTGGGCCTATCTGATCATCCACGGGCTGTTTCTGTTCTTCATCGTCTCGCTGATGATCTGGGATACCGCACGCTGGCTCCGTACTGCTCGTGTCTGGTCACTGCGCGGGAAGGGGCTGTGGCTGGTCGGCGGGCTGATCACTGCCGTGCTGGTCATCGTCGGCTCGATCATCGCCGCTGCTGCTGATTATCAGGTCGCGCTGATCGTTGTCCCGCTGATCGCGTGGATCATCCTGCTGTTCTTCCGCCCCGGCCAATCGGTGCCGATGCAGTACGTGCTGGTGCTGACCGGCCTTGCGCTGGCGATCACAATGGCGGTCGAAATCGTCGTGCTGGAAGGCGATATCGGGCGGCAGAATATGGTCTTCAAGTTCTATATACAGGTGTGGCTGCTGTTCAGTGTGGCGGCGGGTGCGGCGGTATCATGGCTGCTGCAAAGCGCCGATCACTGGCGCTTGCCGCTGAAACTGGTGTGGTATGTGCCAGCGGCGCTGCTGCTGTTCTCGGCGGCCCTGTTCCCGATCATGGCGACACGCGGCAAGGCCGTCTACCGGCTGCCGCAGCAGAATGAACTGGAGCGCATGGGCATGACACTCGATGGCAGTCAGTTCATGCGCTATACATCCGCCTATTATGAGGGCGGCGACGATTTCGGACAGTATCCGGTCCCGATGAATCTGGACATCGACTATCAGATCATCGAGTGGCTTCAGGATCATACCCAGGGTGCGCCGGTGATCATCGAAGGCACAAGCGACGGCATTCTGTATAAGTGGGGCGGTCGCATCGCGATCCATACCGGTCTGCCGTCCGTTATCGGCTGGGATCATCATCAGAAGCAGCAGCGCACCTTTGATCCGCTGCCGTCACTGGTCGCGCAGCGCATCGCCAATGCCAATAACTTCTACCGGACGGATGACATCGAACAGGCATGGCGCATCCTGCGGCATTACGATGTGCAGTATGTGATCGCCGGTGCGCTGGAAAATGCCCGTTATCCGACCATCGGCGATATGGCGAAATTACAGCAAATGGTGGATCGTGGCTGGCTGGAAGTCGTCTTTGAGACCACCGCTGCGCAGCCCGACCCGCTCAATCCGGATGGCAGGGTGACAGGTAAAATTTACCGCGTGATCCCGGATGCGGCCCCCGATATTTATGTCGCGGCGCCGCTCTCAACCGAGATCTCATTTGAAATAGAGGGTGGGGGATAACCGTGCTACTCGACTGGCTCACCCGTGAAGGGTGGATGATCGTCCAATGGTGGCTGCTGGCGACACTGGCAGGGGCGGCGGCGCTGCCGCTGTGCTTCCGGCTGCTGCACGCACTGCCGGACAGAGGGTATCTGCTGGCACGGGCGGCGGGCCTGCTGCTGACCGGATTCGTGTTCTGGCTGCTGGCAACCGTCGGCCTGATGCGGAGTGATGCAGGCGGTGCGCTGATCGCGTGGATGATCGTCCTGATCGGCGGTCTGGTATTCTACTTCAGCAATGCCGACAACGGAACGTCTGTCCGCGACACGACATTCGACTGGCGCACGTGGTGGCGCGAGAATCGCAGCGGGATCATCGTCGGTGAGCTGGTCTTCGCGTCGATGTTTCTGGCATGGTCGATTTTCCGCGCCTATCAGAACGGCATCACGTACACCGAACGGCCCATGGATCTGGCCTTCCTGAGTGCGATTTCACGCGGTACGACCTTCCCACCCAATGACCCGTGGCTGGCGGGCTATTCCATCAGTTACTACTATTTCGGCTATATTCTGGCCGGGATGATCACCAAAGTCAGCGGGCTGGCGACGACCATCACCTATAACCTGTGGACGGCGCTGCTCTTCGGACTCACCGCGCTGACGACCTACGGCGTGCTGTACAACCTTGTGAAATCACGCCAGCGCGATGGCGTCGTAAGTGATGTGGATACGTATCCGGATACGGACACAGACACACCCGCCCTGACCGTTGTGCGCCGTTCCCGCCCCGGAAATTTCACCGCCATTCTCGTCGCGCTGGTCGGCGTGGTCATCATGGTGTGGATGGGCAACTGGGAAGCCGCACTGGTCGAGCTTCCGTATAATGCTGGCGCGGCCAGTCAGGAGTATCTGGATTTCTGGGACCTGAACGAGCGGCAGGAACCGCGAAACCCAGAACTCTATCCCGTGGACTGGAGCCGTCCGCATCCGGACTGGTTCTGGTTTCGTGCCGCCCGCTCGATCAATGACCGCTATCTGCCGCAGCCCGGACAGGAAGGCAAGCCGGAACGCACGGAAGTCATCAACGAATTCCCGCAGTTCAGTTTCATGCTCGGCGATAATCATCCGCATGTGATGGCGCTGCCCTTCACCATTCTGGCAATCGGGCTGGCGCTGAACGTGGCGCTTAGCGCACGCCGCCCCAACCTCACCGAGACTGCACTCTACGGGATCATGATCGGTTCGCTGGTCTTCCTGAATACATGGGATACACCGATCTATCTGGCCGTGATCATCGCCGCCGATGTGCTGCGCCGCTGGTGGCAGACAGGCCGATTACAGCGTCAGGACTGGGTAGAACTGGTCACGTTCGGCGCGGCGCTGGTGGCCGTCACGGTGGCCGCCTATCTGCCATTTCTCGCCAATTTCCGGTCACAGGCGGGCGGCATTCTGCCCAATATCATCTGGCCGACCGCCTTCCAGCAGTATGTGCTGACCTTCGGCGCACTCGTGCCGCTGGTCGCCATGGTTCTGCTGCTGGAAGCGTGGCGCGGGACGCGCACTCGCCGCTTGAACCTGTCACTGGGTTTGAAGATCGGTGGCGGTCTGCTGATCGCGCTGATCGCCGTTGCCCTGCTGCTGATCCTGATCGGGATATTGAGTCCGTCACTGCGCGAACAGATCGAGTACATTATCCGGGCAAACGGCGGACTTGAAACCGCCATTCCCGCCGCACTGGGCAAACGCTTCACCCACATCCTGACCGGCCTGTTTCTGACCGCTGGACTGGTGATCGTGGCTGCGCGCATCTTCTCGCGGCCTGCCGATAAAACCCGAAACGACCTTAACACGGTTCCCGCATGGCCGATGGCGACGGGTTTCACGCTGATGCTGATCGGGGCGGGGCTGGCCGTGACACTGTTCCCGGAGTTCCTCTATCTGCGCGACAACTTCGGCACGCGGATGAACACCATTTTCAAGTTCTATTACGCCGCGTGGACGCTGTTCGCCATCGGTTCCACCTATGGGCTGTACTCACTGCTGGCCGACAGTCAGCTTAAGCTGCCAGCACTGCCGGTCCGTCTGCTGGCAGGGGCGGCGGCACTGATCGCCATTGCTATGGGCATGGTCTATCCGCTTTACACCGTCCACAACCGCACGATTGCCCATGGGACGCGGATCATGCTGGATGGGGTTGAAGCCGTGACGCTGGATGGCTGGCGCACGGTGGTATTACCGGATGATTATGTCACGCTGAACTGTTTGAGCGACATCGTCGGTGATCGTCCGGTGACGATTGCCGAAGCGACAGACGGCGGCTACCATACCTTTATGGGGGCCATCGGAGCAGGGCGCACCGGCGCACTGACGGGTATGCCGACGGTGATCGGCTGGTCCGGGCATGAGAGCCAGTGGCGCGGCGCATCCTACGGTCCGACCGCCGGATCACGCCCGGATGAGATCCAGCGGCTGTATACCGATCTGCGGCTCGATCAGGTGATGCCGATCCTTGAGAAGTATGAGGTCGATTACATCCTGTACGGCCCGGTCGAGCGCAGTGCGGAGAAATACGGCTCATCAGGCGAGCAGAAATTTATGGAATACTTCGACATCGTCTGCGAATCCGGTGAAAGCCGCATCTATCGGGTCGATACAGGCGTGCGAGTCGCGCTGCAATAAAAGCACGGCGGTAACGCAGTTTTACAGAACGCATCTGATCAGTGACCAGTTCAGGATAGAGAATCCATGCAGGTTTCGAACACATCTCCATCAGCCGATTATCCCGCTTCGGCGGCATATGGCCCGAATCAAACGGTTCTGGGCGGTCAGTCGGGCATCACCCGTCCAGCAGGGTGGGCGATTCCCTATGAATGGGCGGCCTATGCCGCGCTGATCGTCCTGGCGCTGATGCTCCGCATACTGGCACTGGATGCAGCGCCGCTGACCATCCGTGAGATCCCGGATGCCCTGATCGCGCTGCAAAGTGTGTCGCCGTATGCCGATTTCACCGTCGATCAGGTGACAGACAGCCCGATTGTCTTTCAGGCGCAGCGCTTCAGCTTTTCCGTCCTTGGCGCGAATGAGATCGCGGCGCGGGTGCTGACTGCGCTGGCCGGGACGCTGGCGGCCTTTCTGCCGCTGCTGCTGCGCTCCGAACTCGGACAGGGCCGCACCTTCATCCTGTGTGCGCTGCTGGCGCTGTCCCCGGTCGGGATGATCGCCTCACGTACCAGTGCCGGGCTGATCTGGGGGCTGGTGTTTGCGTGGATGGCGATCTGGGCATGGATGCGCTTTGCCAGAACGCAGGCCCCGCGTTATGCCGTCACCGGGCTGGTTGCCAGTGGTCTGCTGATCTTCACGGCGTCCCCCGGTGCGGTGATGCTGGCGATCCTGCTGGATGTGTCGGCCTTTATCGCGTGGATTCTGACTGCGCTGGATCGGGTGGACGAAACCGCCAGTTTTGATCCCGGCGCACAACTTCGGCGCTTCTTCGGCCAGATCCCGTGGTTTCAGGGGCTGGGGCTGCTCGGCCTGCTGATCGCAGGGCTGACCACCACCTTCCTGACCTATACCCACGGGCTGTCCGGTGTTGGCGAAGTGCTTAGCGGCTTTATCGCCGGTTTCGCACAGCGCGCACCGGATACCTTCGGGCCGATGCCGCTGGTCACGGCGCTGTTTTATGAGCCGCTGCTGTGGCTTTTCGCGCTGATCGGCGTCATCGTCGCGCTGCGTCAGCAGACCTTCGGCTTTATGGATCGCTTCTTTACGGTGTGGGCCGTGCTGGGGATCGCCGCCGCCGTGCTGTATCAGGGTGGAGAACCTGCCGACGCGCTCTGGATCACCGTGCCGCTGGCGGGATTAGCCTCTGCTGCCATTGCCAGCCTGTTCGTCCCGGTCTATGACGCCTTCGGTGATGATCCGCTGGAAGATGACGATGACAGCGACTATCGCTTTGCCGGCTATGAGAGTGAACTGGACGATACACCGCGCACGGACGCCTACCGTGAAGCCTTCGGCGCACGCTGGGCCGTGCCGCTGCTGTTTGGGGTGGGGCTGCTGCTGATGACGATGATCTCCATGCATCTGCAGGTGATCGGGCGGGCGTCGATCAATGATCCGCAGGGCTTTAACCTGTTCGAACTGATCGCCCGTGTGGCGGATACCGCTTCGGCGGCGACATTCCGCGTCAGCGTGCTGTGGACCTTCATCAGCTTCATGTTCCTGATTATCGGGGGACTGCTGGCCGCCAGCCTGTGGGGGAACCGTAAGGCCGTGCGCGGGCTGACACTCGGCATTCTCGGCTTCATGGTGATCAACGGCCTGTCGGTGGCATGGGGCGCGACCGTCCATGATGCAGGGCTGGCGGTCGAGCCGTGGCATTATCACGCTGTTTCACCGCAGATGGTGATGCTGCGCGAGACGCTGATCGAACTGGACCAGCGCGAAAGCTCCGGCACGCGTGAACTACCGGTGACGGTGGTCGCTGATCCTGTCAGCGGCCTGACACGTACCGGGCCGGTCGCATGGGTCGTGCGTGACTTCCGCAAGGTGAATTTCGTCAGCAGTCTGTCTGAAGCTCACGGCGAACGTGTGGTCATCGCCACCGATCAGGGATCAGACATCAGTCTCGGCGGCAGTTATGTCGGGCGTCCGTTTACCGCGATCACCAGTTGGGCACCGGCCACGGTTCAGGGCATGGATGTTCTGGGATGGTGGTATCAGCGCATGGCACGCCAGCAGCCGGTGACGATGCTGCCGGTCGCGCTGTACGTCCGCATGGACATCTACCACAGCGAACCGTTCGAAGAAAATGTCTTTCAGGGATAGCGGTTAGTCGTCAGTCGTTAGCGATTAGTCGTTAGCTGGTAGCTGAAACCCGGTTACCGATAGGGCAGGCATTGTCCCTGCAAGATGCATGAGCTGCATAAATGCACGCTGCATAAATGCAGAGATGTGAGATGTAGGGACAATGCCTGCGTTGTCCGCTTGTAAGCACCTGAACTCGAAATCCCCAATCG
>CAYNDH010000184.1:0-8585 GCA_964395665.1 uncultured Anaerolineaceae bacterium
TGAGATTGAGTCGCAGTAACCTGTATCAGGGTTTTCGACTGCGATTTCATGTGAGGTGGTCTGATACAGGAATCAGGGCCGATAGGAATATTCACTATCGCCCCTGTAAGCCTGTAAGCCTGTAAGCCTGTAGGGTACTAAGCGCCTTGTGTCGTGACGCGGATATGATTGCTGAAGGGATCATCAAACAACAGATCGTCTCCCTGCTGCTCGTAGGCGATGGCCTGTGCAGACAGACGTCCGGCCAGCGCCTGCACACTGGCGGCATCCGGCAGCACCATTTCGAATTCACGCAGGCCGGTTGAATTATCCGGTGCGGGTGGCGCTCCACGGCTCTGCCACATATTCAGGCCAAGATGATGATGATAGCCCCCGGCGGAGACGAACACCGCGCCGTGCCATTCAGCCACAATATCGAAGCCGAGGGTATCCACATAAAATGCACGTGCCTGCTCGACATCTGCAATGCGCAGGTGAACGTGGCCCATGATCGTACCTTCCGGCAGACCCGTGAAGGGCACATCCGGATCGGGGACGCTGGCGATAACGCCATCAACATCAAGCGGATCAGTCGCCATCCGCACGCGCTCACCATCCCACTTCCATTCGTCACGCTGACGGTCACGGTAAATTTCGATCCCGTTGCCATCCGGATCGCTCAGGTAGAGCGCTTCACTCACCAGATGATCGGCCACACCGTCCAGACTGTGCTGACGCTCGATGAAATTGAGGATCACGCGCCCCAGATCGGCCCGCGACGGGACCAGAATGGCGAGATGATAGAGGCCAGTGGTGCGGGCGGTCGGGCGCTGCACGCCGGGCGGTGAAACCAGATGCAGCAGCGGTGTTTGACCGGCACCGAGTACGATGCGGTCAGGGTTCTGTTCCAGCACTTTCAGGCCGATGATCTCAGTATAGTACTGGACAGATGCCTCAGGATCGGACACGGTTAACGTGACGACCCCCATATGCGTAGCAGCGGGAAGTTTGTCAGTGATCTGGGACATCAGGATCGCTTTCTACCGGGATCGGTCTTGAATGGCGGATGTTATGTTGTGAGCTGTGCATGACACCGTACTGATCATTCGCAGCGCGGGTCATCAATCCTCTGACGTCCGGAAAGCGGCAGGCTTACATCCGCCTGCATCAGCATTACGTAAAAAGTTATACAGGTGGACGTATCCAGCAGCGAACAGCCAGATCTGTCAGCAGGATATAGCGGCACACCGAAAAGCGGGTTATGCTCCATTTGACAAATTTCAAATCGGCATTTGATCAATCAGACTGGAGAGATACAAAATGACGGACCCACGTTTGCGGCGGCTGGCGGAACTGCTGGTCAATTATTCGACAGAGGTCAGGCCGGGGGACTGGGTAGGGATTCTGGGTGATGCGACCACGCTGCCCGCCCTGCGCGAAATCTACACGGCGGTGGTGAAGGCGGGTGGGTATCCGTCGCTGATGATCTCCGATGAGCAGATGGCACGCACGCTGCTGCGCGAAGGCGGTGATGAACAGCTTGAATGGCTCGATCCGGCGCTGACGAAATACTTCGACGAAGGTGATGTTTATATCCGCATCGGTGGCGGCAGCAATACCCGTGCCATGACCGGCATCCCGTCTGCCCGGATGCAGCATCAGGCCAGGGCGCAGCGCTCATGGCTGGAGACACGGATGCGTCGTGCGGCAGAGGGCGGGATGCGCTGGGTTGGCTCGTGGTATCCGAACGAAGCCAGCGCACAGGAAGCCAATATGAGCATTGAAGAGTATACGGATTTCGTCTACAGCGCGACCTTCTGCGATCAGGAAGATCCGATTGCACGCTGGCAGGAAGTGCAGGCTTCGCAGGAGAAGAAGATCGACTATCTGAACGGCAAGCGCTCGATTGTCCTCAAGGGGCCGAATATCGACCTGTCACTGTCGATTGAGGGGCGCACGTTTATCAATGCCTGCGGTACGCGCAATATGCCGGACGGCGAGATCTTCACCGGGCCGGTGGAAAACAGCGTGAACGGCTGGGTGCGCTTCAGCTATCCGTCGATTGTGCGCGGACGGGCGGTGTCTGGTATCGAACTGCGCTTTGAAGCGGGCAAAGTGGTGGAAGCGACCGCCGCAGAGAATCAGGAACTGCTGGATGCCCAGCTTAACACGGATGCCGGGGCGCGCTATCTGGGCGAATTCGCATTCGGCACGAATTTCGGCATCAATCGCTTTACCAGCAACATCCTGTTTGACGAAAAAATCGGCGGGACGATTCACATGGCGGTCGGCGCAGGCTATCCGGATACCGGCAGCGTGAATCGCAGCGCCGTTCACTGGGATATGATCTGCGACATGCGCGAAGACAGTGAAGTTCATGTGGACGGTGAACTGTTTTACCGGAATGGGGAGTTTGCGAGCTAAAACAGGGCGTGGGGATACGCACAGGGCCGGAGTTGTCCGGCCTTGTACTGGCAATCAAATTTCTGATGTCGCCTAGAGGCTTTCCTCAAGGGTCTGATCATAGGCTTTCAGATTGCTAAGCGCCTGTTCGATGCTCTCGGCCTGCTGAAAGCGCGCACGCATAGTCTGACTTACCGCACTGGCGATAAAACGCATCAGCGGATTATCGAAACCCACGAGCAGCAGACGTCCCATATTTGGATGGCGCAGATAGATTTCCGATGCCTGTTTGATGACAAAAATCTGCGTCGGATATGATGTGATCTGGCGCACATCACAGATGAGATGTACTGGCGGAGTCCCTTTGTCCAGAAATCTGTCACGAACCTGAATCGTACTTTCAGTCAGGTCATGACTTGTATAATTACCCACAATCTCGATGATGGTGATACGTTGAGGAACTAACCAATCTATCGTATAAGACATGACATGGCCCTGCCCGTTTCTTCCCTCTTCGCTAAACCCTGAACTGCCTGGTTAGGAACCTTGTAATAAGAACTGATCATGCACTTACACTATAAGCCAGAATTCGGGAAATGTTGCGTAAGATTGCAAATTTCTGTACCTCATTTGCTAACAATACACTAGTTAAGCTGTATGAATACCATTTTGCTTACACGACTGCTATCCAGTAGCATCGTCACATCTGGTTTCTCACGGCACAAACGGTCCTATATCCAGCAGCACCGTGGATTTGATGATGACATAATGATGTATCAGGTCTGGTAGGTGATGATCTGCAATGATGTAACCATTTTAGTATTATAGCGGAACTTATCTTTAGTGCCCCTACGTATTTACGTATTGGACTTATGGTGTGTGGCATGGTGAACAGGGATTGATGCGGATCAATCGGAGCGGACAAGATCTGCCATCACGCCGAAATGATCGCTGGCCCACACGCCATCAACCGGGGCATCGAAGATACGGTTACAGGCTGCGGTCCGCAGTGTGGGGCCGTGGTGATTGCAGCGCACAAAGATGTAATCGATCCGGCGCCCCCGCTCCAGCGGCATCTCGCCGCCGGTGACCAGCGGATTATAGGGTGTGAAGGTGTGTCCGGGTTGGCCGGGACGGGCGGTTTCCCACGCATCCGCATAACAGACGCTCGTGCCGTCCAGTGACTGAAGCCCGCGCCAGAAGCGGATGCTGGCTGCATCGGGGGCCGCATCGAAATCACCAGCCAGCACGACATGCGTCACATTGGACTCACCGGAGTCGAGCAGCGCTTCGATCAATCGGGCGGATGCGACGGCCTGAAGTTCGCGTTCGTATTCGTAATTCCACTGCCATGAGGGTTTGTGATGCACCAGCAGCACCGCTCCGACTTCCGCAGTCTCGATGCGGAGAGCGGTGACGCTGCCGATCCACCCGACCGCCGGATCAATACGCGGCGTCAGGTGCAGGGACGCAGTCCGCACCGGCGCAAGCGGCCAGCGGCTGACGATTGATGCGCCGACGCCATCATCTGTGCGCCCGGGCTGGTGGAAGATGTGGTAATCAGGGCCGAAGAGGTCAGCAGCCTGATCGTAATCATCAGTGACGACGACTTCCTGAAGGACGGCGATATCCGGCTGAAGCTGGTGCAATCCGTCGATCAGGACACGGCGTCGGTCATCCCATACGCCGTGTCGTCCCCACAGATTGAGTGTGATAACCCGCATGGCTGGCTCCGTCTACCTGTGATCTGCAGCATTATACAGACGCCCTCACCAGACCGTGCAGCAGTATGAAGATCAGAGCAGGTGTCTGAGTTCAGGGAACGGCGAATCGGCTGAACGATAGCGGTTTGTGGACATCTGCCAGTGATAGGTGGCAATGATCTGATCGCGCAGGCCCATGACATACAGCGCTACATCCCGATTCAGCTTTTCGTCGCCGAAGTCCGGCAGTTTGTTCTCATATTCAAGGAAGGTGCGTGTAAATCCGTTGACATATTCAACGGCGCGGTCCACCGCTTCATCAAAGCTGAGGCCCTCACTCTGCATAAAGACCACAATCAGGTTGAAGTGTGAACTGAGCTTTACGACTTCCTTGTGATACGAGAAGATGTCATTCATCAGCCCACCGATGCGCATGGTGCAGATCCGCAGGGTGTTGATGACCGGGTGTTTGCGGATTTCGTCCGGGATAAAGATGTCGAGTCCGAATTCGAGCAGGTCGATCGTCGGATGCATCCCGGAGTCGTGTTCACGCACATACACATATTTATCCAGATCAAGGCGGCCATCGGTCATAATATTATCGACCGGCAGCAGCGAATGGCGGAAGTGATCCTCAAGGCTTTTCACCAGCCGATCCACCCATAGCTGAGATGACATGCTCAACATATCATGGTGCAGCGCTTTCATGGTGCGATAGAGCGGTTCGCTCAAGTCAACCGGTTTGCCGTCCTGCAACGTGCCGCAGCGCAGGATCACCAGACAGTTGGTGAAGATCGTCATCATGGTGCTGCTGTCGAGCGCGTCGTCACGCTCGTTTTCACCACGATTCATGCTGTAAACATCGTCGATGTAGTACAGCAGATTGGTCAGGACGTCGATCACGACCAGGCGTTCAAGGGTGGCGTGGGGGAACAGATAGGACGACATCGTCGTGTATTCGTCAAAATGTGGCAGTCGGATGCCAAGCTGGTGACAGTACAGTTCAATCCGGCGCTCGGCTTCCTCTGCCTTAGGGTGAATCTGGACGGGGCCTATGACCTCAAGATCTGATAATGTGTGCAACTTTTTCTGGTACATGGGTCCTCATATTACTGTGATATTTTCAGCATAGGGGTAAAGAATTCAGCCTGCTTGTTATAATAGTGTGCGGATTCATAAATTTTTGTCTATCAGAAATCTATTCATAAAGGCTATGTAAGGGAATGAAATGCAGAATGAAATGTTCTGTTGATAGTGTACCATAAAGACACCTGTTATTGTAAAGCTTTATTCAACGGAGAACTATAAAGAACTGGCCTGAGTGTCAGTGAAACATTAATGTAAGAATGTTTCCTCAAGAATTAGAGGGGCGCGGAAATAAAAAATGAGTACTCCGACGAGTACTCATTGAATTGGTGCCTTGTGATGATCGGTGGATCGGATGCAGCAGATGCAGCACATGCAGCACCCTAGAACGGGATGTCGTCGATCTGCTCCGGTGCGTGCCCGGGCGGTGCAAATTCGTCCTGACGGTAGCCGCCGTCACCTTCACCACGGGAACTGAGGAATTTGAATGTCTGGGCGGTGATTTCAAGGGTTGCGGCTGGCTGTCCACTCTTATCGAGATAGGCAGAGGCTTTAATTTCCCCAACAACCAGCACCTTCTGGCCTTTGGTCAGGTACTGACTCACCATTTCCGCCAACTGACGCCAGCAGGTCACCTTAAACCAGGTAGTCTCTTCACGCTGTTCGCCGTTGGACGAAAAGCGCTTATTGACCGCGACTGAAAAATCACAAACGGCGGTTCCATTCTGTAAATACTTCAGTTCTGGTTCTCGCCCCACATTTCCTACAATCGTTATCTGCTGGTACATATCGGTTTTCTCCTCGCGCAGCGTACATGCAGCGTATCTAACAACTGAATCGGTCTGATGGCAGCGTGTTCGACAATGCTACGCAGAGCGCTGGTGTTCTAAACACCGACTCGCGCAGAAGAAACGACGAAATTCACTTCCGACTCAACAGTCAGATTATATCATAAATCTCACTATTTTAGAACATCTTTTCGTCAGATTCAGAGAGATTCCGAGGGAAAGACACGCATGCCACTGCCGATGAAATCTCTATTACAATATACCCAATCATGGAAATGGAAACTACACAATTTCACGGGTTGTGCTATCCTGAAATCAACCACTGTTTAACCTTCATACCCATAAATCCTTTACAAACGTGATGATCCCTTAAGATGCACCTACTGGAAATTAATCTAAAATAAATAGAGCGATCTGCATCTATTCCATGCAGTTATTCATAGGGTGACGCCCGTAAAGGCCGGACCTTCATTTTCGGATTTATCGTGTTTATACCCGGCTGAAGCAGGTGCGCTGCTTGTAATTCGTATCCATTTAGTATGACCTAACAGACCAAAGGGCGATTCCTATGACAGGCGCTGACAAGCGCATCACGCTCGAATGCACGTATTGTCGAGCATCTACTCCTTTACATCAGTTTGCGGGTTCCTGCCCCCAATGCGGCGAAGTGATCGTCGAAGCACGCTATGACCTGGACAGGATCAATATCGAACAGTGGGAGCAGCGGAGGCCGCAGCTCTGGCGTTATCATGAAGTGCTGCCGCTGTATGACACGCGGAATATCGTCAGCCTTGGCGAAGGCGCGACACCGCTGATCCATGCCGAACGGTTGGGTGCGTCGCTTGGGCTGAAGCACCTTTATATCAAGGACGAACGCCAGGGGCCGACCGGCAGTTTCAAGGATCGTCAGGCGACGGTTGCGATTTCTGCACTGAAGGAAATGGGAGTCAATGAAGTCGTCGTCGCCAGCACGGGTAACGTCGCGATTGCCTATGCCGCTTACTGCGCCCGTGCCGGGATCAAGCTGTGGGCATTCTTCCCCAGCCTGACACCCAACGCCAAGATGCGCGAAGCCGCGCTGTATGGTGCCGAGATCATCAAGACCACCGGCAACTACGATCAGACCAAGGAACTGGCGGCACAGTTCGCCCGTAATCGCGGCATCTTTCTCGATAAAGGCATCAAGAGTTACGCCGCTATCGAAGCCATGAAGACCATGTCTTATGAAATCGCCGAGCAGCTCGCCGAAGCACTCGGTACCGAGCGCACCCGCTGGCGTGCGCCGGACTGGTATCTTCAGGGCGTGAGCGGTGGCATGGGGCCAATCGGCGCGATCAAGGGCTTTCGTGAATTGGAGCATTTCGGGCTGATCGATACACTGCCCGCGCTCGGTGTGCTTCAGTCCGCCGGATGTGCGCCGATGGTCACGGCCTTTGAGGGCAATCAGCGCGTCGCGACACCGGTCGAAGATCCATCGACGATTATCGCGACACTGGCAACCGGCAGCCCCGGACGCGCCTATGAACTGCTGTACGATTATGTGCAGGATCACGGTGGGGTATTCACGTCCGCCACTGACGAAGAAGCCTTTAACGCCATTCGCATCGTGGCGCGCACTGAAGGGATCTCGGTAGAACCGGCGACCGGTGTGACCTTTGCCGGGTTGTTCCGCATGGTGCGCAGTGGACTGATCCACCCTGAAGAAGTGGTGGTGGTTAACTGCTCCGGGCATACGATGGCGGTGGAAAAGGATATTCTGGGTGAAGCGTGGCAGAAGCAGGTCAATCTGGAAAGTGCTTCGAAGTCACCGCTGCTGCCGCGTGAGATCATCCGCGTGATCGCCGAAACCTTTGACAGCGTGAGCATCGGCGTCAACAATAAGCGCGTGGTGGTGCTGGAAGACAACGAACAGGCCGCCCGTCTGATGAGCCGTATCCTTCAGGGGCGGGTGAACACCGAAGTGCGGATGGCCCATAATGGCGAAAGCGGCATGGAGCTGATCCGCCACTGGAAGCCGCATCTGGTCATCACCGACCTGATGATGCCCGGTGTTGATGGCTTTATGGTGATTGATATGATGAAAGCGGACGAAAACCTGCGCGATATCCCGATTGTGGTGATCACCGCCAAGGACCTGACCGTCCGTGAGCGAGAACATCTTTCCAGTAATGTCGAACTGGTGCTTCAGAAGGGGTCGTTCTTCGACGAAAACTTTGTCGAGAGCGTGTTGAGCCACCTGTAGGCGCGTTGTTACAAGCGGACACGGCACCGCCGTATCCCTGCGTGATCTCTGTAGGGGCGGGATTCTTCCCGCCCATCTCCAATTTCGAACATTCAGATGTGTGCCTGATAATCTAATCCGTCTAAGGCAGCGCCAGCGCAATCATCCCCAACGCAAGCAGAATCCCGGCGGCGGTCAGCGTCCAGCGAGAGGCTGATGCCCGCCGGGCGGCTTCACGGCTGCCGGTTCGCAGATACTGCAAACCGTAAACGGTTGCCATCACCACCAGCGGCGGCAGCAGGATACCCACCAGCCGCCCAATCCCATATCCAATCTGAAAGCCTGTCTGCATCGGTGTCCGGCCCCTGTGATGCCTGTGTGCTGGTCTCCCTGACCGTCTCTAAG
>CAYNDH010000185.1:0-4355 GCA_964395665.1 uncultured Anaerolineaceae bacterium
AGTCTGCAACCGGCGCTGACAGTCAATGTGGCCGCGCCGATCAAGAAGATCAAGCTGATTGTGAAAAATACCAGCACCAGCGGCAAGATCTACTACGACGATCTGAGCCTGACGGCGCAGTGATCGCCACCATTAGCCGGTTAGTCCATTAGCCGGTTAGCGTCACATCTCACCTCTGTTCTCACTGAGTGCAGAGGTGATTTTCGTAATTCGGATTTACGTCCAATCACGGCATGGCACGCGTAATAGAGGGTAACGCACGGCCATCGTCAGCGGTCTGTCCTATTTCCTGAGTACAGGGTGAGAAAAAAACAGCTTCAGCGAAACAATTATCCTAAAACTGTAAAAAATCACGCGGTCCTCTGGAAAAGTGATCTAAGATAGGCCATCTTAAGCAGGGTGGAATTAATTCTGTCTTGAGTAATGTGTGCGGAGCTGTATGCGTCGCATGATTGATGTCCATTCGCTGTTTCATCCTGATTATACGCTTATATGCTGTGAGGAAACCTGCCTGTGACTGCTGTCCCCCGTTCTGTACACCCTGCAATTCGTAGAGCCTTTCGCCTAAGCCTGCTGCTGACGGCGTTGGTCTTTACCCTGTCGCTTGCTGCTGCACAGACGAGCCGCGCACCTGCTATCGGTGTCTCGGTGCCGGAACTGGTATTTGCTGGCGTGAAGGATAAGACGACGATTCCAGCCCAGTCGATTGTCATCCAGAATACGGGTGACCAGACGCTGATAATCACCGGCATCACGCTATCTGGGACCAATGCCAGCTCATTTGACATGCTTACGCTCCCAACCCTGCCGCTGAATCTTGCCCCTAACGCATCTCATACCATCAATGTCCGTCTGCTGGCGGGTACGACCATCGGTTACCGAGAGGCCAGTGTCGTTATTTCTGCCAGTAATGCGGCGGCGGTCAGCGTGCCGGTCTACGGGCTGCGTGCGAACGGCCTTGAAGGGGGCAATGAACCGACGCTGGCGAATGTCGTGAAGACGCTGGGCATCAATATCAATGTCGGCTGGACCGGACTGGCGAATGGCACCAGCCCGAACCCGATTGGCGATGAAGTCCTCATGCCGCTGATGGTCAAGGCGGGTTCCGGCGTAGTGACGATCCGCGCAGTGGGCCGCTATTCACCAGCACGCCAGATCCCCTACGGCTATTATCTCCCGAATGGGACGAGCAGCCCGGTTCTGCATGTGGTGAATGCGATCTCGGCCACTGTCAGCGAGAGCGAGCAGTACCCGCCCAATCACCAGACGCTGAATCCGCGAACCGATACCACTGTGACGACATTTGATCCCGGCAGCGCCGCGTTTGGCATCTACGTGCTTGGTCTCGAAAATCGTTTAAGCTATACCGAAGATGCGCTCAATGCCGGTGGCCCCGCGCTCCATGCCGTGCGTATTTACCCGGTTAAGAATCGGGCTGGCGTGCTGGTGCCGAATACCTACCTGATCGCGTTTGAAGATGCATCCAACGGCGATTATCAGGATTACATGTTCGTCATCTCAAATGTGCGCGATCCTAATGCGCCGCCGCCGACGGACACACCCGTGCCACCAACGCATACGCCGACCACTGTCCCGCCGACCGATGTGGTGCCGACGGACACACCCGACGCTCCGCCAACCCTGAGTCCGGGGACGTACACGCCCGAAGTAGAACTCTCCGAGACACCGTCGCTGCCCCAGACGGGTACTCCAGTGGCGGAATTGCCAGATGAGCCGGTCGAACTGCTGATCAACACCGCCTTCGAGATCGACTGGGATCAGGATAATCTCCCGGATGGCTGGAAGGCCAAGCATATCAACGGTGATAAGCTGAAGTGCAATAAGCCGGAGAAAAACAAGTTCTTTGCCAATAACGGTAACTGCGGCTTCATGTTCAAGGCAGGGGCCGGGCCGGAGAATTCAAAACTGGTGCAGAAGCCTGCGGTCACTGCGATTAACACTCACAGTCAGGGCCATCTGGTGATGTCGGTGTTCTCCAAAACCAAATCGCCGGTCAGTGTCGAGACGATCGTCAAGGTGGTGGTACATCCTGTCGAGCCGACACGTGAGCGAAGCAAGCAGACGCTGCGGCTTCCGGCATCTGACAGTTTCGTGCAGAGTTCCATGCAGCTTCCCGTCAGCGGGGATGTCGCCAAAATCAAGGTGGTGATCACCAATCGCACCGCCAAAGGTAAGGTGTTCATCGACGATGCCAGCCTGATGTGGCACAGCGCAGCCACAGCCGAGAACGTACTGCCGTTACCGTAAGTGGCTGGTAAAATCTCACTCCATATGCACGAAGTTAAGGATTTGAAAGGCGGAAAAGCCCCCTATCCCGGCATTGCAGTCGCTTCGCTCCTTCAGAGGGAAAGGGGCTAGGGGATGCTTTCAGGGGTAGGTATTGCATTCGTCGGCGCTGGCGAAACCTCACCCCTGAGAAACTGCGTTTCTCCATCCCCTCTCCGGCAAACAAGTTTGCATGGAGAAGGGGCCGGGGGATGAGGTTTCCTGACATCGAGAGTTAAAAACCTACCCCTGAAAGGCTAGGGGATGGGGGTTATGGCTTGATTGACATTCAACTCCCGAAAGGGTCTAATCGGCCCTTTTAACTCTTTTTGACTATTCGGCGGGGCGCTCATTCTTCACCGCTGGGTGTGCGGTCGGTGAGCGACAGGCTGCGTGCGATCCCCATTTCGCGTTCGATCAACCCTCTGGCTTCCAGCACATCCAGATGACGCTGGACACTGGAACGCGCCATATAACACCCTTCGGCGATCTCACGCTGCGAAGGGGGAAAGCCGCGCTGTTCAATAAACTGTTTTATAAACCGGTAAACACGCTGTGTATCGGCCTTTAAGGGAGGTTTCATGGCGTGAGACTCCTTTCCAGAGCGTATCGGGGTGAGGCGTTGATCATGCGGTTGATCACACTTCTGACCAGGCAGGCGCGTTCACCGTGTAACAAAATCCAAACATAGGGTTGCATCATAGCACACGCTAGAACACATATTCTATTGTGATTGGGCACGATTCTGATTAGAGTTCGGTTTGTGCGAGGGTTTGAATGACTTTGAGAGGTGTACCTGCAAGCTTATGCAGGCTTCTGAGACCTCACCGGTTGGTTGAAATCCCTCCCGAAACACGACACAATAGACTGTTCGAGACAGAGTATGTAACTTAGAAACCATTTGAAAATTCAGAAAATTGCACTGAATCTTATGGAAACACCGGACAACGCAGGCGTTGTCCCTACAAAACACGTGTAATGTAGGGACAGGGCCTGCCCTGTCCGCACCCAGTAACCAATATTCAAATGGCTTCTTAATGAGACTGACAGCAAACGACAGCAGGCAGGAAAGGTGACGTGATGGGATTCTTACGGAAACTGTTTGGCGGGGGCGGCGCATCACAGCAGCAGGCGATGACCTTTTATGTGCGCCCCAAACGCTGTGACGAGATCGTCGTCGTCCGGCTGAACCTGATGAACGATCTGTCACTGACCGAAGACAATGCCGGGTATTTTGTGCGCAAGATAGCGCGGGCCTATCGCTGTCCGTTTGAAGCCGAGCTGCTTGTGAACTTCGACAAGGACCGCCGCGTGACCGAACTCACCGTCGAGAACGGCGAAACGGTGGAGGAAGCCGTCTATCAGCAGTGGCTGGCCGAAAAGGAAAGCGCCGCCAACCAGAACTGATTTTACGTCAGTGCGGCTTACCGGCCTGCCAGTTCGCGCAGATGCCGCACCCGTAATTCGCTGTAATCGTTGATAAACGCATCATCATCGCGTGCTTCCAGCGACCGTTTAAGGCCGGCAAGCACCTGCGCCGCCCGTGCTTCATCCCCCGAAGCATCCAGCAGCTTCCACAGGCGGTATAGCGTCAGGGGATGATCGCGCTGACAGTACAGCGCCGCCCGCAGTTCGCCTTCTGCCTGTGCCGTGTCCCCGGATTCCTCATGCAGCAGTGACCGCAGATAGTAGGCTTCGGCGTTCAGCCGATCCTGTCGCAGCACGCGGTCGATATAACTGTGCGCTTCGTCGATGTCCTGACGATCAGCCGCGATATACGCCAGCAGCAGCAGTGTGCGCGCATGATCCGGCCTGCCAAAGAGCAGGGTACGGGCCATCTGTTCGGCTTCGTCCAGCCGATGATCGCGATAGGTAGCGACGGCCCGCATATAAAGCGCCTCTTCCTCTTCAACCGTCGCGAGTGCAGTCTTATGCAGATCAGATTTTGACTGTGTCCGCAGTGACGGGGGGCGTACCGGCTCGGTCGGATCGGTGTAGATGCTGAACACCGGCACCGGGCGGAAGCCGTCCAGCCGGTGATAGACCGGGATGCGCGGGTGACGTTCCCA
>CAYNDH010000185.1:4455-8571 GCA_964395665.1 uncultured Anaerolineaceae bacterium
CTGCACTCAAAGCGCACCATCCGCCGGATCTCTGGCCGCACCTGCATCAGATTTTGCCCGCTGCTAACGCTCTCCAATGCGCCGCTCAGGTCGAGATGGCGCAGCCGGAATGACCACGAGCGATAAATGCCCCTCTTCGCGATCGCCAGCGCATGGCAGTTGATGTCCGTGCCGAGCAGGATGATGCTCCAGCGGTCGATGTCCGGGATGAGGCGGCGCAGCACAATCGCCAGCGAGTACGGCTCTTCGCCGGTGGCACAGCCTGCGCTCCACAGCGACAGATAGAGGTGATTCTGCTGGCGGCGCTGTGCGATCAGCGCAGGCAGGATCTCGTTTTCCAGCAGTTCAAACTGCGCATCATCGCGGAAGAAATACGTCTCGCCAATCGCCAGCGGTTCGATGATCGACTGCCACAGATTAGAGTCGATTGGCTGGGCGCGCAGCAGACGCAGCAGTTCACGCGGGTCATGCTGCGCGTATTCGGCGGTCAGCGTCTCCAGGCAGGCGATGAGGTCCTGTCGGCGGTGGGCATCGCGCCTTGGATCAATCTCAAGGCCGGTGCGCTGCTCTATCAGATCCAGTGTCTGGATCAGGGTATCGTTTGCAATCATGGGGTGAGGCTTACAGGTGAAGAAACCAGATCAACGTTTTCATTTTAGCATGTTTAGCGTGACAAGGGATTGTGGGTTATCCGGGTTTTATGACAGGATGCCCCCTATCCCTGCATCACCCGATACTGCTCTGGCAGATACAGATCGATGTCCGACTGAAGGAACGCATCCAGATAGGCATCGTTCATCGCTTCACCGGGATGATGCGCTTTCATCCACATGACAAACGGGTCCAGCCGCATCTGTGCCGACCGGAATTCCTCAACCACCAGCCGCCCCTGAATCCCGCAGCGCTCGATGAAGTGCTGGCGCTCGAATTCGCGTAAGATCACCTCGACATCGAACGGGACGCGGCGCTGCGCGATCAGCCGCCAGCCGGATGCATCCCCTTCCAGCACCATATAACTGGCGCTGAACTGACCATCCAGCGGCGCACCGACCGAACCCGGATTGAAGATATGCCAGCCGTCAACCTGCCGTTCCATCGGGATGTGACTGTGTCCGCCGATCACCGTGGTTTCTTCGACCGGGGCCAGATACTCGCGCACCTGATCGTCGCTCACCCACGGATGGATGGCTGTCCACGGATTACCGGGGATGCCGTGAAATACCCGAATCGGCGGCGCATCCCGAAAGCGCAGGCTTAGCGTATCCGGCAGGGAAGCGATGAGGCGCGTCCAGTGTTCGCCAAGCTGTTCATAGAGCAAGGGCGGCAGGGTGAACGTCCGCCACGATTCCGGGGCGCGGGGCGTGTCGTGATCGAGCAGATAGTATTCGTTGTTGCCGCGAATCAGCGCCCACTGACGGCGCGTGATGATGTCCATCACCTGCGGGGAAAACGGCCCCCAGTTGACATTGTCGCCAGCCACCACCACCTGATCCACAGCATAAGCGGCCAGATCGGTGATGACCGCTTCCAGCGCGGGCAGATTGCCGTGAATATCCGAGAGTACGCCTAATCGCGTCATACATGCTGCTCCTGTGTGCTTCTACAGACAGATAGACAGATGTATAGACGCAGGAAGACGCTGCGAAGTTCACATCCCGTGTGAAAGAGGTTCAGTTCCGGTCAGTTACCTATGCGAAGCCATCGCCCGGCAGGACTCCGCGCAGCGGCGGCAGTCAGCGGCGCAGGCCAGCATCTTCTGATCGCCGTTCGCCATCCGTTCGCAGTCGTCCGCGCAGCGCTGGCAGATCTCCGCACAGACGCCGCAGGTCAGGTGATGAAATTCGGAACCGCGCAGCATGAAGTCCGCACTGGTCGCGCAGATATCCGCGCAGTCCAGCAGCAGGCGGATATGTTCCGGCGAGGCATGCTCTCCGCCCATGCTTAAACAGTGCGGCACCAGTTCCAGACAGCTCTGGTGGCAGGCCGTGCAGTTGCTGATGCATTCCTGCATCGAGATATTCGGGCTGTGCATTATCAATACTCCTTTCGAGTCACTGCCTGTCAGGGTAGGGTTTACGCATGAATGATCAGTGAAACGGGGCGAAATAGGCCGTGAAGATCAAATCGTCATCGGGCTATGCTATAATTGGGGCGTTTTGTCCCCTAAGGCGTGATGAATTGCAACTATGGCCATACTGACCACCCATGAACTGGCTAAAAGCTATGGGCCAGATGATATTTTCGACGATATTTCCGTTGAGATCCCGCACCGGGCGCGTATTGCGCTGGTGGGGCCGAACGGTGAAGGCAAGACCACGCTGCTGAACCTGCTGGTCGGACTCGACATCCCCAGTGAGGGGACGATTTCGACCGCCAGGGCGCTGCGGATGGGTTTTCTGCCGCAGCGCCCCGAACTGCATGGCACGCATACCCTGTGGGAAGAACAGCTCCACGCCTTCGACGCTCTGCGTGAGATGGAAGCCGAACTGGAGCGCCTGCATGATGTGATGGCCGCCAACCCTGAAGATCAGGATGCGATCGAGGCTTACGGTCATCTGCAGGAGACGTTCGAACTGGCGGACGGCTACAATTACGAGACGCGCATTAAAACGGTGCTTCAGGGTGTGGGCTTCACGCCGCATCAGTATCATCTGCCGCTGCCTAAGCTCTCCGGCGGGCAGAAGACCCGTGCGCTGCTGGCGCGTCTGCTGCTGGATACACCCGATCTGCTGGTGCTGGACGAGCCGACCAATCACCTCGACATCGAAGCGGTCGAATGGCTGGAAGGCTATCTGCGCGATTTCCCCGGCGCGGTGCTGGCCGTCAGCCATGACCGCTACTTCATGGATCGCTTCGCGGCGGTCATCTGGGAACTTCAGGATGGCACGCTGGAAGTCTATCGCGGCAATTACAGCCATTATCTCCAGCAGCGGCAGGAACGTCACGAACGCCTGCGTAAGGAATATGAAGCACAGCAGGAATTCATCGCCAAGGAGATCGAGTACATCCGCCGCAACATGGCCGGGCAGAATACCCGTCAGGCCAAGGGACGCCTGAAGCGGCTGGAGACGATGAAGAAGCGCGGCGTCATCCGGCAGCGTCCGCGTGGCAAGCGCCGCGATATGCATCTGCGGATGCAGGCACAGGTCCGCAGCGGTGACAAGGTGCTGACGACCGAAGGCAGTACCGAAGGGATGAGTGAAAACGTGACTGTCGGTTATCCTGATGCGCCGCAGCCGCTGTTCGAAGTGCCGGAACTCACCCTGTATCGCGGCGAGACCGTCGCGCTGATCGGCCCTAACGGTGCCGGAAAAAGCACCTTCCTCAAGACGATCACCGGCCAGATCGAACCGCTGTCCGGGGAAGTGCGGCTGGGTGCTGGCGTACAGATCGGCTATTTCGCGCAGGCGCATGAACTGCTCGACCCGAAGCGCACGATTATCGACGAGATCATCGCGACCAAAAATATGCTTCCGGCTGAAGCGCGCAGTTATCTCGGCGGCTTCCTGTTCGAAGGTGATGATGTCTTCCGCCCGATCGAAACGCTTTCGGGCGGCGAGCGTGGGCGGGTGGCGCTGGCAAAGCTGGCGCTGACCGGCGCGAATCTGCTGCTGCTGGACGAGCCGACCAATCATCTCGACATCGACAGTCAGGAAGTGCTGCAATCCGTGCTGGCCGATTTCAACGGCACCGTGATTCTGGTCACGCATGACCGCTATCTGGTCGATGCGCTGGCCTCGCAGATCTGGTGGGTGCAGCCGGGGCAGTTCACGCTGTTCGAAGGCCCGTATCAGGAATATCTCGCCGACCGTGAAAAGCGGCATCAGGCGGCACTGGTGGATGCTGGAACCGGTGCGGCGTCCTCCCAGACCAGCAAGGCCAATGGTAAATCGGCTGCGGCAGATAAACCCATGAAGCAAAAACCGGCTACCAAACCGGCGCACGGATTAAATCCGTATCAGCTCAAGCAGCGTGTGGCAGAGGTCGAAAGCCGCATCTTTGACCTTGAGGAACGGCTGTCACAGGTTACCGACGCGCTGAATGATGCCAGCGCCCGTGGAGACAGCGACGGCGTGCGTGATCTGAGCGACGAATACGCCCGCGTGCAGGATGATC
>CAYNDH010000186.1:0-8512 GCA_964395665.1 uncultured Anaerolineaceae bacterium
AACGAGAAATCAGACCCGGAAAAAAAACCGGATACCAGCCTTAGATAGGGCTGTAAATGACAAGGCAAAGGCAGTAAACGACATTGTAAGTCACTACTGAACGATAATCATGACCTCATTAACTCTCTCTCTGGAAACAGTGCGGGCAGCGCTCGCCCTGCCTGATTTTGATGTGCTTCAGGCGCATGTCCTGATGTCCCCTGATCCACGTGGGCCTATGCCGCAGGCCATCCGCCCGCGTGAAGCCGGTGTGCTGGCGATGCTCTTTCCCCATGACGACGGCCAGCTTCATCTGGTCCTCACCCGCCGCACCGATACCCTGCGCGGTCACAGCGGACAGGTCAGCTTCCCCGGTGGCCGCCGCGATCCTGAAGATGCTGATTTCGCTGAAACCGCCCTGCGCGAAACCTGTGAAGAACTGGGCATCTGCGACGGGATCGAGATCATCGGCGACCTGACGCAGATTTATATCCCGCCCAGTAATTTCAATGTGCATCCCTTTGTCGGCTATCGTGAAAGCACGCCCTACTTCCGCCCCAGTGAGGACGAAGTGGCCGAAGTATTCACTGTGCCGCTGGAAGCCCTGCTGGATTCAGCCTATAAGCGCGAAGAGATGCGTGAATTCCATGTGCGCGGCGAGACGATGCAGATGCGTGTGCCGTATTATGCGCTGTGCGGACATAAGGTGTGGGGCGCGACCGCCATTATGCTTAGCGAATTCGAACAGCGCCTGCGGATGGCGGCTATGGTCTAACGCCGCCCATTTATACAGAATTTGCCGCCCCGCTATCTGAATAATCCATGTGCAAAGCGCATTCACCACGCTTTTTTTGTGCAGCATGGTTAAATCTCGCTATAATGGGAAACAGCTTACTTAAACGTGTTACCATCCTACCCGATCTCCGTGTGCGCCGGAGTGGTGGGTTGTTCCCAAGAATAATGCGAGGCTCTCCATGATAACCGCTGCCAGTCGCCTGAGTTTGTTTCGCCTTCCTGTGATATGCCTGCTGCTGACGTTCGGGCTGACGGGCTGCTGGATTCCTGCCAGCGACGAAAACCCGGAAACGCCGGTGTCGATGAACCTGCCGACATCGACCTTCACACCTGAACCTACAGCAACCATCACGCCGGAGCCGACGGAAACCGAGATCGGTGAAGTCGTCACCGAAGAATTTGATGCACGGGCGGCAGAGACTGAAGAAGCCGGGCTGACAGCAGTCGCCCAGTTCGACGACATTACCCCTGAAGATCCGTTCTTCGATGATTTTAATCTTGGCCCGTTACCAACACATGAAGATCCGGTTATACAGGCCGCAACCGACATTCTTGCCACCACCACGCAGGAAGCACTGGATATGACGGCGACAGCGGAAAGCTTTTTCCTTGTCGATACCGCAACCGCCACACCGGATCTTTTCATCCCGACACTGACGCCAACACCGGATTTCGGCAGCGGTATCGCGACCCCTGCGCCGAACTTCGGCAGCGGGCAGTGTACCCATGTCGTGCGCGCCGGGGATAATCTGTTCCGGCTCTCGCTCCAGTACAATGTCCCGATCCGTGATATCGCGGTCGCCAGCGGTGTTGCCAACCCGGATCTGATCATCGTCGGCCAGACGTTGACCATCCCCAACTGCTCCGGCGGTGTTCCAGGCGGCGGTACGGTGGGCGGCGGCGGCGCGGGGGGCATCACGCATGTGGTCGAGCAGGGCGAGACACTCTATCAGCTTTCGGTGCGCTACAATGTCCCGATCCGCAATATCCAGGCGGCCAACGGCATCCAGAATGTCAATCTGATCTATTTTAACCAGCGGCTGACCATTCCCTAACCTGAAAACAGCTTTTGCAGCAGTATTTTCGACTATACTCAGTAGAACCGATAAGGGCGCAGCGCATGCGCCCTTCTGCTGTTTACAGATGAAAGCGGCCAACCAGAATGCATGAAGTGATTGTCGCTACTCGCAAAATCTACAGTGGGCGTATCGTCCAGCTTGATGTCCACGAAGTCGCGCTGCCGGACGGCATGCACAGCAAACGCGAGGTGATCCAGCATCCGGGGGCGGCGGCAGTCGTCGCACTGGATGCCGAACAGAATATCCTGCTGGTGAAACAGTACCGCATCGCCGCTGATCAGGTGCTGCTTGAACTGCCCGCCGGTACACTCTATCCCGAAGAGCCGCCGGAAGAATGCGCCATGCGTGAACTTCAGGAAGAAACCGGCTACAAGGCCGAGATCCTTCAGCCGCTTGGTGGCTTTTTCGCCGCGCCCGGTTATACCACCGAGTATATTCACCTCTATCTGGGCACTGACCTGACCGAAGCGCCGCTGCCGAAGGATGTCGATGAGCAGCTTGAGCTGGTGCGCCTGCCTTTCGCAGATGCTCTCGGTATGATCGACAGCGGCGAGATCGTCGATTCCAAGACCATTATCGGCATTATGCGTGCGGTAAAGCCGCTTGGCTTTTAGAGGCCATTTGAATATTCAGAGAACGGTTCTGTATTTTATGGAAACGCCGGACACGCTTCAGCGTGCCCCTACACAACACGTCGGATGTAGGGACAGGAAACCAATTTTCAAATACGCTCCAGGCGCACAATCCAACTTTGACGAAAAACCGAGGCGAAAGCCTCTTTCTTTTACCATAATATGTAAAGCTCACTTGACATAGTGACAAGCTTGCTTTACACTATGCGTATTGATGGTGAAAAAGGAGAGGTTAATGTCAGATCGATCAACACCCGTCGGCAGGACGTACTTCCGCCGGTTTGTCATTGCCGGTGTTACCTATACGGTGCTGGTCATCGGGACGGGTTTCATCCTGCGCCAGGATGATCCAGAGGCGCTTGCCGCTCGTGCGCTGATCTCCGTGCTGCCGGTGCTGCCGGTGATGTATGCCATGTTCGCGTACCTGCGTTTCCTGCGTGGGATTGATGAGCTTCAGCGCCGTATCCATCTGGAAGCAGTCGGCTTCAGTCTGGCGCTGACATCGATCATCACGCTGATTCTCGGCTTTCTGGAACGCGTCGGGATCGAGACGGCAGGCATGGTGTGGGTGATGCCGCTGATCATCGTGCTGTGGTCTGTTGGCCTTGCCATCGCCCAACGCCGCTACTCGTGATGGATGCCTGAACATGGAAAATCGACTTCGGGTGCTGCGTGCCGAGCGCGGCTGGTCCCAGAATGAACTGGCAGATCGGGCCAGTGTCTCTCGCCAGACGATCAACGCGATCGAAACCGGCAAATATGATCCCAGTCTCCTACTTGCCTTCAAGCTGGCCCATATCTTTAGCCTGACGATTGAGGAGCTGTTCTTCCCGACTGAAGACGGCCTTCACCGCTAGATCTGAAACCGTCCACTTTTAACTTACAACCGAAAGCCAATCTCAAGGAGAGACTGACATGAAACACCTCTACCGCAGTTTCGTGCTGCTGTTTGCCCTGACTATTTTCCCGCTGCTGACCGTGAACGCCGCCGCGCAGGACGCCGCCGCGCAGGACGCCGCCGTGCAGGACGCCGCCGTGCAGGACGCCGCCGTGCAGGATGCCGACTCGCCAACGCCTTCAGCCTTTATCGTGCAGCCGCTGGAAATTGATCTCGGTGGTTTTATCAGCAAGGCGGAGCTGACCCTCCCCGCCGACGGCGAAGGCCCTTTCCCAACCGTGATCCTGTTTCATGGCACTGGCCCGTATGACATGGACGCGACCTACATCACCACAGCGGATGGCGAACCGCTGTCTGCCAACTTCCGCCTGATGGCCGAACGCCTGCCAGAAGCCGGAATCGCCGTGCTGCGCTTTAATAAGCGCGGTGTCAACGGCCCCGATGATTACGATATGGCGCAGGTGCAGCAGGCGGCGTCACTGGATCAACTGGTGGCCGATGCCGCCGCCGTGATCGAAGCTGCCGAAGCGCTGCCTGAAGTCAACAGCGCTGCGCTTTATCTGTTCGGCTGGAGCGAAGGCGCATGGGTAGCCGCTAATGCCGCGCAGTCTCATCCTGAAATCGCCGGACTGATCCTTCAGGGCGCACCGGATGACGCCATTCAGACTATTCTCGATGATCAGTGGCTGGAAATCGGCCTGCCGTATCTGGCCGAGACGATTGACGCTGACGGTGACGGCGCACTCTCGATTGATGAGGCGGCGACGGTCCCACCCGGCCCGGTTGCGCTGATGGCATCGTATTTCCTCTATGACCGCGCCTCAACACCAGATGCACCGCTGATCAACAGCTTTGTCGATCAGGATGGCGACGGGTTGATTGCGATTGAGGATGAGCTGCGCCCGATGGTGGAGATGTATCTGTCGAATTACGCGCAATTTGCGCCGCAGGTGGAAAGCTCATATCTGACCGGTGAACTGATCGCCGCTGCCGAGATCCCCACGCTGCTGCTGCACGGTGAAAATGATGGCTGGGTTCCGGCTGCCAGCGCGGAAGCGATTGCGGATGCCGCGCCGGATCTGGTGACGCTCATACTGTATCCTGATCTCGGCCACGCCTTGAGCGAAACCGACATCCTTGCAGAAGATGCCTTCCTGCCGATGGATGATGCGCCGCTGGACGACCTCACCGCGTGGATTCACGAGCAGGAAAGGTAACGGTCAGCAGTCAGGTACAGAATGCATGGGCCGGAAGCATCCGGCCCCATATGTAACGCGACGGACGCCCCGGACATGCAAGCATGTTCATGCAATGCCCACTGATTAAAAGTAATTTCACGCATTCGGTGGCGTGAGTTCGCCGCGCAGGTTGGTCTGCATCAGCCGCCTGACCTCTTCCAGCGGCAGATCCTGCCCCAGCAGATAGAACATCTTCGCCAGCGCCGCTTCGGTGGTCATATCATAGCCGCTGATGATCCCGATCTTCGCCAGCGCAGACCCGGCGGCGTAATCGTTCAGATCGACATAGCCCTGTAAACACTGGCTGCAATCGACCACCAGCACGCCGCGTTCGGTCGCGCTGTGCAGAGCGTCCATCAGGTCGCGGTTATTGCTTGGCCCATTGCCGACCCCGTAGGCTTCCAGCACCAGTCCCCGCAGCGGTGGACGCAGCATACTGTGAATCAGCTCTGCCGAGATGCCGGGGAACAGCCGCAGCACACCGATCAGCGGCGTCTCGAAGGCTCTGGCACTGATGGGCACCGAGTCGGGGAACGGTGGCAGCACCAGATCCCAGTCGATGTTGACATCAATCCCGATGCGTCCCAGCGGCGGGAAATTCGGTGATGCGAACGCCTGAAATCCAACCGCGTTGACCTTGGTCGAACGGCAGCCGCGCAGCAGGGTGTCCCCAAAGCACAGGCAGACTTCCGGAATCGGATACTCCGCCGCCATCATCATTGCGGTGATCAGGTTGCTGCGTGCATCGTTGCGGACTTCGCTCAGCGGGATCTGTGAACCGGTCAGGATCACTGGCTTGTTCAGGCCTTGCAGCATAAACGGCAGTGCGGATGCGGTATAGGCCATGGTATCGGTCCCGTGCAGCACAACAAAGCCGTCATAGTCGTGATAGTGGCTGGCGATGTCCTGCGCGATCTCGAACCACAGCGCCGGTGTCATGTTGGCGGAGTCGATCAGCGGGTGATATTCGTGGATGTCATAGCCGGGCAGTTCGGGATTTTGCAGTTCGGGCAGGTTCGCCATCACTTCTGCCAGATAGCCGGGGGCCGGAGTATAGCCATCCGGTGTGAGCTTCATGCCAATCGTGCCGCCGGTGTAGGCGATATAAACGCGTTTGCGCTGCGAAGACAATCTGATTAACCATCCTTACAGGTGAAAAGTGAATGTGCAGTGCAGGTACGGTGGCAGGTACTGTACATGATCGATGCTCTCAGCGTATCAGGGACGCCATCCGCACCGCCTGACCTGCATTCAGCACACCAGCCCCCTGCTGATAGGCGGAGACTCCCGGCAGGGGCTTTGCGCTTTGCAGCAGGATCGACTTGATCTCTGCCGGTGTCAGGCGTGGATTGGCTTCCAGTATCTGGGCGGCCACTGCCGATACAATCGGCGCGGCGACCGATGTCCCTTCGGCGTACTGATGATAGGCATCGACCAGCTTATGCGCGAAGATGCGCTCCTGTAACGTCTCGTGCAGGTGATTGAGATCCGCGCTGCCGAACAGCTTTTCCAGCCCGCGCCGTGCGCGTCCTTCATCAATCAGCTTTCGCACCGGATGATCCAGATCATCCTGCATCAGCGCCCCCAGCCAGAAGGCTTCCATCGCGACCTGCGTACTGGGCAGGATCGGGGACGGAATCCAGCAGGCGGGTGCGATCAGGTCCGGTTTGGTCGAGCCGTCATAGCCCATGCCGTAATTGTGATGATACAGCCGCCACACGGTCTCGTCCGTGCTGTTGGCATCATCCAGTCCGCCGACGGTGATCGCTTCGGCGGCGCTGGCCGGTGGGACGAGATGATTGACTGGCGTATTCCCAGCGGCGGCCACCACGGTCACGCCCTGCTGTGTCAGCCGTCGCACGGTCTGGTGCAGCGGATGGGCGCTGTCATAGCTGATGTAATCCCCGCCGACCGAGAGATTGACGATTTTAATGCCGTAATCCTGGTGATGGCGCAGCACCCAGTTCAGGCCGCGCCAGATGTCCATTTCCTTGATCTGATTCTGCGGATTGGAGACTTTGACCAGCACCATCTGCGCGCTGCTGGCGATGCCGCGATAGCGTCCCTGTGATTTCGTGCCATCCCCGCACGCGATAACCGACGTCATCTGTCCGTGCCAGCTAAACGCCTGCGACTTCCGGATGTGATGGCTGACCTGAATCGCGTCGGTCGTGGCATCGACATACGCCGCGATGCGCCCGCGCAGATCGGGATGCCGGTAAAAGCCGGAATCGATAAAGGCGATCGTCACACCGCTGCCGGTGTACTGTGGCAGTGCGCCCGTCCGCTCCGGGACAGACATCAGTGAGCTATGACCGCGTCGGTACTGCGGGTAGTTGGAGATCAGCACAGGCATAAGAACTTCAGACGATTGAACCTGGATTTAAGCTTTATTTTATAGCGAGATCGACGCGGCCACGATAAATAATCCATGACAGCTTCTGAACAGCGGAAAAGTGTAGCCGTTCAGGGTGCCGTGTGCAAACGGTGGGCGCAGTGAGCAATCAAAAAGCCCGCACGCTCGCGGGCTTTTTGCATAGATCATTCCCTTGCAATACCTAATGCGATGACGTCTCTTTTGGTGGCACGACCGCCAGAAAATCCCCGACGAAGCGTTCCTTGTAGCTGTCCAGCAGTTCGTGCATGCGAGTCTCGCTTTCACTCGCGACCACCAGACCGGCGTGCTGCTTCTTATCCAGACGCCACACCACTTCAGGATCGTTATACGCGGAGAGGTCCGGTTCTTCCTGACGCGCCAGTGACACCAGCAGGCCGCCGTAAAGCTGTCGGGTTTCCGGCAGGGTATACGGACGGCCTGCTGCCATACAGACTTCGAGGTTACCCCATTCCGCCCACAGATTGACGCCGGTCGCCGCTGCCACCAGATCCGCGATGTGTGCGCCGCCCACCCGTGACGCGATTTCGAGGAAATACAGTTGGCCGTCCTCATGCCCACGGATGAACTCGGCATGGGTGACACCGTCCGTCAGTCCCAGCCCTTCGATCACCTGACGGTTGAGCGCTTTCAGTTCCCGCACTTCATCGGAGTCCGGCGGCAGGGTGAAGGTCGAAAAAATGCCGCCGTCATGCGACACATTGAGCGGCGGTGCGCCGTACTTCTGGGCGCTGGCGAAGACCGTCTCCCCCTGATAGGTGATCGCGTCCACATGATACACGCTGCCGGGGACGAAGCGCTCCAGCACGCGAAATGACTGCTGATCGCCGAGTTCGTCCAGTGTGCGCCAGAGCTGTTCGCTGTCATGCAGCCGCCGGATGCCCATCGCACCCGCTTCCAGTCTCGGCTTCAGCACCCACGGCGGCGGCACACGGTCCATATAGGCGCGCAGATCATCGTAATTGATCACCGGCGTGAAATCCGGCACGCGGATTCCGGCCTCTTCTGCTGCCTGCCGCATGATCAGCTTGTCACGGAAGCGCTTGGTCAGCGAGATTCCGGCGCCGGGGACGCGCAGATGCTCACGCAGAATCGCCGCCATCTCGACATCGTATTCGTCCAGCGGGATGATGCGGTCCACCTTCTGTCCGCGCATCAGATAGGCGACGGCGTAGATCACATCCGGCAGTTTGGAGAGGTTGGGCATCGTGTACAGCTCATCGACGCTGTCCCACGGCCACGCCTCATTGCGGATGCCTTCTTCGATCAGCAGCAGGACACGCGCCCTCTGCTGTTTGCATTCCCGCAGCAGTTCCTCACCCTTAAAAAAGCTGGACATCGCCAGAATTGTGACCATTATCCGCCCCTGTGACCGTCATCTCTGATGTGGAGCGCGATAATAACACGCGGGATTTAGGGATGCCAGAACAGGCTATATCAGAACTGTTTCCAGATCCGAATGGTTCCATCGTAACCAGCACTGACTAAAAATTCAC
>CAYNDH010000187.1:0-8457 GCA_964395665.1 uncultured Anaerolineaceae bacterium
CGTGTCCGCTGTTTCCATAAAATTCACAGCAGATTGGAAAGCATCAGCAGCGGCAGGCCGAGATAGAATACCGGTGACACCACCCGCACCCAGTGGCGATTGAGCGGGGAAACGGTGCGTTCCAACCAGTCAATCAGGGCATAGACGGCATAGGTAATCCACATACTCTGAAGCATCAGCATCGGAATCAGCAGGATGGGACGATCTGTGCCGTAATACGCCAGCCCGAACAGGAAGAAAGCAGCATAAGCCACCAGTGTCGTCACACCCAGCACAGGATACCAGCGTGCAAGCCGTGTCAGCCCTAACAGGCTCAACAGCAGGCCGGCCAATGTAAACTGCCGTGCGACAAAGACCAGCAGTTCCAGCCAGCGCGCACCATCCCGCAGGCCAGCGGCCACCAGCAGCGGCAGATCACGCCGCGCCGCTGCCCGGTTCGCCCGTTCGGTCGTGGCGGCCCACCAGCGCGGATCGTAATACTGTCCGTAAATCCCGAACAGGCCGAGCAGCACCAGCGCGACCAGCAGCGACCAGTACCACCACGGGATCGGCGTTTTGCTCTGCGCGATTGCCAGCGCCACCGCCGGGATAAACAACACGAACAGCGGATCATTGATCACACCGACCGCCAGCGTCAGTAGAATCCCGGCGCGGTACTGGGCCTTGAGCCGTGCGGGCTGCGGGCCATCTGGCCGGGGATTGGTGATCAGGACGGCACGTGTCAGCAGGAAGACCAGCCAGGAGGCCGCCAGCAGTGTCAGGCGCAGGCTGCGCGCTACACCGATCTGGCTGGCGAAGACGAGGGCAAACGCGACCAGCGCAACGCCAAGCGCGATATAGGGCCGTCGGCTCAACCCGACCGCCGCAATCCCGATCACAGCGGCGGCGCTGAGTGCCAGCACAATCGTCGCAGGCTGCGCAACAAGGCCGCCGGTCTGTGTCCAGAAGGCAGGCGTGAAGGCCAGGGCCAGCGCTCCACCCACGGCCAGCAACCATCCCATCCAGCGCAGCGCCAGCGCGACACCGGCCACCGCCGCTGCCAGACCTGCCGCACGCAGCAGCGGTGTCTGCCCGACGAACACAAAGATCACCCATGTGATCAGACCGGCGACAATCGCGGGCAGCCACAGGCGCAGCAGATCACGCTGGTAGGGTTCAAGCCATTGTGTCACGGCGTGATGACCTGCGCGGGTGTGTTGGATGTAACGGATGGAGCCGGTGTACTAAGCTGGGCCAGCGTGCCACCCGATGCCGGATTCAGGATCGGGTTGGCGCGTTCCGCCGCCAGACGATAGTAGGCTTCCATCACCTTGGCGGCCACCGGCAGCGCATTGATCGAACCTTCACCGCCGTTATAGATAAAGGCGACGACCAGCAGTTCCGGTTCCCCGTATGAACTGTAGGACGTAAACCACGCGTGGGCCGGCCAGCTTCCGAAGCTGCACATACCGAGTGCAAACGCGATGTCGTCACAGTATTCGGCAGTCCCGGTCTTACCTGCCAGCAGGACGGGTGTACCATCGGGCCGCACCAGACTAAGATCACCCATATTTTCAAGCGCCGTACCGACTCTAACCGCTTCCCTCATCCCCTGACGCACCACTTCCATATTCTCTTCGCTCACAAAAGCGGGGGTGAAGTTACTGAAAGGCGGTGTGCGCCCACAGAGGCGGACATTGAAGTTGTAACCATCGGGGACGAAGACGCGATACGTGCGGATATCCGCGACGACATTCGAAGAGTCGATGTCAACTTCGGCACGGTACTCGTCAGGGTTACAGCGCGACGGATTATAAAAGTCGCTGCTCGGTTCACACATACAGGACAGGCTGGAATTCCCACGGATGAGCTGATCTTCCAGCAGGCGCAGGGTAATTGTGCCATCCGGGTTTGCCTGTTCCAGGTTAAGGGTACGGGCGACCGTCGGCTCAAACGGCTCGATAGCGGTTCCTTCCTGACTGATAAACTCTCGCACCAGCGTTGGCTTATACATCGCCCCCATGATCAGGCCCTGCACGGATGAGATCATCTGCAGCGGCGTGGTGGTGATATAACCCTGTCCGAAAGCCGCGTTATAGGTATCCCCCGTGGACCAGTTCTCGCCATAATTGACGCGCTTCCAGTTACGGTCGGGCATACGTCCGGCGATCTCACCCGGCAGTTCGACTCCCAGTTCAGATCCGATCCCAAGCGCGGTCGAATAACGGATCAGATTGTCGATGCCAAGGCCGCCGGGACGCAGCCGCGCTTCCGAGATGCCCGGATTGCCGCCGCCGACCTGATAGAAATACACGTTACAGCTTTGGGCAATCGCGCCGACCATATTCACGTTGCCGTGACCGTCGCGGACATGGCACACAAAGCGCTGTGCGGAGAGCGGGTCAAATTCCGCATAGCGATTCTGTACGATCAGGTCACCGGGATCGAACAGCAGGGTACTCGCTTCGATGACATCTTCTTCCAGCACGGCGGCAGCGGTGATCAGCTTCCATGCAGATCCCGGCGCATAGAGTGATCCGGTGGAATGATTGACCAGCGGCGTCAGCGGATCGTTCAGCACCTGAAGGTAATATTCACCGTCAATGGCACGCGCAAAGCGGCTGTTGTCATAGCTGGGATGGCTGACCATCGCCAGAATCTCACCGGTGCGCGGGTCCATCGCGATCACCACGCCCGTTTCGCTGACTTTGGTGTCACGGTTCAGGATGAGAAGCTGTTCTTCCAGCGCCTGTAGTGCCGCCTTCTGGAGTTCAATATCCAGTGTCAGGCGCACACTGTTGCCCGCGACCGGCGGCGTATAGCTGATCTCATTGATCACTTCACCTGCCACATCGACTTCGCGCAGGCGGCTGCCACGGCGTCCGGAGAGCTGTGTTTCGAGATAGGCTTCGACACCGTCATAACCGACGCGGTCGAAAGCCGGGTCATAGCCCAGTTCGCGCAGGCGTCCGGCTTCTGCCGGGCCAATCGGCCCCAGATAGCCGACAATATGAGAGGTCAGCGAGCCGGTCGGATACTCGCGCACCGCAATCGCACGGACACTCACACCCGGCAGGTCAATCAGTTCTTCCAGAATGCGGATGGCCGCATTCCGCTCAATATCCGCTGCAACCGCAATCGGGGTGAACGGTCGCACACCCTCACCTTCATTCACGATGCGCTCAATACTGCGGATACGCACGCCGTCCACCAGTTCCGTGCTAAGCGTCGGCGGGACATTGACCAGCGCCGACAGCCGGTTATAGATCTGGTAACGGGCTGCGACATCGCCCGGAAGCTCGGCGGGGGTGATCTCAACGATGTAGGCGGGGGCATTACTGGCAAGGGACTGGCCATAGCGGTCATAGATCACACCGCGATCAGAGGCAATTGGAAGTTCACTGAAGCGATTTTCGTCCGACAGTGCTTTCCATTCGTCGTATTGCAGGACCTGCAGGTCATACATACGAAAGGCGAAGATGACAAAAACCGCGACCATGATGCCCTGAAAGAAGGTCAGACGCCATCCCTGGAAGGGGTTATAATCTCGCATAGGTTTTTACTGCTTTCCACTTCTTCTCAAACCCCGCTGCAACCGGCTTAGAAACCAGTAGACAGGAAGGATCAGTACCAGATTATAAAACATAGTAGGGATAATGATCGAGGAAAAGTTTTGCACCCACGCGACTCGATGCCCCAGTGCGCTCATCAGCACCAGCATCAGGAACTGCTGCGCCAGTGTCCCGAAAAATCCTACCCCCAACAGCAGCGGCAGACGCAGGCGATAGACTTCTTCACCTAACCCGCCCAACGGAAAGACCAGTATCAGCATCGGGATCGTCGATGTGCCGACCGGCAGCGCCGACAGCAGATCAAGCAGAATCCCGCCGATAAATGCCCAGACCGCGCCCTGCTGCCAATCGGTGTTGATCGCCCAGCAGACCACGAGGAGAAAGACCAGCCCCGGCACGGCGCGTCCGGTAAGCTGCGGCAGAAGGCTGGCCTGAAGGGTAGCGGCCAGCGCCAGCAGGGGAAGCCCTAGTGAAATCAAGGTCAGGCTCCCTTTGTGCTGCGAAAAACCAGAATCGACGGCGTCTGGCCGAACAGGCTGATCTCCGTCTGCGAAAGCAGTTCCCAGCCCAGATGATCCGCCTGCAAAGCCGGTTGATAGGCATCAGGCATCAGCAGGACGATACGGCCCTCCGCTTTCGTCACCCGTTTCAGTTCGCGGCCAGCAGCCTCATACAATGATGCTACTGCGGTCGGGATCTGACGATCCCATGGCAGATTGCTGACCACGCCATCCAGATGACCATCCGCCAGAGGCAGGTGCGCTGCATCGGCCAGAAACCAGCCAGACGATCCATCACCTGACAGACCGGCATCCCGCAGATTGTGCTGCGCATGTTCCAGCGCTGTCATGCTGCTATCTCCGCCCATGGCATTGAGTCCGAGTAAACGCGCTTCAATGGGAAGCGTCCCACTACCGCAGAATGGATCAAGGATGACCGATCCCGGCGCAAAACCGGCCAGCATCAGCATGGCGGCGGCCACCGGCGGCTTGAGCGAACCCGGCAGATGAGATTGTTTGTAACCACGCCGGTGCAGTGGGCGTTCGCCAGCGCGCACGCCGACCACAGCGGTTTCATGCTCGATAAACAGCCGGATATTCAGCGCTGCCTCTGCATCATCTTCGGCATACTGCCATGTGCTGTAACGCTCCGCGATGCCCTGTTCAAGCGCCTGTCTGATCTCCGGCACGCTGTAATTACGTTTGCCGACAAAATTCACCGTCAGCGAGTAGCGCATAGGTGCTGTCAGCGAACGCAGCGGACGCAGCAGATCGACGACCGGCGTCAGATCGAGCGCGGCGGCACGGTCGATGAACTCGTTCAGCGCGGCTCTGGTATGTGTAAGCGGCGTCCATGTATCGACATGCAGAAAGACATCATCGACGGTGCGAAGTGACAGCAGCGAACGCAGATCCCCGGTAAATGATGCGTGAACACGCCGATAGACAGCGGATGCCGCCGTCACACCGGGTAATGCAGCCAGTTCCGTCATGCTGATCGCTTCCAGTCCACGCGTGGTAATCGCGAAAATCGGAATCATGGCCCTGTGGTGGCACCTGCTGGCCGCTCAAAGATCGACTGGTCAACCGGCTCGAAGCTGGTGATGATCTGGACCATCTCCAGACGGCTGAAATCCACCAGACTGCGGATCTGCGCGGTCTGCTGTGTTCCCGCTTCCAGCCGCTGTGTGCTGATAACCTGCCCGATCGTGAGATTCGCAGGCAGGTTGCCCCCCAGCCCCGACGTGATGACCAGATCGGCATTCTGCACCGTCGCGTTCAGCGGCAGCATCTCCATCTGCATCGTTGTTTCTGAAATCCCGCGCACCACACCTTCATCACGGGTGGTTTGCAGCCGTGCGCCGATGTTACTGTCGTCGGACGTAATCAGCATCACACGCGATGAGGTCGGCCCGACGCGAATAATGCGCCCGATCAGATTGCCTTCAACGATCACCGCCATCCCGATGCGCACACCGTCCCGCGTGCCGCGATTGAGGACAATTGTCCGCAGCGACGGGGCGGTATCGCGACCGATCACATCGGCCATGATCGTCTCCAGATTCTGAACCGACGAGACATAATCGAACGCCGCCGCCAATCGATTGTAATCGATGACGATTTCGCGCTGTGCGACCACTTCCTGCTGAAGCAGTGCCAGCGCCTGTTCCAGTTCTGCATTTCGCTGTTGCAGTTCTTCAATGGTTTGCAGATCTTCGAAACTGCCCCCGATTGCCAGCCCCGCCCGATTGAAAAAGCCGGAAAGCCAGTTGAGGGGCGTCGCTGCGATTTCTTCCACTGGTGCGAGCAGGCCGCTCACACTCAGGCCCATTAGCCCAACACAGACCGCGATAAAGACTGCCAGCAGAAACAGCCGACTGCGCCGTCCACTTCGTCTCATAATTGAACCCTATTGATACCGATAACAACCCTGTTCGCATCATGCGTATCCACCAGCCCAGCACACATGACGACAACAGCACGTCCGAATTATACACGACCACGATTAGCGGGTAAGATTTACAGGCGGACACGGTAGTGCCGCGTGCCTACATAACGTCTGCAGGGCCGATGCGGCGATCTGCCACCATGATTACCCGTTTTTAAAAACCAGCCGTGTGATGCGGCTGCGACGCGCTAGGCCGCTGGCAGCCATTCGGGTGTCTGTCTGGCAAGCGGATGATGCAGGACCTCATAATGCCTGCGGGATTCTTCCCAGAGCTGGGCGGCGCGGTCTATCTGGCCCTGACTGGCATGGATTTCGCTCGACAGCAGCAGGATTTCAGCAATCAGCCGCCGCGCATTCAGCCGCCGCGCCGCCAGCAGTGCTTCATGCAGCAGTGCCTCTGCGCCCGGATGATCCCCGCGCCGGAACATGACCCGTGCCTGCCCGATCTGGGCGCGGATCTTCAGCTCATAATGCTGCACCTGATTTGACGCGGCCTGAACCTGATCCATCAGCGCCGCAGCCGCATCGATTTCATCGCGCTTCAGGTGAAGCTGGGCAAGGTTATAGTGCGCCGTCGCCAGCCAGTAAGGTTCATCCAGTGTTTCGAGCATCGCAACGGCTTCCTGATGGCAGTTCAGGGCGCGTTCGATCTGTCCCATTTCGGCATACACCAGGCCGAGATTATCGGTCTGCACCGCCAGCGGGACCTTCAGATCCTGTGCGCGACTCTGCTGCTGTGCGAGTTCCAGCGTCATCATGGCACGCTGAAGCTTGCCGGTCACCAGCAGGAACCAGCCATAATTCCCACGCCGTGTCGCTTCTGAAGCCCGATCCTCAAGCTTTTCCGCGATCTTGATCGATTCGACGAAAAAGGAGTCGGCGGTATCAATATCACCCAGATCGACATAGACAATGGCCGCGTTCGCCAGCACGATTCCGCGTGTCTCAAAATCCTGGACCGCGTTCAGCGCCATCAGTGCCTGTTCATAATCCTTCATGGCCCGCTGGCTGGCACCTGTTGAAACGCGGATGTTTGCGATATCGCAGTACAGCCGTGCGACCTGACTCATGTGGTTCAGGGCTTCATATACCGGGATCGCCTCTGACCACATCTTCAGCGCGGCCTGATGATCACGATGGCGGGAATAGAACATCCCAATATCGCGCAGCGTGCGCGCTTCTTCCAGCCGATTCCCCTGCTGGCGTGCGGTCTTCAGCGCACGGTCATACATCGCGGCGGCTTCCACAGTATCGCCGGTCTCACTCAGCGCCCCTGCCAGCGCCCGCATAAATTCCGCGTGTGTTGGGTGCGGATGCACTTCACCATACTCGACCGCCGTCTGTAAATCGGGCAGCGCCTCACTCGGGCTTCCCATCAGGCTGGTGATCAGGCCCAGCGTCCCCCGGCTGATCGGGTTGGACGGATCAGCATCGAGGGCGCGGCGTGCATACTGCTCGGCATCACTGAAGCGATCGAGAGGCACCGAGATCTTGCTTAGTTCACGCAGCACTTCGACGCTTTCCGGCGCATCAGCCGGCATCATGGTCAGGGCGCGCTCATACTGGCGGAAAGCTTCAGCATAGCGGCCATTTTCATGCGCCCGTTTGCCGAGCGCGATGTGCCACATACGCTCAAAGGTGCGGTAATTCATATGCTGGGCCAGCCGCAGTGCCTTCGCCAGCATCTGTTCGCCTTCGCCAGTCTGACCTGTCTCCAGCAGTGCCTGACCGAGACGGCCCGCAAAGTAACTGCTCATCTCCATATCGCTGCTGTTGTTCAGCTTGACCAGCGCATCGCGCAGCAGATGGACGGCATAGCTGGCGTTGCCTTCATGAAGGTAGATGTCTCCCAGATGACCGGCGGCGCGGCCTTCGGCCCCGGCAGAATGTGCTTCTCCTGCCAGTTTTGCGCCTTCTTCGTAATGGGCGCGTGCCGGTTCCAGATTGCCGCGTGCCTGTTCGAGCGTCCCGTGTGCGATGCGCGTGTAGGCCACCTGAATCGGTTCGTGGTGGGCTGCTGCATCCTGTGTCAGCCGGTTGAGAACCGCTTCTGCCTCTTCCCAGTGCGCCTGCCGGATGAAGATGTCCGCACGGTGCAGTTCAATGATCGAGCGTGATGAGCGATCCTTCAGGGCGTTCGCCATCTCCGCCGCCTGATCGAACAGCCGCAGGGCTTCATCATAACTTTCGGTGCGCTTGCGCTGGCGTCCTTCGTCTGTCAGTGCGCGCAGCTCGACGATTTCCGGGCGCGGCACAGTGCTGACATCCAACCCAGCCAGGCTGGCAATACGTTCAAGAATGTTCATAGATCTGCCGAATTATCTCTTCTGGAGTGTCTACGTGTATTGTACGTCCCGCGTTGCAAAACGGAAAGCCATCAAAACAAAAGCCGACACTCTATCGTGTCGGCCCGGTTTCGACCTCTGATTTCAGCTTGCAGACGGCTTGCACGCAGACG
>CAYNDH010000188.1:0-8386 GCA_964395665.1 uncultured Anaerolineaceae bacterium
CAATGGCCGATTCATCTGACTACAAGCCAACACCAAAAGCGCAGGTAATCCTTGATATCCTGCGCGAGGCTGATGACTGGATTGGCCGCTCTGAGCTGGCAACACGCCTCAACAAGAATGCCCTCAACAAGTGGGACATCATTTTGTTGAGCAAGCTCGGAGACGCTGGTTTAATAGAGTTGCGGCAGATACACCACCACGGGCCTATCGGCTACGAATGGCAGTATCGCGCAATATCGAATAACCAGAGCTAGACCGGAGGTGAAATGGTTCGATGCATTATCTGGTGTGCAGTGTCCTCACGGGCACAAAATGAGCCGGACAAGATCAGTCTTCCCCAACAGGAAGCCGAAGCTTGTGCGCTCGCAGAGGGTAACGGATGGCAAATCCTGGATATTTTGAAAGTTCCGGGACACAGCCGCCGTTACGTCGATTTCCATGAGCTTGCTTCCGACGCGGCCAAACAGGGAGTGGATGCTTTCCACCGACTGCAACGCCATTGGGAGGCGCGGGATTTCGATATCATGATTGTTCGGGATGGTGACCGTTTCGCACGCACTCAGGCGCTTCACGCCTATGTCGTTGAGCGCACCATCAACATCAAGGCGAGGATTTATTCGCTCCAGGACGGGTGGATTGATCAGAATAATCACCGCATGTGGATTGCACTAGGCGGCTACAAAGCGGCAGGTGATATTGACCGTTTCGTAAAAGCACGCGATGATGCCATGATAGCGCGTGCCAAACGCGGACTGCCAATCACCAGCCGGGTGCCGATGTCGCATAAGGTGATACGCGATCAAAACACGGGGAAAGCGCTCTGTTTACAGGTGAACGAGGATAAGCGTCGTCTTTGGGATGACCCGGCGGAACTGATTCTGGAAGGGATCGCCTGGTTCAGCATCGAAGATGAACTCTTTGATCGTTATGGACATGTCAAAGATAACGGTGAGCGATACTACCCTGGCTATCTGTATCGGCTGCTCATGAAGCCGATCTTCTGGGGGCACATTGCTCGGCACCACGCGAACGCAGCTTCAAAAAACGGCTTTAAATACGGTGCATGGGCTTACGATGAGAGTGTTCCGATGCCAGACGGCGCGACGATCTTTCGCAATACTCACGAACCTGTGTGGACAGGCGAATTAGCTGAGCGCATAAAGGCAGAAATCTACCGTCGATCGGATGCAGTTCGTGGCAACACGGATCCGCATCTTACACATCGGTTTAGTGGATTAGGGGTTTGTGCCGAGTGCGGTAGTTTCTGGTCAACGCAGGTTAAGAAGTCGAAGAACTATCGCGGACTGGCGTGTCCAGCAGCGAAATCACGTTCCAGTGCCCTACCCAAGTGCAGTAACAAGCGCATTCTGAATGAGAAACACCTGATCTCATTGATGAATGACTATCTGAAACAGATGCTGGAACGGAATTCGACAGATGTCTTCAACGCACCTGCACCCAGACAGGAGCATTATCGGTCGAGAATTGAATCCTTAGGACGGGAGATTGAAGCGCTGGAAATCGAAGCGCGTAATCTCATTCGTGAACAGGCAAAAGCAGGTACTGAGCTGCGAACCTTCTATCAGGAAGAATTGGCTCAGATCAACACACGCCTCAAAAACATGAGGGTAAGCCGCGATACTCTGCGAACCAAAGTCGTCGAAACCAAACAGACGACAACGGTTCAGCAGATGACACTGGAAGAGCTTGCCGCTGTATCCCTCGAAACCTTCTGGAAACAGAAGAGCCGGTACATTAATCAAACACTGCACCGGCTCATGGGCAAGAAGCGCTTTCTGCTTCTTGATGGAGAAATTATAGGTGTCGCTGAGTTAAACCGTCGGCAGCGGAAGCACACCTAGATCTAATCAACACACCTACCAACCACGCTTACCCATATACAGGTTGTCAGGCCCGACATTAATGCCGACCATCGCTTCGCCCAGTCCTCGGCTGACATTCATCAGCACTTCCGGATTATCGAAGTGCGTCACCGCTTCGACAATGGCCTTGGCGCGTTTGGCTGGGTCACCGCTCTTGAAAATCCCTGAACCGACAAACACTCCATCCACACCAAGCTGCATCATCAGCGCCGCATCTGCCGGAGTCGCGACGCCGCCTGCCGCGAAATTGACAACCGGAAGCCGTCCCAGTTCGGCAGTTTCCTGCACCAGTGCAAACGGGGCCTGAATATTCTTCGCGTAGGTGAACAGCTCATCCTCATCCATCGTGGTCAGCCGACGGATCTCGCCATTCACGGCACGGGCATGGCGCACCGCTTCAACCACATCGCCGGTACCGGCTTCACCCTTGGTACGGATCATCGCCGCACCTTCATTGATACGCCGTAAGGCTTCACCAAGATTGCGCGCACCACATACAAACGGGACCTTGAACTTCCACTTATTGACATGGTGTTCTTCGTCTGCCGGAGTCAGCACTTCGCTCTCATCGATATAATCGATGCCCAGTGCTTCCAGAATCTGCGCTTCGACAAAATGCCCGATACGCACCTTCGCCATCACCGGAATGGAGACGACATTCTTGATCCCTTCGATCATGTCAGGATCACTCATGCGAGAGACACCGCCGTGTGCCCGAATATCAGCCGGGATACGTTCCAGCGCCATTACAGCGACTGCACCGGCATCCTCTGCAATTTTGGCCTGATCGGGTGTGACCACATCCATGATCACACCGCCCTTCAGCATCTGGGCAAGCCCACGCTTGACCTTATCGGTTCCGGTGTTGGCCGATGTGCCATTGTTTCCGTTCTGATGTCCATTTTCCTGCATAACAGTCAATCCTTCTAACTTTTTATGACGATTTAGATTTAGACTAATGGATGGAGGGATGCAAATAGTATGTCCACTTCATACCATTGCTCCAATGATGTGCATATTGCTATGCATTCATTGCTATCATTCACTGACCAAATACAGCAGTGGGACCGATCGGTGATCACGTTAAAATTCGGCCTATTGTAACAGAACAGCATGAAGGCAGTGTGAGTTGACATGAGCGAGAATGATAACGACCGTCTCGATAGCGATCAGTTCAATCATGACTGGATGTCGATCCGATCCCAGTTCAATATTGACGAACATGCTCGTGAGCAAAATATTCTGGAACAGCGTGCCAGACAGTATGCCGAACCTTTTACTGGTGGCCCTGAATTGGATACGGATACGGAATGGCGCAAATTTGCTATTTTTACTCTGGGTGCAGAACGGTATGGTATTGAAGTCGCTTATGTGCGTGCGATCCGCCCGTTAACTGCTCTGACCTGGCTTCCGGCTGTCCCTGCATTTTACCGTGGCGTGGTCAATGTCAAAGGGCGGATCATCAGTGTGCTTGATCTGCGCTATTTTTTCGATCTTGAAAGTAAGGACTTATCTGCTCACGAATATATCGTGACCGAAACCGACGCGTTTACCATTGCTTTGCTGGCATCACGTGTCCATGGCATTGAATCGATTGCGATGAACCGGATTCAATCACTCGAGACACTGCGTTATGCCTATGGTATCAATGCGGATCAGATTACACTGTTAAATCTGCCAGCCCTCTTTGAAGACGAGCGGCTACTAATGAATGCACGAGAAGACTAGGCTAAAATGAGGCGTACCAACCGATGAAGATGACGATCAACCGTCCTTTTTCTGCACCTGCATCCTTAAATATCAGACAGAGCGCAACGGTGCTGGCGGTGATGACAGCCGCTGCCCTGCCGGTTTTCCTTTTCACACTCTATCTGTCGCAGACACTGCCCACCTTCGAAAATGGCTATTTCCTATGGACACTGCTGGCGCTTGTCGGCGGATTGATCGCAGGCTTTGCTGTGAGTCGTACACAGCATCAGGATGTCAATAGCCTTCTCAGCTATTACGCCGACACGCTGGAGAAAATCGTTGACGGTGAACACGCATGGAAAGTGGATCACCCATTCGGTGCTGACGAACAGGCCGTCAATCAGCCTATCTACCGGCTGGGGGCAGCGCTCAACCGGTTGTTGGAACAGCAGCGCGGCATCCTGATTGAGATCGACCGCGCCTTTGAACATCTGGATAATGACACACAGGCGATCCTTCAGGCGACTGCGCGCCAGATCAGCATGGCGAACGAGCAGGATGCCGTTGTCACCGAAACAACAGCGACGGTGAATGAAGTCCGTGCTACCGTGACTGAAACCGCAGAACGCGTCCAAAGCGTAGCCGAAACCGCGCAGATTTCGGTGGACATCTCGCGGGCCGGTATTGACGCCGTGACTGAAACGATCAACGGCATGGATGTGATCCGCCGTCGCGTGGAAGACATCGCCGATAATATCCTTGTGCTGTCCGAACACACGCAGCAGATCGGTGAAATCATCGCGACTGTCAATAATCTGGCGGATCAGTCACGGATGCTGGCGCTGAACGCATCAGTTGAAGCTGCACGGGCTGGTGAGGAAGGCAAAGGTTTCGCGGTGGTCGCGATGGAAGTGCGTAATCTGGCGGACCAGAACCGCGATGCCACCATTCAGGTCCGCGAGATCCTTGGTGAGATTCAGCGGGCAACCAACGCCGCCGTGATGGTCACCGAAGAAGGCAGCAAGGGAGTCGATCAGGGGCAGGTACTGGTCAACCGTGCCGGGGACTCCATCCGCGATCTGGCCCGTGCCATTGAAGAAGCAGCGCTGGCCGCCATGCAGATCGCGGCCAGCACCCGTCAGCAAACCATCGGCATGGATCAACTTACACAGGCCATCCGATCGATCAAACATGCCACCACCGAAACCGTCAGCGGGACCATGCAGGTCGAAGCCAGTGTCCAGCGACTGCGCGAAGCAGCGCATCGGGTGCGGGATGTGCTGACCGTTGTCAAACAGTAATTATGCCATCCAGTCTGTAAAACGAAGCGGCTCATGACTGATAACGAACTGTTGAATATCTTCCGTGCGGAAGTCAGCGAGTATCTTGATACGCTGAACGACGCACTGCTGAAAATCGAAGTTGCTGACAAGAGTACACCGGCATATCACGCTATGCTGGTGGAGATGAACCGTGTCTCGCACAGCATGAAAGGCGCGGCACGCTCAGTCGGCATGAAGATGATCGAGTCTATCGCGTACTTCATGGAAGAGATCTTCAGCGCGGCGCTGAAACAGCAGCTTGAGCTGACACCCGATACCTGTGATACCCTGTATGATGCGCTCGATATGCTCAGTGCGCTGATTCAGGGTGGTTCGCCTGAAGAAGATGATTACACACAGCTTATCGAACAATTCAGCGCAATTACCAACATCGGTGAAACGCCATCCAACGGACACAGCACACCGGACGGGCCACAGCCCCAGACGCCCGCCCCCGCAGGCGATGAAAGCGCTGAAAATCGCAAGCCGCTAACTGATTCGGCCAGAAATGCGACTTCGCCAGTCACCTTCCCCAGCATTCTGTCGTCCACTCATTTCGCGATGCCTGTGCCCGCAGCTAATGCCCCGGCTGATCCGGCAGCGACGACGACATGGACAGCGACAGAGCCGCTTCAGGCACAGACACTGTCCATGCATCCGCTGGAAGAGACCGTGCGCATCTCCGTGAATAAGCTCGACCGCCTGATGTCGGAAGCCACGGAACTGTTTGTCGCCAGTATGCATGCAGAAGAACGCGAACGCGCCCTGCTTGAGATCCGGCGGACGCACAGCCGCTGGCAGCGGGAATGGCGCAGTATCCGCATGCATTACATCCATCTCGAACGCCACATGGAAGCGATGTACATGGAAGTGCAGCCCGAAATCGCGGCCATCCTGCGCTTTCTGGACTCGAACGAACGCTATCTGGTCGAAATGAATCGACGGATTGCCCAACTGGTGCAGGCCGTCTCACAGGACAGCCTGTATCTCGCGACACTGGCTGATCAGATGCAGGATGACATCAGCAGTATGCGCCTGATGCCGCTTGATTCGATGGTCAACAGTATTCAGCGCACCGTGCGTGATGTCAGCCGCGAACTGAACAAGCAGGTCCATCTTGAGATCGAAGGCGCGAATATTGAAATCGACAAGACGGTGCTTGATACGCTGCGTGATCCCCTGCTTCATCTGATTCGGAATGCCGTCGATCATGGGATCGAACAGCCACAGGAACGGCGGCGCATCGGCAAACCGGCATCCGGCCTGCTGCGGATTGCCATTGAGCAGCGCGGGAGTGAGATCGTGATTACCGTGCAGGACGACGGCGGCGGGATCAACACTGAACGTGTAAAGCGCATGACGATCCAGCAGCAGCTCCTGACTGAGACCGGGGCCAGCGCCCTGAGTGACGATGAAATCCACCAGTACATCTTTCAGCCGGGGCTGACCACCAGCACCGTTGTGACGGGTGTCAGTGGACGCGGTATGGGCATGGATATTGTCCGCGAGCGGATCGAAGGGCTGCGCGGACGGATCAACCTGCACAGCCGCCCTGGAGTTGGGACTACGATCACGCTGACGGTCCCGGTTTCGCTGACACGCCTGCGCTGTATCCTGCTGCGCGTGAATGAACAGGTCTTTGCGATCCCGTCATCGGTGGTCGCCCGGATGCAGATGATCCCGGCTTCCGAGATCTTTACAGCGGAGGGACAGGATATGCTGATGATCAACGATCAGCCGACAGTGTGCCTGAAGCTGTCGGCGGTGCTGGGGATGCCACAGATCACGTCGTCTGCTTCCCTGATGCACGTGCTGGTCCTGCATGTTGGTGATCGCCTGTATGCGTTCGAAGTCGATGAGCTGTTCAGCGAACAGGAACTGGTGTTGAAGCCGCTCGGACCGGAAGTCGCCAATGCGCAGTATATTTCAGGGGCGGCGGTACTCGGCAGCGGCGAGATCGCGATTATCCTGAACGCTAATGATCTGGCACGGGCCGCTTCAGGGCGCAGTATCCGGCGGCGGATGGTGCAGGCCAGTGAACAGGCTGCGGTGCCGCGCCGGTCGCATATCCTGATCGTGGATGACTCGATCACCACACGCACACTCGAAAAGAACATCCTTGAAACCGCCGGGTTTGATGTCGAAGTCGCGGTGCATGGTCAGCAGGCATGGGAAATACTCGCCGATCGTACCTTTGACCTGATCATCAGTGATGTGGAAATGCCCCGGATGAACGGCCTTGAACTGACGCGCCAGATCAAGGGCAGCCCACGCCTGAACCGGATTCCGATCATCCTGCTCACCTCACTGCAAAAGCCGGAACAGCGCGAAGCCGGTCTTGAAGCCGGTGCAGATGCCTACCTGATCAAATCGCAGTTCGATCAGGGGGAACTGCTGCGGCTGATTCAGAGTCTGATCTAACAGACATCACCCTCCATTTGCAGCGGCGGCGGCGGCGGCGGCGCGAAAAAAAAGTGCCGCTGCGCATTTGCGCTGTATCTGCTGTTTGCTGTTTGCTGTTTGCTGCTGCTTGTAGCTACTTGCTGCTGCTGCCGCACAGAATTTTTATGCTGCAACAAATGATTCTTCCCTCAAATTCGCTGATGTTGTGCTGCAATGATCGAAATTGCAGCAGTATACGGCAGATACGGAGCGGAAGTGCCGGATATGCAAGCATGTGTGGCGTCCCTACAATCGACCTGTCATCGAGATGCAGATTCCAACCGTATATCCTGCAATTCAGGGGGACAACAGATAACAAGACAGGTGTCAATCATAGCACAGGTGTTCTGATTATGCGGTTCGGGTTTTCAAACGAAGTGGACCAAGTTTTACAAGGGGATAGGGTATCCGGGGGCGGGAGGGCACGCAGGCCGTCCCCAACAACGGTGTTATGGGTGAGGATTCGTCAAGCCGGTGACGAAGTGGGGCATGAAGCACCACTGTGTACACATCCGCTGGTATCCGGTATCCAACACGCCGCCACTCGAAAAAAGATGGGACGGCGTGTATAGTGTTGGCCGTGTATCAGCCCATAAGCGGCTGAATGGTGAGGTCTGTTACAGGAATGGTTATCGGCGTGGGTCTGGCACAATTGCCAGCAATACGGTGTCATACGATGTAGGGTTTGCGTACGCAGCGGGTACACAGCGCACCTGCTGAAGCAAGTCCCTACAAAATCTCGTTTTAACCTGTCGTCAAAGTGCGTCTTTCATCCGTGTGTTACGAGAGAAAAGCAGGACAGCCTGTGTCATGCCACACAAGCCCCGTCCCTACATTCAGGCGATTTTGCAGGGACAATGATATGCAAGTTATATGGCATGCCAGCATGTTGTCATACAAGTATGTTGTCATGTTTACATACAGGCGTTGTTCGGCATTTCAATTCGGTTCAGAAGCCCCAATCTGCCGGATGTCGGATGCCGGATGCCGGATGTCGGATGCCGGATGCCGGATGCCGGATGCCGGATGCCGGAAGTTGATTGTTGGTAA
>CAYNDH010000189.1:0-8319 GCA_964395665.1 uncultured Anaerolineaceae bacterium
CTGTGCATGCTTATGCTGTGCATGCTTATGCTGTGCATGCTTATGCTGTGCATGCCTTTGCTGTGCATGCTTATGGGAAAGGCTTCCCATCCATGCGCCGTCGGTGTTTGGTACAATAGCCTGAACAAGTGAGCAAGGAATTCAGCCTGTGAAACGTAGGTTTCTGCCTGTTTTGCTGCTGACGCTGATCGGCGTCAGCCTGCTGTATACGATGATCCGGGCGCAGGATGTGACGCCCGATGTGATAACAGAACCGGAGCCGACGGTTAATCCGGCGCTGGGGGTGATCGATCCGTCGGAGTTCACACCGACCACGCGCTTTCCGATGCCGGTTGAGGGCGCGCTGGGACCGGTCGATTTCCCGCTGAATATCAATCCGCTGACCGGGCTGGAAGTGACGGACGCGGCAGTGCTGAATCGGCGTCCGGTGATCGTCAAGATCTCGAATGCGCCGCCGCTGGTGCGTCCGCAGGCGGGGCTAAGTCAGGCGGACATCGTGTATGAGCACATCACCGAAGGCGGCCTGACACGCTTCTCGGCGATCTATTACAGTCAGGGGCCGACACGCGCCGGATCGATCCGCAGTGCGCGGCTGATTGATTATGAACTGACCGAGATGTATAAGGGACTGCTGGCGTTTTCCGGCGCAAGCGGCGGAGTGGAAGCGCTGCTGAACGAGTCCGAATTCAAAGCGCGGCTGTATAAGGGCGTGGCGATGGGCCTGCCCTACTACTGGCGCGACGAGACGATTGAGATCCCGCACAATATGTTCACCAACGTGCAGGCGATCTGGGAACGGGCGGCGCAGCAGGGATTTAACCAGCGTCCGCTGCTGCGTGGGATGGCGTTTCTGGCCGATGCCCCGGCGGGTGACAGCGGTCCCGGCATCCGGGCGGATATCCGCTACCGGGCCACCCGTGTCATCTGGGATTACGACGACGCCTCCGGCAAATACCGGCGGACAGCAGATGGCAAGCCGCATTACGACGCCAACACCGAGACGCAGATCAGCGCGGATAATGTCGTCATCCTGTATGCGGGGCATTATCTGACGGACATCATCGAGAGCGAATGGCAGGGCAGCGTCAGCTACAGCGTGCAGGTGACGCTCTGGCCGGAAGGTGAAGCCGTGCTGCTGCGGGATGGCAAACGTTATGACGGTCAGTGGGTGCGGGCATCACGGCCTGATCTGCTCGGCCTGCGGACGACGGACGGCGAGCTGCTGTACCTCAAGCCGGGGAGTACATGGTTTCAGGCTGTGCCGTATCCAGAGCAGATGAACCCGGATGAAGAGTGGGTGGTGGTGGAGTGATGAACGCAGGTTGAATTGTGCCTTATGCGTTCATGGTCTCATCGAACTCCTCACGCGTCAGGCCAAACAGCACTTCATCCAGATACTGCCCGTCGGAGAAAGCGTTGCGCCGGATTCGTCCTTCCTGCATAAATCCCAGCTTCTCGTGAAGCCGAATGGAGGCTGCATTGGTATGGACACAGTTCGAGTTGCACTTCTGGTAACGCTGTTCCCAGAAACCATATTTGAGGATGATACGTGCCGCATCCATGGCATAGCCCTGCCCTCGGTGGGCACGATAGACAGCAACCCCGAAGCCAAAGGTCCCGTTCTTCTGATCGCGGCTGTGTAAGGTAATCCAGCCGACGGTGACACCCTCCAGATTTTCCATGGCAAACCGGAGCATGGCATCATCCTTAAAGCCTGCTCGCTTCTCCAGCCATGTCTGCTGAAGTTCGACCGATGAGGGCAGTACAATGCCGTCCTCATGCAGTGCCAGCGTTGGACTGTCCAGAGAGGCCCTGAAACGCAGCTCGGCATCTTCCATCCGCCACGGGCGCAGTCTGGTTTTTTCGCCCTGCCAGAAGTAGTTTGAATAATCCGGCGTGAGTGTTGACATTTTTCATCTCCGTATCGTCTGTTATAGGACTACTCACAGACTGTCATCCACCACCAACGCGAAAGCCCGGTCCGAGGATCAGCACATAAAACAGGCAGACCGCCGCCGCGCTCATCACCCAGTTAAACGTAGGCCGCACATTGAGCGGCGCAACGGGCCGCTTGATAAAGTGCTTCGATACAAACCAGTAGGGTGTCCACAGCAGCGGTGAGACCGTCCCGGCGGCGGCCATGATCCCGGCAACAGCCGGTAATCCTGTAATGCCGTATGGATTCAGCAACCCTGCCAGCACACTGACGATCACTGCGCCAATGTAAGCGGGGATGCTAAGGCCAAGAAACCGCTGGCGTATCTCGATCGGGTGATCGCCGCCGAAAATCTGCGCCAGCACACGCAGCGACAGCCACACCACGCCGAACCATAAAACAGCCCCGATCAGCACCATCCCAATGCGCCACACGCCCACCGGTTCCCATCCAGCGATGACAGCGGCGTAATCCCCCGCGCCGGATATGCCGGAAAAGATGAGATAGCCGAAGCCATTGCTCCAATTGGCAAGCATGAACAGCCACAAGAACCACTTCCAGTTTGATGATAAATCCATGCGCGAACGCAGCATAAGCAATGGGATGAATCCCAGCACTACGTTGACAATCGCGGCACTTCCGGCGATCAGTCTGGTCGGTGTATCGGTGGCATCCCCCGGTTGACAGTCCACATGCTGCGCGGAATATTCCACCACCGTGCGCCCTGCCATCCGACAGGTCACGGCATGAACCGATTCATGAATACCAATCACGATGCTTTGCGTCATGGCGCCCAGCAGCAGTACCAGCAGGAAACGTGCAGCGGCGGAGTGAGATAGTGGAGATCGTGCTTTGCCATTCTGTGCAGTGTTGTCCGTCATGCTGGCCTCAGCGAAAAAATTTATTTGTCGAAAAGTTTAATATTGCACTTCAGGTTGATCTCAGTATACCCGATGATTGAGCGCCCTGGCCTACGAATGCAGCTTTTCGCCTGCCTTCAGCATAGCGATGAACTTCTCGATGCGGCGCTGGCGGGTTTCCGGCTTTTTGGCTGTGACGACGCGGTGCAGGATGGCGTAGCGGTTGGCGCTGTTGAGCTGCTCGAAGAAGGCTTTGGCGTCCGGGTTCTCGTCCAGCGCAGCCTGCAAATCATCCGGGACGGTGATGCGGCTCTGCGGCTCATAGGCGGCTTCCCAGCGGCCATCGGCCTTGGCGCGCTCGACTTCGCACAGACCGGCTTCGCGCATCCGGCCCTGCGCGGTCAGCGCCGCCACTTTTTCCTGATTGACCTTCGACCAGATACTGCGTGGGCGGCGCGGCGTGAACTTCTGAAGCCAGTACTGGTCATCGAAGCTCTTCTTCTGACCGTCGATCCAGCCGAAGCACAGCGCGACATTCAAAGCTTCGGCATAACTGACGCTCGGCTGCTCTGCGCCCTTCCTGGCGAGCTTGAGCCATACGCCCTGCGAGCCGGTGTGATGCGCTTCCAGCCATTGTTCCCAGACGGCTTGTGATGCAAAGAAGATAATGGGATAGTCTGTCATGGTGGTGATCCGATCATTGTGTGAAATCGTGATGGGCCGTAAATTTCAGGCATCGTGCAGGGACGTGCAACGGCACGTCCACTATTCTTCTACACTAGCACATCTGATCGAAATCGTCCTGTAAAACCGCGCCAAACAGGGTTACGGTTTTACGCCAGCAGGGAGTCGATTTCCTGAAGGTCGGCTTCGGACAGCGTCCAGCCTACTGCCGCGACATTGCCGTGAATCTGGGCCGGTTTGGTCGCGCCTGCGATCACGGATGCGACGGTCGGACGTGCCAGCAGCCACGAGAACGCCAGTTCAAGGATCGTGTGACCGCGTGCCTCGGCGAAGGTGATCAGCTTTTCGACCACGGCCAGCCGTTCTTCGGTCAGAAAGTCGGGCGCATTGCTCAAACGTGTGCCTTCGGGGATCGCCTGCCCCTGACGGAACTTGCCAGTCAGCAGGCCGCGTTCGAGCGGGAAGAAGGGCAGAAACGCCAGCCCCTGACGCTCACATTCCGCCAGCACGCCGTCCGATTCAGGATCGCGAGTCAGCATACTGTAGTGATTCTGCACACTCTCGAAGCGCGCCGCGCCGGGTTGGGTCACGGCCTGGGATTCGCGCAGCATGTCGGCGGTGTAATTGGAGCAGCCGATCTCGCGCACCTTGCCTGCCTTCACCAGTTCGTCCAGTGCGCCAAGTGTGTCGGCAATCGGGACGGTCGGGTCCGGCTTGTGGATCTGGTAGAGGTCGATCACATCGGTCTGAAGGCGGCGCAGGCTGGCTTCCGCAGCGGTGCGGATATAATCCGGGTGTGCGCCTTCGCCTGCACCTTCCATGGTGCTGCCGAATTTGGTCGCGATGATGACCTGATCGCGGCGGCCTTTGAGCGCCCGCCCCATGAATTCCTCACTTTTGCCGTTTCCGCCGTAAGTATCCGCTGTATCGAAGAAGTTGATCCCGGCATCCAGCGCGGCATCGATCACAGCGACCGTCACATCATAGTCAATGCGTCCGCCGAAGTTATTGCAGCCTAATCCGACGACCGAGACCTGTAATTGTCCGATTGAACGTGTTTTCATCGGTTTATCACCCTCATATGAATGGTAAGTGTAGTGAAAGAAGGCGAGAGTCTAACACGTTCGCGTCCATCCGGTGATAACCGTTTGATGATAGTCTGCCCCATAGGAAATCGGTGTAGGGACTGCGCCTGCGCTGTCCGCCCTATAGAGAACAAAATGGTTACCAGTATCAGACGATTGTGACTTCCTTGACATCCCCTGATGTGATTTCCCCGACCGGCGTGAGTTCTGCGATAACGGCCTGTGCCTGCGTGACCGCATCCGCCGGGACGATGACCAGCATCCCCAGCCCCATATTGAAGGCATGGAACATCTCTCGATCCGATATACTGCCCAGCGACTGGATGAGGTCGAAGATCGGCGGGACGGTCCACGTGCCGCGCTGGATGTGGGCCGCAGTCCCGGCAGGCAGGATGCGCGGCAGATTGTCGATCACGCCGCCGCCGGTGATGTGTGCCAGCCCGCGCACGTCAATGCCAGCAGACCACAGCGCCTGCACTTCACGCAGATAGCAGCGATGCACGGCCAGCAGCGCATCCCCGACCGACGCGCCGAGCCGGTCATCGTGCGCCGTCCAGTCGAGATCCGCGAGGACCTTACGCGCCAGTGAATAGCCGTTGGTGTGCAGTCCGGTGGAAGGCAGCGCGAGGATGGCGTCCCCCGGCTGGATGCGCGACCCGTCAAGGATACGGGCGCGTTCGACCACGCCGACAATCGTCCCAGCCAGATCAAGTTCGCCCGGCTGATAGACTCCCGGCATTTCAGCGGTCTCTCCGCCGAGCAGCGCCGCTCCGACCTGCTGACACGCCAGCGCACACCCGCCCACGACGGACGCGATCTGCTCCGGGTCCAGTTTGGATGAGGCCACATAATCGAGGAAGAACAGCGGACGCGCCCCCTGTACGAGGATGTCATTCACACAGTGGTTGACAAGATCCTGTCCGATGGAGTCCCAGCGGTTGAGTGCCGCCGCGACCATCGTCTTGGTGCCGACGCCGTCAGTTGAGGCGACCAGCACCGGCGCGTCGAGCTTCGTCAGGCCGCTGATGTCATACAGGCCGCCGAACGCGCCAGTCTGCGACAGCACCTCTGGCGTATAGGTGGCATGGACGGCGGCTTTCATCAGATCGGTGGCGCGGCTTCCGGCAGCAATATCGACTCCGGCACGGCTGTAGGCGTCAGCGGGTTTGGCATCAGTCATAGGGTTGTCCTGTGGAAAGTTCACCAGACGAAAGGGCTAATGTTGGCACTGAACGGCCCCGCCTGCAACATGAGAATCGATTACGCCAGCCCCGTCATCTCGGCGCTGATGTCCCAGAGGCGTTTGCCCCCAAACACGCGGCCCAGCGTCCGGCGGATGATGCGCCACATCACGAGCGCACGCGGATAATCCAGCCAGATCACGGTATCGGCTCTGGGCCACGTGACATCGCGTGTCCGGGTGTAGTTGCCATCCAGCACCCAGCACGGGCCGCTGGTGGCATCGGCCAGCGCCGCAAACAGATCATCGTCGTCACGATGCTGCCAGTTATCCTTCCAGTAGATGGCATCGAGTTCGAGATACGGACAGCCGAGCTTTTCGGCAAGCTGGCGGCTAAAAGCAGACTTACCGCTGCCGCTCGTCCCGATCACGATGGCGCGGTGAATGTTGTTCATGATCATATCAGTGTCATCAGTGGGCGGGGAAAATCCGCCCGGTTTCGGTCATCAGGCGTGCGCGATGTCAGTGCGAAAGTGCATATTCTCAAAGTGAATGCGGTGCGGGTGATTGGCGTCCAGATGGTGATAGACCGCCTGTGCCGCTTCTACCGGTGTCGGGCCACAGGCCGAGATCGCCAGCACACGTCCGCCGGATGTGATCACCTGGTCGCTGTTGTTGAATGCGGTCCCGGCGTGGAAGATCATCAGATCTTCTGGCGCGGTCTCCAGCCCGGTGATACACAGGCCGGTGCGGTAGGCATTCGGATAGCCGGGGGACGCCAGCACGATGGTCGCGCAGGCTGCATCCCGCCAGCGGACCGGCGTCGTGTCCAGTGTGCCATCGATGCAGGCCAGCATGACATCAACCAGATCGGACTCCAGCAGCGGCAGCAGGACCTGTGTCTCCGGATCACCGAAGCGGCAGTTGAATTCCAGCACCCGCAGGCCGTTGGGCGTCAGCATCAGGCCAGCGTAGAGGATGCCCCGGTACGGCGTCCCACGGGCGGCCATTCCCTTGAGCGTCGGGCGGATCACACAGCGGTCGATCTCATCCAGCAGCGCGGCGCTGACATCCGGCACAGGCGCGAACGCCCCCATTCCGCCGGTATTGCCGCCCTGATCGCGGTCAAAGATGCGCTTGTGATCACGGGCCGGGGGCATCAGCACGGCGCTTTCGCCATCACAGAAAGCCAGCACCGAGACTTCCGGCCCGGTCAGGCATTCTTCGATCAGCACCCTGCTCCCGGCGGTGCCAAAGGCCTGTTCCAGCAGGATCTCGCGCAGCGCTGCTTCTCCGTCAGCAAAGGTGCCGCAGATCATCACGCCTTTACCCGCCGCCAGCCCATCCGCCTTGATGACAAGCGGCCCGGTCTGAAGCGCCAGATAACGATGTGCTGCTTCATAGTCGGTAAAACAGGCGTGGGATGCGGTCGGGATGCCGTTTTCAAGCATGAAGTCTTTCGAAAACGTCTTGGATGCTTCGAGCTGGGCGGCGGCCTGCGTCGGGCCGAAGATGCGCAGACCGGCAGCCTGAAAATGGTCTACGATCCCCGCCGCCAGCGGTACTTCCGGCCCGACAACCGTCAGGCCGATGCTGTTGGCCCTGGCGAAGCTGACGAGCGCGTCGAAATCATCGGCCTGAATATCGAGATTCTGGCCGAGGGTGCGGGTTCCGGCATTACCGGGGGCGATATAGAGCCGGCCAGCGCGTGGAGACTGTGCCAGCTTCCAGGCAAGCGCGTGTTCACGTCCGCCTGCGCCAACGATGAGGATGTTAAGTGGATGCATATCCCCTCATAAAATGGTTAACCAGTGGAATAACGGCGACAAGTTTAGCGCAGCAGGTTATCAGGCGCTATAAGCCAGCCACACGAGGCAGATTTTGTCTCCGCTTCTGGCTTTTGTTTCAGCTTCGGCGAGAATGCTGTGCGCTTTTTGCGAGGATGGCCTGTGAAACGGAGTTCGCTACGTCGGCGCGCTCTGCTGCGATGAGCTGCAAGGCTTCATCATGTGTATTGACCGTCAGCCGGAGCTGGGGAATGACGATCCCGGCGGTCTTCAACACAATATCGGTCAGCACTTTGAGGACTTTCAGTTCGGAACTGCGGCTGGCGTTGACGACCACCAGCAGGCCCATCTGCTCAAACTGGGACAGGTCCCGATGGGCGCGCTGAATATGCGGGATCGGATTACCTGCGGGCGGCTTCGTGGTGCTGTTAAAGATAATATCGACGCGCTCGTGCGGGGTCGCTTTCAGGATCTCAATAATGCGATCGATGGCATTGTGAAAGCCATCCCATGTGGCGGTCCCTTCAATATCGACCTGCAGGATTCCAGCTTCTTCGTCAAACCAGTGTAATTGATGCGCCATCTGCTGCTCCCTTGTTTACCTGATTTAGCTGCTTAAGAAAAACGACCTCACCAGCGGTACATGCCGAGCCTGTGACGGCCTGTTGACACGGCAGCAAACAATACCACATGAAAAGAGACACAGCCGTGCTGTTCTGCTCCTGATCATTCAACTATGAGGTGTGAGATGATCCGGCTACGTAGGGACCCTTTGAATATTCTGAAA
>CAYNDH010000190.1:0-1986 GCA_964395665.1 uncultured Anaerolineaceae bacterium
TTTATGAAACCGCCGGACAACGACATGCAAGCATGTTTAGGCATTGTCCCTACAAGGTGCATGAATGCACGGTGCATAAATGCACACGTCGAAGGTAGGGACAGGGCCGCATTGCTTGCAATGGCGCCCTGTCCGCGCCGGAAACCAATTTTCAAATGGCTTCTGATAGCCGCTAACGCAGTTGGAGCTGCTGGGCCTGAACTTCGTCCATGGCTTCGATGGTATCCTGAAGGCTGGCGACTTCATCCTGAATTTCAAGGCGCAGGCGCTGGGCGCGTCCACTGTCTACTTCAGATGTGCCAAGGCGTGCCATCTGCGCGTAGATCGTCCCCAATGAGGACAGGGTGCTCTCAAGCTGGATCTCGGCGCGCTTGGTGCTGTTGATGGTCGCATTGAGGTTATCCAACTGCTGCTGAAGCTGCTCGATCTGACGTTCGAGATCCGTGCGAACGACGGGATCACGCTCGACATTCAGACGCTGGCGCACCTTCTCGATCTGCTGCGGCACTACACGCCGGTCACGTTCGACAAGGGCATTATCCTCAAACGCATCAATGTGCTGCGCCAGATCGTACATGTGCCCGATCCAGTCGTTAATATCGTCAACAGTATTGAGCAGATTGGTCCGCAGCGCACCACGGGCGCGTTTCGCCAGTGTAAGCATATTACGGCGGTATTCCAGCGCATCACGCACATGCTTGCGGGCCACACTGCCGCGAATCCGGCTTAAATCATACTGCTTCTCGAATTCGCGAGTAATGGCTTCCTGCGCGGCCTGCGGGTCGGTCAGGGTGGCAAGGACAAAAGCAATGGCTGCCCCTGCCCCACCTGCCAGCCAGAACCAGCTCTGGAACCAGGGCATACTCTCCGGTGTCCCGACGCCAAAATACAGCACCAGCGTAAAGATAATGGTGAAGGCAACCTGCCAACTAAGCAGCGAGTTGCGCAGAACGGCTCCGACTGCCCGCTGCCGAACCTGATCGTCGGCCATATGTTTCCTCTTTCAGATACTTTCGCTTGCCATAATCTGCGATACCTGATGCTCAACCATCAGCAGGCATCAGGCGGTATCGCAGGCGGACGCGCCAACGCACATCCCGCTCTCAAATGTATATCCATACCGGATGTTACGATTACCGGCATCCGTGCGGTGTGATCCGTCCCAACTGCGGTTGCAATTGATGCCGGATGATGGATGATGGATGCCGGTTACTGGCTGCCGGTGGTGTTATGAACCGGACTGGCCCAGCAGTCGGTTACGGCGTTCCTGAAGCTGGCGCTCAACTTCACCACCGCGCACGGCTTCTTCGATTTCATCAGACAGGTTGCGGGTTGCCATATCGAGCTTGGCATCTTCGCGGTCGAGACGGGTGCGGATCTGCTCCGACAGGCTGCTGATTTCCTCATCACCCACGGTTGCGAGCTGGTCAAGGCTCTTCATGGTGCGGTGCGCGATCTTCTTGGCTTCGGCCAGTTCGATCAGGCCGCGCAGGTGTTCACGTTCCTGACGGATGGTCGTCAGGCGGCCTTCGAGCTTCATACGCATGTCGAGCATCGACTGATACTGACGTTCCTGAGCCTGCCACTGCTCGTAGTATTCCTGAGCAAGCTGCTGCTTGGTGTTGAGGTCAGACTGCGCGGCGGCGGCGAGATCATCCTTGCCGGCGACGATCAGGGTGTCGATGTCGCGGTCGAGCTTTTCGGCGGCGGCGGCGAATTCGTCATACTTGCGCTTGAGGGTCTTGACCGTCCCGCCGACGGTGGCGGTGGAGTCTTCCAGCGCTTCCAGATTCTTCTCCACCTGACGGATGTATTCGTCCAGCACCTGGACGGAGTTGGATTGCAGGGCGCGATCCACAAGACCGTGAAGATTTGCGTTGATCAGGGTCTGAATTTTATCAAAGAGAGATGCCATCGTGCAGTCGTCCTTCCTAATTCATGGATTGTTAACGTTGGTTCGCTGGCGTGACCGTTGGCGTGACCGTT
>CAYNDH010000190.1:2086-8295 GCA_964395665.1 uncultured Anaerolineaceae bacterium
TGGCGTGACCGTTGGCGTGACCGTTTGTCATCGGGACAGCATGAAATTACCTGTTATTTAGAGCATAAAGCGATATCGCGTGCAAGTATAGCACGAACTCCTTAATTCGGTCATCAGACACCCGTAAAATTGCACTGGTGAAGTGACCTGTTCCCACAGAATGAGCGGACGTGGTATATGTGCTGCACGTTCCCTGCATTGCAGAATTCATACGTCGCGGATGATGCGCTGTGTGGTGTCCTGCACGATGGTTATACGCGAGAACCTGTGAAAAGTTTCTTTATGTTTCGTTGATGGCTATAATGCAGGCCATCAGGGAACTGCTGGCATGATCTGTGACACGCTGAAGCCCCGGCCCTACCCTGCACGCAGGCTTCAACCTGCTGCTGTTTGTAACTTTATAAATAGTCCCATCTCAATCACCCGGATAAACCTATGCTGGATTACCAACACGAAGCCCGTGTGGCGCTGGAGCGACTGCTGCCGCGTCTGCTGCCGATACTGACCGAGCTGAACGAGAACAAGACAGGCACTGCCGATCAGGATGTGCTGACAGCGCGGCTGGAACAGTATCTGCCGACGATACTCTCTCTGCTGTATGAACTGTACGGCAGCCAGTACGATTTTTACTACCACCTGGAGCAGATCCTGACGACGACCGTGCAGGCCTACGCTGAACGCCCTGCGGCGCTCCATGATCTTGACCAGCAGCGCACCGGGCATCCGCACTGGTATCTGGACAACGAGACCGTGGGCGCGATGTGCTATGTCGATCTGTTCGCCGGAGATCTGAACGGCCTGCGGGACAACCTGTGGTATTTCAAAGAACTGGGGATCAATTACCTGCACCTGCTGCCGCTGTTCAAAGCGCCGGAAAATGACAGCGACGGTGGCTATGCCATCAGCGATTTTCGGCAGGTTGCGCCGCAGCTTGGCACCATGGACGAACTGCGGGCGCTGGCCGATGAACTGCGGGCGGAAGGTATCCGTCTGGTGCTGGATTTCGTGTTCAACCACACATCGAATGAGCATCCATGGGCGCAGGCAGCGCTGGACGGCGATCCCCATTACCGCAGGTTCTATTTTTTCTTCCCCAACCGCAGCCTGCCGGACCAGTATCAGCCGCACCTGCGCGAGATCTTCCCGCAGCAGGCTCCGGGCAGCTTCACCTACGTGAAACAGATCGAACAGTGGGTGTGGACGACGTTCAACAGCTTCCAGTGGGATCTGAATTACGCGCATCCTGAAACATTCAACGCCATGCTGGGTGAAATGCTGTTTCTGGCAAATCAGGGGGTGGATGTGCTGCGGCTGGATGCGGCGGCGTTCATCTGGAAGCAGCTCGGCACATCCTGCGAGAATCTGCCGCAGGTGCATCTGATTATCCGTGCGATGAACGCCCTGACACGGATCGCAGCGCCAGCGATGATCTTCAAGTCGGAAGCGATTGTGCATCCGGATGATGTCACGCAGTATATTGACCCGGAAGAATGCCAGCTTTCGTATAACCCGACCTATATGGTCGGCATCTGGGAAGCGCTGGCGACGCGAGAGGTGCAGCTGCTGCGGCAGTCGATGGAACAGCGCTACGATCTGCCTGATGGCTGCGCTTGGGTGAATTATGTGCGCGTGCATGATGACATCGGCTGGACTTTTTCCGATGAGGATGCGGATGAGATCGGCATCAGCGGCTTCGATCACCGGATGTTCCTGAATCAGTTTTACATCGGCAAATTTCCGGGCAGTTTCGCGACAGGTGTGCCGTATAACTACAACCCGGCGACGCAGGAAATGCGGATCTGCGGGACGGCGGCATCACTGGCAGGGCTGGAACTGGGGCTGAAGCGTGATGAACAGGAATATATTGATCTCGCGGTGCGGCGTCTGCTGCTGATCCACAGCCTGATTATCGGCACGGGCGGTGTCCCGATGATTTACAGCGGCGACGAGATCGCGATGGTCAATGATTACAGTTACCAGTCTGACCCGCATAAGAAGGCCGAACACCGCTGGGTGCATCGGGCGAAATTCGACTGGGAACGGGCGGCACAGCGTCATGATCTCGACACACCGCAGGGGCAGGTCTTCAGCGGCTTGCAGCATCTGATTGCGGTGCGGAAGGAGACGCCGGGTTTCGCGGTCGGGCAGACGACCTTCTTCGACAGCGAGAATTCGCATGTGCTGGGATACGTGTGCAGTGATCAGGTACTGGTGCTGGCGAATTTCTCTGATCTGGCACAGGCGGTGGAAGTCAACATCCTGCGGCAGTACTGGACACCGCTGCTGACACAGTCCGGCGCGTATGATCTGGTCATGGCGCTGGATGTCTGGCCGGATGAGAAGGGCTGGATCACGCTGGAGCCGTATCAGTTCATGTGGCTGGTGGCAGGCGAGAAGGCGTGATGCGGCATCGCCATATCCCTACCCTGTTACCTCATTAATTCAGTTCAAAAAGGCGCAGCAGCTTGAGCGCAACCTGTAGATTGGTGCGGGTGGTGGGATCGTCAAGGCGCACATCACAGATCTGGCTGATGCGCCCCAGCCGGTAAATCAGTGATGAGCGGTGGATGTGGAGCTGTTCGGCGGCGGCCATGCCGTTTCCGCCGCAGTCCAGATAGACTTCGAGCGTGTGGAACAGATCGGCCTGCTGTTCGTCCAGAAGCTGACGCAGGCCGGGGGCATAACGGCTGCTGTTGAGGGCATCCGGGCCAGCACGGTAAAGCGTATGCAGGTAGCCAAGCTCATCAAAGCTGGTGACGGGATAGCTAAAGCGCAGGCGTTCGGCGATCTGGAGTGCATCACGGCTTTCGCTGTAGGCCTGCGCAACACCCTTCACACCGAGATGACTGCCGCTGATGCCGATGCGGGTGGTCTGGCCGAGTGCTTCCGAATGCAGGGTACGCAGCAGTTCAGCGGCGATCTCCGGCATGGCGCGGCTGTCCTGTACCAGCAGCAGAAGCTGGCCGGAGAAGATCCCGGCGACGGCGGACCACTCTTCCTGCTCGATCTGGATCGTCGTGCGCTGATAAAGACGCGAGAGCTTATGCGTCGGCTGGTCGGTGGAGCGTGTCCCACGGTAAACACACAGCAGACGATACGGCTGGCGCAGATCGATGCCATAGCGCAGGGCGCGGTCCAGCAGCACTTCGGACTGATTATCAGCGGCGGCATAGGACTGCATCAGCGCCGCCAGCAGATCCCCCCGCTGAATCGCCTCTTCGCGCTGCACGGCTTCTTCGCGCAGCAGCAGCAGCGCGGCAATCGTCGCACCGCTTTCAATCGCCATGCGTTCGAGTTCGCCCAGCGGACGGTCATCGGCGATGATCCAGACATACCCGTAAATCTCGCTGTTGACGACAATCGGCGCGAGAATGCGTTCCATCTCAAGGCCGACATCCGGCATCTGAACAATGCTCACCGGTCGCAGCGTGCGGCGAATCTCCGGCAGGATGCCGCGTTCTTCCAGCGCCTGCACCAGACGCGGGTCGGTGTGGCCGTACTGCTGGGTATAGCGGCGGGCTTCATCGACCGGCGCGATATTGTGATTGGCGTAAGCCTGAAAATGCTCGTCCTCAATGCTGACCGACTGCTGCACGAGTCCGGCCAGCGTGCGGGCCAGCGCCGCCAGATCCCCGCCTTCGAGTACCAACTGCGTCAGGCGCTGCTGAATCATCAGGGCGCGGCGGACATCGCGCTGTGCGATCAACCGATTGATCGTCCGCGCCACATCGATAAAGCGCGTCTGATAGGGAATGGCGATCAGTGGAAAGGCGTGCTCATCAGCAGTGGCACACAGATAATCGGGGATCTGCGGCATATAGCGCCCGACTGACAGGCACAGCCCCGCCACGCCCTTAGCGATCATCTGGCGCAGGTAATCGACCTGCCCGGCGGGATCTTCCGGCAGATTGAGGCCGGTGGTCAGCACCAGTTCGCCGCCGTTGAGCCAGACGGGGGCATCCGGCACGCCGACGTTATGCACCCATTCAACCTCATGATCGAGTCCGCCTGCCCCACCGACCACCTGCGCTTCCTGAAGCAGATCATGCTGAAGGACATCGGCCACGGTGAAACGGTCGTCGGGCAGGTCGGATTTGTCGGATGAACCGGGCATGACAGCGGCAAACGCCTGATTTTAGTCTGGGTCGGCGGCGCTGGTGCTGTCAGCGTCTGAAGCATCAGCACCGAAAGCATCATCAACGATGTCATCAATAGCGATCAGCACCGGGCTGGTGGCCGGACTCTCGGTATCACCGAAGTCATTAGGCGTCGGGCTGACCTTCTTCGGGCGTCCGCGCAGCACATCGGACTTGAGCTGTCCGCAGCCCGCGTCAATGTCGATGCCGCGACGGACGCGCACCGTCGCGCTGACGCCGTAGCGATCCAGCACGTCGATAAAGGTATTGACCGCTTCGGTGCTGGATGGTTTGCCATCAAACCCGCCGGTCGGGTTCAGCGGGATGAGGTTGACATGGCACAGCATCCCCTGCAGCAGTTTGCCGAGCGCCTGCGCCTGTTCGACCGTATCATTTTCGCCGCGAATCAGCGCCCATTCGAAGGTGATGCGGCGGCCCGTCTTTTCGATGTACTCACGGCAGGCGTCCAGCAGTTCGTCCAGATCCCAGCGGCGGTTGACTGGCAGCAGTGCGCTGCGTTCGTCATCGGTGGCGGCGTGCAGGCTGATCGCAAGCCGCACCTGTAAGCCTTCTTCGGCAAAGCGGCGGATCTGCGGGACAAGGCCGACGGTGCTGACGGTGATATGACGCGCCCCAATGCCAAGCTGATCCATCAGGCGGCGGATGGCTTCGATCGTGTTGTCGTAATTGTGGAACGGCTCGCCCATGCCCATCAGCACGATGTTGCTAAGGCGGTCACCTTCGGCATGGAGCAGCGCCGCATAGCGCACGGCCTGCTCGACGATCTCGGCGGCGGTCAGGTGACGCGCAAAGCCCATCTGCCCGGTGGCGCAGAAGACACAGCCCATCGCGCATCCGGCCTGTGTCGAGATGCAGGCGGTGCGGCGGTCGTCGTCATACGGCATCAGCACCGATTCGATCAACTGGTCATCCGGCAGTTTGTATAGCCGCTTGACCGTCCCATCACGGCTGGCGCGTTCGGTGACGATTTCGAGTGTGCCGAGCGTCGTCTCCGATGCCAGACGTTCGCGCAGGGGCTTCGGCAGATTGGTCATGGCGTCGAAGGTTTCGACGGGATTGGTATACAGCCAGTCGTAAACCTGTTTGGCACGGAAGCGCGGTTCGCCCCACTGCTGGAACAGGTCATTAAGCTGGTCGAGATTGAGTTCGTAAAGATTGGTCATGGAGTGTTGAGGTGTCCTGTTAGTGATGGGGTCTATTGTACACCCGTCGGGTGTCGTTCTCTATTGTGGAGAAGTCCGCGAGGCTGTTACCGTCGGCGTCTCTGGTGTTATACGGATGTCTGTTGGCTCAGCCGTCGCAGTCATCATCGGTGTGGGAAGACCTACAGGAAAATCTGTCTCATCTGGATACAACAGAGTACCATCAGGATTCCACGAAATAGATGCTGTGCCACTCTCCTGCTTTTCAATGACCGCGATAACCTGCGAGACATCGGTGGTCGGGTTCCAGACAATGACCGTTCCCATACTGCTTGCAGTCGCAAGCTGAGTATTATCAGGACTCCAGGCAAGAGCACTTGCGGCATAATCATGTTCTTCTAAACGTGCCAACTCCTGTCCTGTATCAGCATTTACGACTACAACATTGCCATCCAGCATGCCGTAAGCCAGCCGATCTCCCGTATGGTCCCAGGCGATTGAATATATTGTATTTTCATTACTCGGCGGTGTAACCTCATATTTGGAGGTTAAGCCACGATCAAATATGTATACCCTACCGTAATACGTTGCTGCGGCTATTTGACTGTTGTCAGGACTCCAAGCTACTTTTACTGCCGATCCTGCCACTACCTCATCAATTATCGTATACGTATCCATATCCCAAGTGCGTAACGAAAAGATGTCGTACTGGCTAGCAGTGACTAGGGTATCATCACTGGACCAATCCAAGGCATCTGCTCCTTCTTCTGCTCCATGCAATCTAGTGATTTCACTGTCAAATGTGCACATAAGGTTGGTCTGATCAGTACACCATACGATGACATTATGATTTCCATCAGCTCCAATAAGGCGCTTACTATCCGGCGACCACGCGAAGTCCACAATTGGA
>CAYNDH010000191.1:0-6583 GCA_964395665.1 uncultured Anaerolineaceae bacterium
TGCGGCTGCGGCGGACGCCCCGTTGGTCGTCCCTACGGTTCTCACATTGAGGCGCTCGGCAAGCTGTGCCTGAAAATCATCTCGCGGCGGGGCGATATTGCAGGCCGTCCCCGGATATGTGAAGGCGGCGGACGCGCAGGCCATGCAAAGCATGTAGCGCGTCCCTACGATTTTCATGTTATGGGAAGAAGGCAGCGGACGCCCCGTTGGGCGTCCCTACGATTTTCATGTTGTGGGAAGCAGCGGGACGGTACACAGGCCGTCCCCGTAGGACGGGTTTTTGCGCTTTGAGATTCCATGATGCCCATGTGGACTTATTGGTTTGCATCCGGATTGCAGTCCATTTTTTATAATCGGACGTATTCGTTTAACCTTTGAGGTTCACAGATGGCCGCATCTATCCGACTCCCGCGCCGGTTTCATTACGCTTTTGTCATTATCCTGATCACATTCGCCGGACTGCTGCTGTCGGCGGGTGTCCGTAATGCGACCAGTGTGCTGTTTGATCCGCTGGAAGCTGAATTTGGCTGGGATCGTGCCAGCATCTCGCTGGCGTTTATGATCAGCCTGTTCTTCTTCGGGCTTGGCGCTCCGATTGGCGGCGCACTGATCGACCGCTACGGCCCGCGCAGGGTGATGCTCGGCGGGATGTCACTGATCGCGATCGGACTCATGGCGCTGCTGACGATGACCGAACTGTGGCAGTTTCATCTGTTCTGGGGGCTGGTGATCGGTATTGGGACCGGGGCGGTCTCCGGCACACTGGGCAGCATTGTAGCGCTGCGCTGGTTCAACCGTTATCGCGGGCTGGCACTGGGGATCTTCAGCGGATCGGCGGCGGCGGGCCAACTGCTGTTTCTGCCGATTCTGATCCCGATTGCGGATGTGGGCGGCTGGCAGGGGATCTTCGGCGGGTTGGGGCTGGTGATCGCGCTGCTGCTGATCCCGACCGCGCTGCTGATGCGCGATCAGCCGGAAGATGTGGGCACGACGGCGATTGGCGAGCCGACTGCGTCCGGTGTGGCGATGGACAGCCGTTCCACACCGCTGCGGGATGCACTACGGACGCGGGATTTCTGGCTGCTGGCGGGGAGTTTCTTCGTGTGCGGGTATACCACCGTCGGGCTGATTACGACGCATCTGCTGCCGCATTCGCTGGAACACGGCTTCGAGAAGGTCGAGATCTCGTGGGCGATTGCGCTGATGGGCGGCATGAACATCGTCGGCACGCTGGCGTCTGGCTGGCTGACGGATCGTGTGGACAACCGTCTGCTGCTGGCGATGTATTACGGGATGCGGGCGATTGCGCTGGCCGGCCTGCCGTTCATCTACGATATGCAGAATATGCTGCTGTTCTCGCTGATCTATGGGCTGGACTGGGTGGCAACCGTGCCGCCGACGGTCAACCTGACGGCGCAGCGCTTCGGGCGGAAGTCACTGGGGACGATTTACGGCTGGATCTACTGTTCGCATATGATCGGGGCGGGGATTGCCAGCTACGCGGGCGGCTTCTTCCGCGAGTCGCTGGGCGATTATCATCTGGTGTTTGTCTCGGCGGCGCTGCTGGGGCTGGTGGCCGTCAGCATGAGTCTGGGTATCAGCGTGAACACGAAGCGCAAGCGGAAGATGCCAGCGGCGGTCGGTGCAGCAGCAGGGGATTAGAGAGATACAGCAGTGCAGCGTGAGGCCTGAGTCGTGGTAGAATCTACAGGATAGCGTATGAGGATTTCATCCCATGACCGATATTCACTTTGAGGATGTCCTGAAACTGGCAGAGCAACTGCCGGAGCATGAGCAGAATCAACTGATCTATGCCCTGCGTCTGAAGCAGATCACGCACCAGTCACCGTCATCAGGCGTAAAAGCTGCCGAGCCTGTGCGCGTTCAGCAGTCTGCAAGCAGTCCCACACGTGAGGAACTCCTTGCTGAAGTCGAAGCATTGCGTCGTAGTCCGCCGCATACTGGAGACAGTCTGTTTGGCAAATACGCGAATCCCGATGTGCCGGAGATGAGCGAAGAAGAATTCCACGCGCAGATGCACGCAATTGCCGGTACATTGTAGGGGCCGGATTCTTCCGGCCCGCGCCTGTGATCTTCAGGTGGGCAGCGGATGCCCCCGACATGCGGACGCCCCGGACATGCAAGCATGTGTGGCGTCCCTACTCTATATTCTGTAAAAGCCCCGCCGTCCCCGCGCTGATGTTATAATCAATCGAATATCGATGCGATAGTTTACTGGAATAACCTCATGACCTTTACCTATCAGCGCAGTGCGGATGCAGCGCAAAACGGACACTCCAAGCGTAAGATGATCAGTGTGTATAACCCGGTGACTGGGGCTGCCATCGGCGAGATCCCGGTGACGACACCGGATGAAGTGCGCGAGACCGTGCGCCGGGCGCGGGTCGCGCAGCGCATCTGGGCGGCGCAGAGTGTGAAGGATCGGCTGCTGGTGCTGTCGCGCTTTGCCGAACTGCTGTGGCAGCATCAGCGCGAAGCAATGGACACGATCCGGTCCGAAACCGGTAAGACCGATACCGGCGCATTTCTCGAAGTGCTGCTGATCGATCACACCGCAACATGGCTGAAGCATCAGGCTGATGCGCTGCTGAAGCCCGAACGCCGCAGCGCGATGTTCCCGCTGATTCAGACCGCGACGGTGTATTACAAGCCGCATGGTGTGGTCGGATTCATCACGCCGTGGAATTATCCGATGCTGCTGACCTTCATCGATGTGCTGCCCGCGCTGGCCGCCGGTAACGCGGCGGTCATCAAGCCGAGTGAGCTTGCGCCTTACGGCACGCTGTACGGCGCGGACCTGCTGGTGCAGGCCGGTGTCCCGCGAGAGCTGGTGCAGGTGGTCACCGGCGACAGCGAGACAGGCCGCGCACTGACGGACAGCGTCGATTACATCAACTTCACCGGCAGCACCGAAGTCGGGCGGCAGGTCGCGCAGCAGGCGGCGGGCCGTCTGATTGGCATGACGATGGAGCTGGGCGGCAAGGATGCGGCGATTGTGCTGCGCGATGCCGATCTCGATCTGGCGGCGACGAATATCATCGTGACCGCGCTGGAGAATTCCGGCCAGACGTGCATCAGTCTGGAACGGATCTACGTCGAAGCGCCGGTGTATCACACCTTTATCGAGCGGGTGGAACATCATATGCAGCATTTCACGCTCGGCAGTGAACGCGGCTTTGCGGTCAATATGGGCAGCCTGACGAATCAGGCACAGCTTGAGAAGGTCGAAGCACAGGTCACGGATGCAGTGGCGAAAGGCGCGAGACTGATTTACGGTGGCAGGCGGCGCCCGGATCTTGGGCCGCTGTTTTACGAACCGGCGGTGCTGGCGGATGTCGATCACACAATGGATGTGATGAATGAAGAGACGTTCGGGCCGGTGATCCCGATCATGCGGGTGGAGCATGAAGGTGAGGCGATCACGCTGGCGAACAGCACGAGTTTCGGACTCTCCGCTGCGATTTATACCCGTGATCTGGCGCTGGGTGAACATCTGGCGACGCAGTTGAATACCGGCGATGTTGCTGTCAACCGGGCCGGGATGGTCCCCTTTGCGGCGGGGCTGCCGTGGGGCGGACAGAAAGACAGCGGCATGGGACGGCGTGGTGGTCCGGAAGGGCTGCTGCGGTTTGTCAGCACGCAGGCGGTGGTGGTGGATCGCCAGTGGGGGGCAGAGGCACTGATCGCGGGGCTGAACCCACGGGTGCTGAATGCGATTCTATTGATGCGGCGCATCCGCAAATGGCTGCCGTTTGTGTGAATCGGATGAGCGATGGTGTGATTCTGGATAGAGAATTCGCGCAATTTCAGGTCAGGGCTATAATGTAAATCAAGGGAAGGCCAATAGATTCACTCAATGCAGCGCACGCCTATATCCCCCACCTGACCTAGTTCAAGATAGGCGTAGCGTGCATTGTGGGCAGTGCTTAAGAATGTTAATTTTGACTGCATGATTAACTGCACCCCATAAGGAGCTTTGCACTATGGATCTTGGAAGTTTAATCGCATGGATCGTTGTCGGTGCTATCGCCGGTTGGCTTGCCAGCATCGTTATGGGTACCAACCGCCAGCAGGGTCTGCTGACTGACATCATCGTCGGTATCGTCGGTGGTCTGATCGGTGGTTTCGTACTTGATGCGCTCGACATTGGTGGCCCGGTGACCGGTTTCAATATCGGCAGCGTGATCACCGCCTTCATCGGCGCAGTTATCCTGCTTGCGATCTTACGCGCAGTCAGACGATAGCGACGACTAAAACCTAAGGCTTCGCGATGTCAGCAGTGCTGGCACCCAGGCGAAGCCTATCAACATAACCAAATCCCCCTTCCCCCAATACAAACCTCTCTGACTTCGGTTCGAGAGGTTTGTGTTTGTGTGGGGAATGGTGGTCGATGCTTGTACGCTTGTCTTTGTCACCCTATGATGGGTAAAATAGCAGGACTGTGTAAGTTCATTGATCGAAAGGCGGCCAGGAATGGCACAAGAATCGTTTGGTCTCTTCATCCTGTTTCTGATTATCGTGCTGGATATTGTGGCACTCGTGTTTGTCATGCGCATTGGTGTGAGGCACAACGATCACAACGATATTGTCGAAGTCAAGCAGTCCAGCGCGATTGAAACACTCAACAAGCACTATGATTTCCCTTCACTTCGGGCACAGACTGAACCGGCCCTGCCCGAAGGGGAAGCGCACAAATCGGATGTGAAAGCCGCAGACAACGCCTGAGCATCGCGCCCGTCACCTGATCTGGCCGAACGGGATATATTCGCCGCTGCGCCATCAGGATTACATCGCACCACCAGACCTGATACATCAATTCACAGCCTGAAAGCCACCATGACCATGACTGAATCCGAACGCTGGCTGGAAGCACTTCGGTCACCTGATGCAGCGACACGCCTTGAGGCGATCCGAATGATGACAGCCGCACGGCACAGCCGCAGCGCCGTGCCACTCATCGCGCTGCTGGATGATCCGGTGGAAGAAGTGCGTGCGGCGGCGGCGTATGCGCTGTCGCATCTGGCACTGCCGCCGGCACTGGCGGAGCAGGTGCGAGAGGCGCTTTCCCGGCATCAGAGCGATCCGAGTCAGAGCGTTCGTCAGGCGATCAGCGCGGCACTGTCCAGACTTGAATACGCGGGATTGTCGGCACCGATCGCCGAAGCCGATCACGAACATGAATACGAAACCGCAGCAGAAGAACTGGCTGACGATGAGCCAACGGCATGGCGTAGTCCTCCCCGGTCAGAACCGTCTGAAAAATCCGACGCAGCAGCAGATGCAGCCCCGCCAGACGCGCCATCGGTGACGGCATTACCGGCGATCGAGATCCCGGTGCTGCCGATGAGTCCCTTTCATCCGCCGCATGGTACGCCAGCGGGTCCGCCGCCCCCTGCGCCTTCGACATCCACGGGCAGTCCCCCGCCACCCGCACCGCCGCAGGAATCGGATGCGCCGATCACGCCGATCACGCCGATTATGCCGGTTACGCCGACCGAACAGAGCCTGCGTGAACGCCACGCACTGGAGCAGGAGGCGCAGGAAGTCCAGTTTTCGGCGTACTTCCCGCGTGAGATCGCATCCGGGCGCTGGTATCCGCTGACCGCCTATCTGTTCAGGTCGTTTGCGGCGGAACAGGTGCTGGCGGATGCCCGCAGTACGCTCGGTGCATGGCTGGCAACGGTGCGGCGAGTGCTGTCGAATGTACGGCGCACGCTGCCCGAAGGCACGATCGTCACCGCCACGCCCTATATGGAAGGTGTGCAGTTCAATCCACCCGCAATCACGCTGGGCTTTTACGAAAGCTGGCACCGGCTGGACTTCCGGATGCGCGCCAACGATGCGTCACCGTATCACTCGGCAAATGGGCGGCTGACGTTCACGGTGGAAGGCGTCATTGTGGCTGATATTCCGCTGTCGGTTTACATCATGGATGCTGGTAGTACAGACAGTGCTGGAAGTATGCCCAGCACGACCAGCACGAGCAACCCGACCAGCGGTGACGCGATGCAGACCGTTTCACAGAAGCTGTACAAGTCGATCTTTTGCAGTTACAGCCGTGAAGATAAAGCGATTGTCGAGCGGGTGGAGCGGGTTTACAAGGCGCTTGGCTTCGACTTCCTGCGCGATGTGGTCTCACTGAAAAGCGGTGAGGACTGGAACGATAAGCTGTATGCGCTGATCGAACAGGCCGACATCTTCCAGCTATTCTGGTCAAAGACCGCAGCGGAGTCCGAATTCGTGGAGCGCGAATGGCGGCACGCGCTGTCACTGAAGCGCGATGATCGCAATTTCATCCGTCCGGTGTACTGGGAAGAGCCGATGCCGCCGGTCCCGGATGAACTGGACAGCATCCATTTCGCCTATGAACCCACGCTGGATGACAACCTGTGATTGCAGGTGAGTGGGCGGACGCCCCAGACATGCCAAGTGCGCGGACGCCCCGGACATGCGAAGGCGCGGACGCCCCGGACATGCGAAGGCGCGGACGCCCCGGACATGCGAAGTGCGCGGACGCCCCGGACATGCGAAGTGCGCGGACGCCCCGGACATGCGAAGGCGC
>CAYNDH010000191.1:6683-8247 GCA_964395665.1 uncultured Anaerolineaceae bacterium
GAAGGCGCGGACGCCCCGGACATGCGAAGTGCGCGGACGCCCCGGACATGCGAAGGCGCGGACGCCCCGGACATGCGAAGTGCGCGGACGCCCCGGACATGCGAAGTGCGCGGACGCCCCGTTGGGCGTCCCTACTTGTGTCTTTACCCGGATGTCATGAGAGGAAAACAAGATAATTTTACGCCATGCAATACCGACACCGCCTACAGCGAACCGTCATACAGCACGACGTCGGGCGGATCGGTATCGGGTGGATCATCTGCAAACTGTGATCGGATAAAGCTGGCGATCGCGTCGATTGCTTCCTGAGACTCCGGCAGGGAAGCATCCCCATGCCATCTGTGCTGCATCTGCGGCCAGACTTCAAGCGTGACATCCACACCGACGGCCTGTGCGCTGGCGGCAAAACGCAGTGAATCGCTCAACAGAAGTTCCCGATCGCCCACCTGAATCAGGATTGACGGCAGGCCGGTCAGATCGGCGAACAGCGGCGAGATCAACAGATCAGTCGGCTGTGAACGGCTGTTTTCAGTGAGATAATCTTCAACGGCGGCTTGCAGTGCTTCGCGGGAAATCGAATCCTGATCATGATTCGTTTCGATTGACTCACCGCTCAAGCCTAAGTCCAGCCATGGAGACAGCAGAATCGCCCCGTTCGGCAGCGGATCACCGTGCGCCCGCAGCGCCAGCATCATGGCAACCACCAGATTGGCCCCGGCAGAATCCCCCAGCAGGAACAGCATCTGCGGTGTGGTGCTGGCTAGCAACCCACGGTAAAGGAGCACGCCATCATCCAGCGCGGCGGGGAATGGATGTTCCGGCGCAAGGCGATAATCGACGATCATGACATGGATGCCCGCCGCCAGCGACAGCCGCGCTGCCAGCGCCCGATGAGTCAGCACCGAGCCGGAATTAAAGCCGCCGCCATGCATCAGGATGATGACATAATCATTAGGGATTTCGCCCACGGTGACACGCTCACAGGGCACACCGGCGATCATGCCAGCTTCGATATGGGTTCCCTCTGGCAGTGGGACATCACCGGCACGCTGATTCCAGTCCTCACGTTCGATATTCAACTGGTTCAGCCGATCGGGGGATGCATCAGAGACAGGATTGGCTGCGGTCTCGTGTGAGGGTTCGGTGGGGGGCTGTAAGGGATCATGGTAAACAGGGTTAGAAGGCTGAGAAGGGCTGTTATCTTCGGCCATCAGTCAAACTCCATCTGGCAGAACCGTCATTGCCCGGGATGCGTGATTGCATCCGGGGGACACTTGTCTTGAACGATCATAGTGCAGGGAATTCCTGAATGGAGTGGTACAGCGCGGCGTAGAATCTGATGAGTGTTGGAGGGCTTTGGGGAAATGGGGCAGGTATTTGCTTTTTTTGACCCCATATGCACCAACTTAAGGGATTTTGCAGGGCGGAAAAGCACCCCCTATCCGGCATTGCAAGCAATGCTTTCCCTTTCCCCCATTCCAGTCGCTTCGCTCCTTCAGAGGGAAAGGGAGAAACGCAGGTCGCGCTCGTTGATTGCCCTACCCTCGGAGCGAAGCGAGTGGGT
>CAYNDH010000192.1:0-8243 GCA_964395665.1 uncultured Anaerolineaceae bacterium
GGCGCGACGGCCAGGCTCAGTACGGAATGATGCAGATCAAAGAGAGTGCAAAGCGCATCCCCGGTGCGGTGGGGATGTACACCGAAATCCTGAAGCGCACTCAGAACCCGGACTGGTATTTCGGCCTTAAACGCTGGGAAAGCGCCCGCCGGATGCGGCTGTTGAAGGATAAACATCGCGGTGAGCGCTGTTTTATCATCGGCAACGGGCCGAGTTTGAATCAGATGGATCTGACCAGGCTCAAGGGCCAGAATACCATCGGTATGAACCGGATTTATCTGCTGTTTCCGAAAGTGGGATTTCAGACGACGTATTATGCCTGCGTCAATCCGCTGGTGGTGGAGCAGTTCGGTTCAGACATCGAAAAGCTGCCGATGACGAAATTCATCGGCTGGCACGGGCGCAAGTGGATGAACTTCACACCCAGCACGATTCTGCTGGCCCCGACATCACGCACGCCGTTATTCTCCGAAGCACCGACGCATGTGCTGTGGGAAGGCGCGACGGTGACGTATGCGGCGATGCAGGTGGCCTACTATCTGGGCTTCGAAGAGGTCATTCTGATTGGTGTCGATCACAACTTCGTCGATAAGGGGCGACCGCATCAGGAAGTGGTGACCGAAGTGCATGACGCCAATCACTTCGATCCGAATTATTTTGGCAAGGGCTATCGCTGGAATCTGCCTGATCTGGAAACATCAGAGATCGCCTATCGCATGGCAAGAGAATATTTTGAGGCGAATGGGCGGCGCATTCTGGATGCGACAGTCGGCGGCAAGCTGACGGTCTTCCCGAAAGTCGATTACGATACACTGTTTTAGGTTGAAAATGATCGCGCAATTCTTCTCCGGCGGCGGGACCCCGCGCTGGTTGGTTCAATGTGTTTATGGGATGGTCTGGCTGGTGGGCGGTCTGGCTGGCGCGCTGCTGATCACGGGGTGCGGCGGGAACGGTGCGCCGACTGCCGTCGTCTTTCAGGCGACAGTCCCGGCGACCAACGCGCAGGCTCCGCTGTACACAGCGACGCCGTCACTGACGCCAACCCAAACGCTGACTGCGACGCCAACCCTGACGGCCACGATCACACCGACTCCGTCTGATACCCCTACACTGACACCGACGATCACACTGTCTCCGACCGAAACACCGACACCCGCGCCGACCCAGCCGCTGTGGACGCTGACGCCGATGCAAAATCGCAGTATCAGTGAAGGCGGTACACCCGTCCCGGCGGAATTTACGACGCCGGAAGGCTGGAGCTGTGTCGAATTCCCCTGTGAAGACGATGTCGAAGGGTTCATGCAGCGCATCCGCGTGCCGGAAGGCTATAAGCTGGAACACGTCGGTAAATTCCCTGCGCAGCCCATCCAGATCACGTATGGGCCAGATGGACGGCTGTATGCGACTGCATGGGAATACGGCTCGCAGCGCGGTGCGGTCTATGTCATAGATGGAGAAGGGCAGGCGGAGCGTTACAGCACGGATACGTTCGAGACACCGATCGGACTGGCGTTTCAGCCGGGGACGAATGTGCTGTACGTCAGCGGACGGCTGACAGCCGACTCCGGCGGAGCGGTGTGGCGTGTGCTGCCCGATAGATCAAGTGAAATCGTGCTGGACGGTCTGCCGTGCTGTTTCGGCATCAACGGCGGCCAGCCGATGGGGATGGTATTCGGGCCGGATGGTTATCTGTATCTGGGTGTTGGCGCACAGACCGATCACGGTGAGCCGACCGAGCCACAGCGCCAGCGCTATGCGGAGATCCAGCCGTATGAGGCATCCATTCTGCGGATTCAGCCGCACACTGGTGAGATTGAGGTGTATGCCGGGGGCATCCGCACGCCGTATGACCTGACATTTGATGCAGACGGCCAGTTTTATGCGACCGATAACGGCATGGTTGATGGTCTGGGGGATCGCATCCTGCGAGTAGATGAAGGGGCACATTATGGGTTCCCGTACTGGCGTCTGCGCGGCTGTGATGAGTGTCCGCCGACCGATTTCCGTATCCGCACACAGCCCGATCTGCTGCCTTTACCCAATTACACGCTGCCACGCGGGATCGCAGCCTATACCGGTTCCCAGTATCCAGCGGCGGTATTTGGTGATGTGTTCGTCGCGCTGTGGAATGGGACCGAGAATGGTCAGCGTATCGTGCGGATTGATCCGGAGCGCGTGCCAACTGATCCTGAACTGCTGATGGCTTATACGCCAGAACCGTTTGTCACCGGGCTGATTCGCCCAGCGGATGTGGTGGTGTCACCGGATGGCAGTCTGGTGATTGCGGATTTTATCTATGGTCATGTGTGGCGGGTGCGTTATGGCGCAGCACCGACCGCGACACCGACGTCTATTCCGGTTGAGGTTACAGATGCGGCAGGCACGGGGGGACGGTTTGCGACGTCCACCCCGCGTCCATAATCAGTAAAAGCTACCAGTCTTCAAAGCTGTAGAGCGCGGTAACAACGCGCTCCAGTTCCTCTTCCGTCAAGGCGTTATAAAACGGCAGGCGCAGCAGGCGGTCGCTGAGGTCTTCGGTCACGGGACAGTCCCCCACCTTACCGCCGAACTTCATCCCCATATCGGACAGATGCAGCGGCAGATAGTGGAAGACGCTGAGGATGCCTCTGGACTTCAGATGGTCGATCAGCGCGGTGCGGGCCTCTAGTGACGGCATCAGCAGATAGTACATGTGATAGCTCTGCTCACAGTGCGGCGGTATCACCGGCAGCGCGACACCGTGCGCTGCGGCCCATTCGGGCAGGCGTGCCTGGTAGTATTCCCAGATAAACTGCCGCTTGCCCTGGATGGCGTCGCGTTCTTCAAGCTGTGCCAGCAGATAGGCGGCGTTGATCTCTGACGGCAGATAGCTGGAACCAATATCCACCCATGTGTACTTATCGACCTGACCACGGTAGAAGCGGCTGCGGTTGGTCCCCTTCTCACGGATGATCTCGGCGCGCTCAATGTACTGCGGATCGTTGATGAGCAGTGCGCCGCCTTCCCCGCAGATGAAATTCTTGGTCTCGTGGAAGCTCTGGGTTGCCAGAGCGCCGAACGTGCCGAGATAACGCCCTTTATATTTTGCAAACAGGCCGTGGGCGTTGTCTTCAATGACGGGGATGTGATGGCGTGAGGCGATCTCCATGATGGTATCCATCTCGCAGGCGACACCGGCATAATGGACGACCACAATCGCTTTGGTGCGCGGTGTGATAAGTGCTTCGAGCTTCGTCTCATCGAGATTGAGTGTGTCAGGGCGGATGTCAGCAAAGACCGGTTTTGCACCACGCAGTACAAAGGCATTGATGGATGTCACGAAGGTGAAAGATGGCACAATGATCTCATCGCCGGGCTGGGTATCGACCAGTATGGCCGACATCTCCAGCGCATGGGTGCAGGATGTGGTCAGCAGTGCTTTAGGGATGCCAAGCGCTTCCTGTAATAACTGATGACAGGCTCTGGTAAAGTGTCCGTCTCCGGAGAGGTGGCCTTTCTGGATAGCCTGCTGGATGTAATCCAGTTCAGTGCCGACCGCGTACGGTTTATTGAATGGGATAGTAATTGTCATCTGGGTCCTTTGTTCAGGCGCAGTTCTGAAACCATCGGTGATACCACAGGCGAAGATCAGCGGTCATAAAGCCGCATCGCTGGTAAAGGCGCTGCGCGCCAATGTTGCGTCCCTGGGTGATGACCTGCACGCGGTCACAGCCATTTTGTGCAAACCAGCTTAGTGAGGCATCAACAAGTGCCGTGCCAACACCCGCCCCACGGGCGCTTTCGGTCACGCCGACCAGACCAATATCACCTAGTGTGCCATGACGCTTACAGGAAATATAGCCAAGCAGGAGTCCATTTCGCTCTGCGATGAGGACTTCATCCGCGAAGCCGCTGCCATCGGTACTATTCCGAATCCATGTCTCGTAGAGGGCATCAGCTTTTCTATCGGGGAAGCAGGGATCGTAGTAGAAGCGCGAGTCGGTGTAGCTGCGGCGGGCGATGGTCACAAGTGCGTCGGTGTCGGACGGCTCAAAGGGCCGGATCGCGATGTCGGATAAGGCTGGTGAAGGCGTGATCGCGGCCTGCGGCTGTCGATATTCAAAGATCAGGCGCAGGTCGGTCAGATAGAAGCCATTCTGCTCAACCAGACGGTTAGAGGCTGCATTTTCAGCGTCCGCCAGAAAGTAAACGCAGTCTATGGCCTGCTGCTGACACCATGCGGTGATGTCAGCAAGCTGTGCGGGAGTCAGCGCTGATGGCAGAATACGGGCGATGCGTCGTTCAAAGAAGGCGCTGTCCCACTCGAGTAAGCGGATAAGATCTGTCAATGTTTGATTTCCGAGGCTGGTGTGACGTCCGATGCATCAGGTGTCTTTTCCTCTTTCTGTGTGTCGTCTGTCTGCGTGTCGTATCGGACGACATAGGCTGGTTTCTTCATGGTGCGGAAATGGATACGCGCCAGATATTCGCCAATCACGCCGATCAGGAACATCTGCACACCGGAGAAGATGGCGACGGTTGAGGCAAGGAACGGGAAGCCGGGGAACTGCGTGCCCCCTTCAAGCATATATCGGCCCAATACATAAACCAGAATCAGTAGGCCGAGAAGCAGCATACCAAAGCCGATGATGCTGGCGACCTGTAAGGGCAGCACACTAAAACCGGTCACCATGTTAAACGAGTGAACAATCAGTTTCTGGATGGTGTAATTGCTGACGCCAAGCGTACGTGGTTCGTGTTTGACCGGGATGGCGACGAAATGCCTCGTGGCCCATGTCAGCAGGACGTCGATATTCACATAGGGGCTGTCGTAATGCTCGAAGCCACGGCGCAGTGAGGTGCGGAAGGCGCGAAAGGCGCTGATACTACGCGCTGTTTCCGCCCCCATCGCATTCTGAAGGACGAGTTTTGTCACCTGCGAAGCGAGATTGCGCAGAAAGCTGTGCTGTTCGTTGTGCGGCCTGCCGTAGACGACATCATACCCTTCGTCCAGCTTCGCCAGCAGCAGCGGGATCTGATCAGGGGGATGCTGAAGGTCGTCGTCCATGGTGACGATGACGTTGTAGCGTGCAGCACGAATACCACACAGCAGTGCGCTGTGCTGTCCGTAGTTCCGCATCATCTTGAAGGCGTGGACGTACGTTCCGTAATCGCGGATGATCCCCTCAATCACCTGCCAGCTCTGATCACGTCCATCGTCTTCTACCAGGATAATCTCATATCCGTCAGCGATCGTTGGCAGCACATCCAGCAGTTGTTCGACCAACTGCCGGATGCTGAGTGCGGCGTTATAGACAGGGATGATGATGGAGAGCGAATGATGTTCAGATTGTGTGTTCTGATCAGTGTGCAATGTGAGTCTTTGAACCTTTAATTCTGGTATCTGTTCCTCTGACTCATTGTAGTGTTGATCGTCAGTTTTGCAGATAGCGATTTTTTAGTGCGTTGTGCATGCGGTTGACAACGCGCAGCACGGCGTTGGAATCCTGTGCGCCGAGCGTGCCACCTTCTTCCAGATAGGCATTACGAAGGATCTGCCCCCAGTTGCCAGTGCTGCGCAGGCGTGGGCTGCTGATGTACTGCTCGATCGTCTGCGCACTTTCACCGCCGGGCGGATTCAGCATCCGCTGGATACTTCCGTAGACCTCATCAATATCACGCGGGCGTATGGCGGCCAGATCGGGCAGGCGGCGATGCATGTAAATCCGCTTCATCTCATAGAATTCGGCCAGAGACATCTGCTCTCCGGCTGCGGTTTCGATGATCACATCCGTGCATTGACGATCTGAAGCGTCATGCAGGCGCTGAAAGACCTCTGGTTTAAGCGGACCCAGAATGGCCCACAGCTTCTGATCGCTGTACATCGGTTCCAGATCACAGCCGTATTTGCGGAAGTAATCTTCCAGCAGGGCATGGGTGAACTCGAAATCCGTCAGCACGGCGGCCTGACGTGATGCGCTGATATTGACCGGCATACCGGTGCTTTCCAGCGTGCAGATGCGTTTGCTGCTGCCGAGATCGGGGCGGATGCGTCCGATGGGATTGTGCATGGCGGAGATCCATTCGCCCAGTTCGTTTTCTCCGAGCAGGGCACGAGCCATAGCGTTCACTTTTTCCGACCGCAGCAGATCGGCATAATGTTCGAGTCCGTCTTCTGACAGATGCGGCGTGACGGGGATCTGCATAAAGCGACCTGTGACGGTTGTACTGCGCAGATATTCACGGGTGCAGAGCAGTTCAGCATCGCAGACACCATTCACGAAGGGTGCGCCCTTGAGGAAGGCGGAATTCGCGATGGCGGTCGCGCTGCGCAGCATGGTATAGAAGCCGAGCAGCCCAAGTGCTTCAGAGCGTCCCGCCAGATCCAGATGGATGTGGCAGCCCTGAATACGGAATACCTGCACGACGTTGGCGTCCTTATTGATGCGAAAGCGGCGCTTAGCCTCTGCCTGACGTTCGAGATAATCGGGGAAACTGCTGTTCATGCGGGTCATCACCGAGACAGCAGTATTCACCTTTGGATCTTTTGTCAGCTCGAAATCACTTTCGATAGGGTAGGCGGCCAGAATTGCGGTGTGGAGATTAGTGGCTTCACCAGCCGCCAGCAGCGCCATCATGATGCCGTCGAGTGAGGCGCGGGTGCGCTGATAGCCAATGCCGGGTGCGACATGGGCTTCTACCTGATACTGACAGGCTTCCCGGTCGATCTGCGGCGTGATGCCAAGCCGACGGGCGGAATCCTGATAGGCGCGGATGAACTCCAGCATCTCCGATTCCTGCGGACCGCTGCCATCCTCATGCAGCAGGCCGAGTTCGATCTCAGCCCCCAGTGCGCACATACGGGTGACAGGCGAGTCGGTTTCCGGCAGATTGGTATGATTCACACTGGGATTCATGTTGTAGGAGGTAATGCTTTCGGCCAGTGTTTTCCCACTGCGATAGACTGAGCTGACCGCGCTGCCTAATACGTACTGGCGGCCCTGATACTCCGCCAGAAAGACATTGGCGCCCCCAACCGGCTCCTGATCGTAGTACGTTTTGACTTCAGTGCCGAGTGCGTCGCTGAGTTCGTCCAGCGGTAGTGCGGTGTCATCCCCGGATGCAGCGATCTGTCTGATAATATCGTTAAAGCGTTTTTTCTGTTCGTCAATTACCTGCCACGGTACTGCTTCGCTGAATTCAATCAGCGTCTGATTTGAGGGCAGCGGCGTCTGCATCACACGTCACCTTACTTCTAAGTGCTACACCTGTCATTGTCGAGTGCGGTTGCGATGCCGACTCGCGCCCTTGATTTTTGCCCATCTGCAAACGGTATGCAAGTGCTGTAAGTGCGGGTGTAAGTCCGCCTTTGCTCATGTTGGAAAATATTTACGCCTTTTTCAATTGAAAATCTTCTACAATGCCAGATATTCGTTGCATTTATCTGATAGATAGCGACTCAATTGATTAAGGTTCGACTCCCCATTTTTCTCCTTCTCGTTTTGGTTTCATTTACGACGGCCCTTATTTCCACAACCCTTTTAGTCACCGGGCAAGGTGATATCCCGCTGCCCGTGCCAGAGACCCGTACCATCACCGAGCTGGTCGTCAATCCCGGTTTTGAAACCAACGCCGATGGTGACAAAATCCCGGATGGCTGGCAGGGAAAAAATCTTCAGGCCACCAAATCCGACAAGCTCAAATGCAACAAGACCAATAAAAAATTCGCCTACAGCGGAAACTGCGCGTTCATGTTTCGGGGTAATCTCGATGGATCGAGCAGCAAGCCAGGCAGCAAGCTCCAGCAGAAGATTACCGCAGCCGAAGCGCTGGTGAATGGGGCAGAAGTCATCTTCAGCGCTTATGTCGATGCTCGCAAGGTATCACCGGGGACGAGCTTTGCCAAAGCCGTTATCAAATACACCGACGGCAGCAAGCAGAAGCTTGAACTGACGGTTCCGGTTGGTGAAGGGTATCTGCATGCTGTTTCGAGTGGCGTGGTTGGCGATAGCGGTGTGAAGAAGGTCAAAGTGCAGATCAGCCACGCCGAGATATCAGGCAAGCTCTTTCTGGATGATGTGAGCCTCTCCGTCCGTTTCATTGAGCCGACTGCAACATTGATTTCGACGACAGCCATTGTGGAGACAGCGATGGCAACCGCATCGGCCACTGTGACGCTGACGGAAGAGAATCCGACTGTTACTGCGACTGAAACAGCAGAGACAGTGATTACAGAAATACCATCTTCGACACCGACGGCAACG
>CAYNDH010000193.1:0-8214 GCA_964395665.1 uncultured Anaerolineaceae bacterium
GCCAGCGCCATCAGCCCCTGATTGGTGCAGATATTGCTGCTGGCCTTTTCGCGCCGGATATCCTGCTCCCGTGGGCGCAGCGTCATCACATAGGCGCGCTTGCCATCATGATCGCCCGTTTCACCGATGATGCGTCCGGCGATCTTGCGGACGTATTCCGTGCGCGTGGCGAAAAAGCCCAGATACGGGCCGCCGAAACCCAGCGATACGCCCAGCGGCTGCCCTTCACCGACCACCATATCCGCGCCGAGTTCGCCAGGGCTTTTGAACAGGCCCAGCGCCGTCGGGTTGACGACCACCACCATCAGCGCACCGGCATTATGAGCGGCTTCCGCCAGTGTCTTGAGATCTTCGATCTGGCCGAAGAAATTCGGGTATGCAATCGCCACCATCGCGGTCTGATCGTCGATCTGTGCGGCCAGATCACTGACCGTCGCCTTCAGATCTTCATCCCCCGTGATATTCAGGCTGCGCCCCTGATGATAGGTGCGGACCACCTCACGATACTGCGGGTGAATACCCGGACTCAGCAGGATTTTGCTGCGCTTGTTGCGTGTCACATCCATCGCCATCGTGACCGCTTCCGCCAGACTGGTCGCGCCGTCATAATGGCTGGCATTGGCCGCATCCATCCCGGTCAGCGCAGTCATCATGCTCTGATATTCGAACGTCGCCTGAAGCGTCCCCTGACTCATTTCCGGCTGATACGGCGTATAAGCGGTGAAGAACTCACCCCGCAGCAGCATATGATTCACCACGGACGGGACGAAATGATGATACGCCCCTGCCCCGCGAAACAGCGCGAAATCACCTGCATGTTCGTTGGCTTCCGCCAGCGCCTGCATCTCTGACGCGATTTCCATCTCGCTCAGCGGCCCCGGGATGTCAATTTTCGGGAAGCGGTGGCTGGCCGGAACCGCATCAAACAGGTCTTCAATCGTCGTCACACCGATCTTCGCCAGCATCTGCTGACGTTCGATCTCTGTATGCGGAATATAACTCATACGTCAAATTGCTCTTTCATCATCATTGGTCAGTTTGGGAATAACCGTTGCACGGTTTCACCGATTCTTCGACGCAGCAGCAGGTCGGTCAAACTTAACGGGTGCTGCAATACGCCTCATAATCACTGGCGTTCATCAGGGCATCGGCTTCCGATGCGTCCGTGAGCTGGATCTTCACAATCCAGCCGCGCCCATACGGATCGGTGTTCATCAGTTCTGGTTCATCTTCCAGTGCCGTGTTGACTTCGGTAATCGTCCCGCTGACCGGCGTATACAGGTCAGACTGTGCCTTGACCGACTCCACCGATCCCAACTGATCGCCCTTACTGATCTCCGCCCCGACTTCCGGCAGTTCGATATACACAAGGTCATTCAGCGCATCCTGTGCATAATCGCTGATCCCGATCGTCGCCGTATCCCCTTCAACCCGCACCCATTCGTCGCTGCGATTGTATTTCAGATCGTCCGGGAATTTGATCGTAGCCATGTCTCATACCTTTCTATCATGCTAAGTCTTATGAAGAAATTGAGCGTAAAAAAAGGACGCGCAACCATCCGCTGCGCGTCCTGTCAGGCAATCATTTCAGACAAGCCCTTCAGAGCGGTCTACACACGAATCCCTGGAACCTGAGAGTTTCACCCCTGATCCTGCGAAGATCAGAGGTTTGCCCCTTCGGCGGCCTGCACACATCCCCACAACGCGATGTCTCAGACACTCTCTTCATGTGTTTTCAATTCACACGGTATTTTACTGACTTGACCAACCCGGCGCAAGCCGTTGATCCTTTCAGCAACTATCAGGAGATTGTCGGGACCGAAAGCCACTGGTAAAGCTCGCCGCGTGCGCCATCCGCAACCAGCAGGTTGAAGCACATCAGGCCGGTTGCATCGGCCACAATCGTAGGCCGCACCACCAGCATCCCATCCTCACGGATGCCGAATGCGATATAAGCCTGTCCGGTCCCCACCTGCCGCGTCGTTTGCAGCCCGGTGATGGCCCGCAGTGATTCCAGCACATGCCTCACTTCATCATATCGCGGGCGCAGCGCCATCTCCAGCGGCCCACTGCTGATCGAGATCGCCAGATAACCACCCTCACGGCGGATCGACAAACGCGGTCGAAGTTCAGACTCTCGCTCGTCTGATGTTGCCAGTATGATGATGCCGCTGTCTTCGAGTATCTCAACACGATCAAGGGTAGCGAAATGGCGCATTGACATCGTTTCCTGTCGTTCCTTTGAAGCTGATACAGAGTAAAACCATCCGCCGAGTATAACATACGCCCCCGGCACAATCCCACGCAGAACACACTCACCCGAAACAAAGAGACGGTATGACATAACCATGCCATACCGTCCCGAAACTTCTATCGTCCTGACGACTCAGCTACACAAACGCACTGATACCGGTCAGTTCGCGGCCCACAATCAGCGTCTGCACTTCGTTCGTGCCTTCGTAGGTGTAAATCACTTCAATGTCGGTCAGCAGACGCGCAACATGATTTTCAATCAGCAGGCCGTTGCCGCCCATGATCTCACGTGCCATCAGCCCCACCTGACGCGCCTTGCGTGCGTTGTTGTACTTCGCCATCGACGCCATGCCCTCATTGAAGGTCCCCTGTGCGATGGCATTTGCCAACTGGAAGCTCAGGAGCTGCATCAGTGTGACTTCGGTCGCCATCTCGACCAGCTTCTGCTGGATGAGCTGGAAGCTGGCAATCGGCTTGCCGAACTGTTCACGCTGCTTGGCATATTCCAGCGCCAGTTCGAATGCACCCGCCGCTGCACCTGCTGCTTCCCATGCCACACCATAACGGCCCAGCACCAGCACCTTACCCATATCACGTGACGAACGGGCTTTTTCCAGCTTGTTTGCGATCGGGATACGGACATTCTCCAGCGTAATATCCGCATTCAGGATGGCACGCTTGCCGATCTTGCCCTGAATATCACGGATGGTCACGCCCTCAGTCTGCTGCGGATTTTCCAGCACGAATCCGCCGAACTCACCGTCTTCATCACGCGCCCACACGATGATAATATCAGCAATCGACGCGTTCCCAATCCAGCGCTTGGCCCCATTAATGACATAATGATCGCCGTCCAGCCGTACCGTGGTCTGAATATCCACTGCATTCGAACCGCGCTCCGGCTCTGTCAGGGCAAATGCACCGATCTTCTCCAGCTTCGACATCGCAGGCAGCCAGCGTTCGCGCTGCTCATTCGATCCAAGCAGGCCGATTGAACCCATCGCCAGCCCTGAATGCACACCGAAGAACGTCGCAATCGAGCCGTCGCCCTTCGCCAGTTCATACATCAGCAGCCCCATCGCCAGCGGGTCCAGGCCGGCGCTGTCCCACCCACGGATCATCCCGCCGATGATCGGTGTCGAGAATTTGCCCAGCTTCATCGCGATTTCACGCGGGAATTCAGCTTTTTCCCAGTACGGGTTGATGTTCGGCAGCACTTCATGCTGGACGAACTCACGCGCTTCGTCCCGCACGGCCTTCTGCTCATCCATCAGGAAGTTTTCCATATTCAGAAAATCAAATCCCGTCAGGGTCTGTTCTTTGTCATTCAGCATATTTTCAAACCTCAGTTCCATCTACCTGTCAATTAATCTAACCATCATTCGATTTTAGCAGCACTTAACTGAAAATTAAATTGAATCTTCATTAGATTATCCCTACAAAAAAGAACGGAGATGGACGCAGCATCTCCGTTCTCAGGTCATTTGAAAACATTCACCGAACTTCTGTAGGGGAGGGCCTGTGTGCCCTCCCTTTCGTACCAGTTTAAGCCGTGAAAGCCACCATTCTCTAAGCGGTACGATACACCCCCACCTAAATCTCTCCCCTTCTCCACCTTGGGCCGGGGGATGAGGTTTCCTAACATCGAGAGTTAAAAACCTACCCTTGAAAGGGTCGGAGATAGGGGGCTTTTCAGCTTACGAACCCTTGCGCCGCTTCATAAACCGGCTCAGGACCACCGCCGCTTCTGGCATCGGTGCTTTAGCGCCAAGTGACAGATTCGCCAGTGACTGCGGCTTGGAGCGCTCCGAACCGGCATAAATCCAGATCGGCGTGCCTTCCCGCAGATACGCGGATTTCAGATAAACCTGCCCACTCTGGAAGCCGTCGCTGTCAAGGCTGCAACTTGTCACCAGTCCGACAACGCGCCCCTTGCGATCCACCACCGGATCACCCTGATGCGCCGGACGTGCGCCCCTGGTTTCCAGCCGGAAGCGTGTCACCTCGGCATCACGCTGCGCCTCATGCTGGACATATGCCGCCTTGCCGACGAAAAACGGCTTCGACAGCTTGACATAATTCTCGAAACCAGCATCCGCCGGGTTCATCTTCAGCGGACCAGCCAGTTCATGACCGTACAGCGGCAGTCCGGCTTCCGTCCGCAGGCTGTCACGCGCCGCCAGACCACACGGCACCGCCCCCAGTTCCACCAGTTGACGGAACAGCTCCGGCGCCTGATCGGGATGCACGAAGATCTCGTATGCGTTCCGCTCACCGGTATAACCTGTGCGCGAGATCAGCAAATCGAAGCCGCCCAGATGCGCCTGTGTGATTCCCGCCCACATCAGGCCCTTGACCGCCGCCTTGTCTTCATCAAGGCCGGAAAGCTGCATCAGAATATCGAGACTCTTCGGCCCTTGCAGCGCGACATCGACACGCTGATCCCGCCCCGACGATGCAGATCGCAGATCGCGCAGGGTAAACTGATCCACGCCATCTGCCCGCCGCCATGCCACATGTGGATCAATCTGCACTTCGCCGTTCTTGACCGCATTCAGCCATGCCCAGTTCTTATCATTATTTGAGGCATTCACCACCAGCAGATAATGTGTCTCCGCCAGGCGGTAGATCATCAGGTCATCCAGCGGGACGCCATGCACATCCAGCAGGAAGGTATACTGCGAATCACCAATCTCCAGACTACTGACATCGTTGGTCGCCACGATATTCAGGAAGTGCGCCGCCCCTTCACCGTAGACATCGAATACGCCCATGTGCGTCACATCAAATACGCCGCTGTGATTCCGTACCGCAAGATGCTCTTCTGTCACCGAGCTGTACCACACCGGCATATCATATCCGGCAAACTCGACCAGCTTCGCGCCCAACGACACATGCAGGTCATGCAGCGTCGTCGTCTTCAGTGGTGCATCCGCCGGTTCTTCCCAGTCGAATTCCCATTTGACCGTGCTGCCCTGAACACCGCCAAAATCCTCACCATTCATCCCGATGAAATAGGATTTGTTCAGTGAGAAGCCTTCATTCTCGCTGAAGGCCGGGATCTGCGCCGTCGGGCTGATCACACGCACATCCACCGGGCCGGGGGCCTTCGCATGGACATCCTGTGTGTCGAAGATCACAAACCCATCGGACAGCGACCGCAGCCATGCCGCGACCACACCGGCATTATCATTCACATGCAGCAGATAACTGCCGCCTACATTCTGTACAAGTCCATGCGTCAGTTCGCGGCCTGTCGGTGTCAGCAGGCGTGTCGGCTGCTGTTCTCCGACTGCCAGTGACAGCACATCGCTCGTCAGCACGGTATGCAGGAATTCCCCCGCCTTCTCGCCCCAGATCGACAGTGTATAAGCGCCATCAATCGTATCGGCATACGCGAAATGCGGGTAATCATCCGCCGCAGCCTGTGTATCAATACCAGCACTCGCCGCCAGTTCGCGCACACGGATGCGCGCATTCTGAAGCACTTCGAAGTCAATTTTTGCCCGTGGAGTCGGCGCTTTCTTCCCGCTGTAGCTGAATGGCACACAGCCTTGCAGCACATCAGCGATAATATCCGCCAGCAGGTCAATCTCCGTTTCGGCAAAGCCGCGCTGGGTAATCCACGGTGTCCCCAGTCGGATACCCGACGGGCGCAGTGCGCTGGTATCCCCCGGCACGGTCTGACGGTTGCACACAATCCCTGCGAGATCGAGAATCCGCGCCGCCATATCGCCGCTCAGTGTCGTGCCGTCCGGCCCGACAATCGACGAGCAGTCCACATTCAGCAGATGGGTATCCGTCCCGCCAAATGGCAGGCTGAATCCGCGTGCTTCCAGCCGTTCCGCCAGCCGCCGCGCATTGCTCAGTGTCTGCTGCTGAAGCGCCCTGAACTGTGGCGTCGCCGCCAGCTTGAGCGCCACGGCCAGCGCCGCAATTGAATTGACATGCGGCCCGCCCTGCTCACCGGGGAACACCGCACGATCCAGTTTGGACGACAGATTTTTCTTGTGTGTGATAATCACCGCGCCGCGTGGCCCGCCCAGCGTTTTGTGCGTCGTAAACGTGATAATATCCGCAATCCCAACCGGGCTGGGATAGACTCCCGCTGCCACCAGTCCAGCCACATGCGCGATGTCCGCCAGCAGCACTGCCCCTACCTCATCAGCGATCTGGCGGTATTTCTGCCAGTCCGCCGCAAATGGATAGCTGCTGTAACCACCGATGATCAGCTTCGGCTTATGCTCCAGCGCCAGTTCGCGCATCCGGTCATAATCAATTTTGCCGGTCTCCGGGTTGATGCCATAGCTGACGATATTAAAGAATCGGCCACTGCGGTTGACCGGGCTGCCATGCGTCAGGTGACCGCCTTCGATCAGGTCCATGCCCATGACGGTATCACCCGGCTTGAGCAGTGCTGTATACACCGCGTTATTCGCTGGCCCACCGGAAAGCGGCTGCACATTGATGTACAGATCTTCCGGCTTCAGTCCATTGGCGGCGAATACCTCAGCCGCACGACGGCGCGTCAGCGCTTCGATAATATCCGCGTATTCTGTCCCCTTGTAATAGCGCTCGTCACTGTAACGCCGGTACTCCGCCAGCCGCACCGGATAATCCAGAATATCTTCCTGGGTCAGCGTCCGGGTGGAATCCAGCGGATACCCTTCAGCATAGATATTGTGAAAAGCGGACGAAAGTGTTTCCCGTACCGCTTCCGGGATCGTACTCTCAGACGGAATCATGATCAGATAGCGGGCCTGACGAGCGGTCTCGTGGCGGACCAGTTCCGCGACGTCAGGATCGAGTTCATTAAGTCGGCCCCGAAAAAGGTAATCTCGTACTGCGTCTGCTGCTGCCATTCGCACTGTCCTGTGGGATAACATGAGGTCGTATTCAGGCTCCGATTCTAACATGCAGCACCCGGATACGCTATCTCGGCATCCGCTCACCTCAGCCGCCCGCTTCATCTCGCCTCTAATGAATGATTGACCTCTGATCGACTATACTGACATTTATTTTTCCCATCCTGAACATGTCAGGAAGACGCATGAATCTTCATATTCGCCCCGAACAGCCCACCGATTATCCCGGCATCTCAGAGGTTACTCTGCTGGCCTTTGGCAATCAGTACGGCACCCCGCTGATTATCCCCCTGCGCCGTCAGTTCGCGTCCTTTGATCCCGATCTGTCACTGGTCGCCGTATTGGATAACAAAGTCGTCGGTCATATCCTCTTCAGCCCCTACGAAATCCGCCTGCTGGAGACCACTGTCAAAGCGGTGAATCTGTCGCCGCTGGCCGTCCATCCCGATCATCAGCGCAAGGGCATCGGCGGCCAGTTGATCGAAGCCGGACACCGCATCGCCGCCGAAAAAGGCTATCCGCTGACATTTGTGCTCGGCCATCCCGAATATTATCCCCGCTTCGGCTATCAGACTTACGCCTATGGCGCATCCGAAGTCACGGTGACCGCTGATGAGGGCCTCAGTCAGCCGCTCGAAACGCGCAGCCCGATCGCAGCCGACGTTGAGACACTTCAGGCGCTGTGGTGGAAATCCGAAGCCGCCGTCGATTTCGCCCTGGTCCCGGAACCAACGCTGCTGGAATGGCTCAGCCCGAATCCGCAGATCGCCTGCACGCTGTACCTGCGAAATCATGAAGTCATCGGCTATACACGCATCCATCAGGCCAAGCCAGACGCCGTCCGCGCCTTTCTCGCTGCCGATGCTGACTCCGCCCGTGCCATCATCGGCCATATCTGCGCGCAGTACGATCTCGATAAAATCACGCTGCCGCTGCATCCTGCCTCAGCCGCCGCCGATGCCTTCACCCAGAAGCCGCAGACCACTGCATGGAGTGCGTCTATGGCCTTCTCATTCGCGCCGAATCCCTTCGATGACTATTACGCACAGGCTCGCTCCGGCACACGCCCCAGCGGACGTTCCCTCTGGCCCGCACC
>CAYNDH010000194.1:0-8169 GCA_964395665.1 uncultured Anaerolineaceae bacterium
TCACTGATGCGCTGGAGCAGATCAGCGGGCAGCAGTGCGCCTTCCGTGCGAATGGTGGTGAAGATGTTGTTACGAGCTGCCATTGGTTACTTTCTCCCCATTGCAGGCAGGAATATGTAAATCCCAAGTACGTCCGGTGGAAGCTGCGCCTCCACGCGATGATGCGGGCGACGGTCGCCGCGCCGATGAGCCGCCTCACGCACGCGGACATGCGCCTTTAGTAGTTCATCACCACGCTGTTGAGCGATGTCATTGAGTATCGGCGCGAGATGGTCGAAGCCATCAACGACACGCTGAACGAACTCCGCTGCCTGCTGTGGATGGATGTTCTCATCCGGCTCAATGTGCAGCAGTGCTTCCGCCGCGTCTGGTTCCAGCCATGTGGCATTGTCCGGTGCGCCTTCAAAGGCAAGTGTCAGGCTGTCTTCTGCCAGAAGCTGGCGTTCTTCATTTCCCCTCTGCGTAATCAGATGATAGCGGAAACGCACCAGTAAAAGCGTCGTCCGGCGCTGGACGGCAGTCGTCCGCATGGCCCCGGCACGACGCGCACGAGGCTGATCTTCTTCCAGTTCGACTGCATCCAGGGCGGTATTCATCACATACGTCGCCAGTGATTCGACCAGCGGATGCGTGCGCGTCAGGTAGAGCTGGCCCTCTTTCACGGGGAGTTCAAAGCGTGCAGCGAACTGTTCTGTTCCAAGCATATCACGCAGTCCGCGTGGGCTTTCCGTGAGATCGGCCTTGATGCCCGTCACGGAGAGGGGAGAGATCACACCTCTGTGCATCGTCAGCGCATCCTTCATGAATGTGGCAACATCAATGCCTGAACCGACTGCGTCGCGGGCCGCATTCAGTTCAGCAGCAACTTCATCCACGCGTATTGCCTGCTGGGCGAACATCGTCCGCGAGCGTTTTTCGCGTTCTGCCGCTGCTTCCCACTGGAGGTCAAGCTCCATCTGGCGCGGTTTCATGTAATCTTCAAAGACCGGGAGATAACTCTGGCTGAAGCTGGCGTTCTCGCGCAGCAGCAGGCCTTCAAAGATCGCTTCAACGACATCTTCGCTGTTGCCAGGGACAGGCACAGAGATACCGAGTGAACTGCGAATCGTCTTGTGTTTGCGCAGCAGTACATCCAGCACAATGCCGTCAATCTGGTTGTCGGTGCCGTAGTAGGTCACCACTTTGATTTTCTCACTGGGCTGGCCGTAACGATCTACGCGGCCTTCGCGCTGCTCGTGGCGCGTCGGGTTCCACGACAGATCATAGTGCACGACTGCGTCAAATCCCTGCTGCAGGTTGATGCCTTCACTCAGGCAGTCAGTGCAGACCAGCACGCGCTTCGGTGCTGCGCTCAACTGGGTGACGCGCTCTTCACGCTCCGCCGGGGGAAGTGTACCGGTCACACCAGCGACTTCCACGCCGCGCGTTGCCTCACGCAGGGCTTCGGTCACATAGTCTACGGTCGGGATGAAGCGGCAGAACACAATCGGGTTATAACCGTCGCGCAGCAGCTCCTTGACGATGGCGATCAGCCCCTGAAGTTTGCTGTCGTCTTTCCCCTGAAGTGCTTCTGCTGCTCGTGCCATATTTTTCAACCGGTCATGATGCTTTTGCTCGTCGGCTTCCAGCTCGCTGATATCACTACCGGGGATCACGTCGATGCCCTCGGCTGATTCATCGGTCATCAGGTCCAGCACCGTGCGCCGCCCGATGTCATCCACATCGGCTTCGTTTTGTGCCTGCGTGGTGGCGGCACGACTGCGCAGGGTGGCTGCCGCCGCCGCCGGACTGGATGCCAGCGAACGCAGCAGTGCCAGGGCGGACCACCATCTTACCCGCTGGCGGTAACCTTCACCGGGTTGCAGGACGGTCTCACGGGCGTAGTCCAGTACACGGTCAAATAGCCGCCTGTAGGCATCCGTGAGTTTATAAGTTGCTTCGGTGGCATCGCGCTCCGGGAACGGTGTGACGGCATCCATGTAAGCGCGAATATCCCCGCGCCGCCGCTGGACGAAATAACGCGCTAATTCCCGGCGCAGTGGTTCGTTCTCAGCCCCGGTCAGATCATCGGGCAGGTTTTCAAAATCCGGATTCAGCATCGCCAGTAGGGAGTGGAACGCCTCTTCCTTGCCGCTGTGAGGCGTGGCTGTCACCAGTACCAGATGACGATTCGGGTCTTCTGCCAGTGCTGCCACCAGCTCATAGCGCTGATGCTTGCCGCCGCGCTTGTCAGTGGTGTGCGCCACTGTGTGGGCTTCATCGACGATGATGAAATCTGGTGCTGTCCGCAGGAACTCATCGCGCCGCCGCTCTGACTTGATGAAGTCCGTAGACACGATCACAAAGGGATAACGTTCGAACAGTGATTCACCCATGCGCAGGTGCCGCTCCAGGCGTGTCGCTGTGCTGGAAAGCACCAGTTCCGCTTCGATGTAGAATTTCTCGCGCAGCTCAGTGTGCCACTGTTCAGCCAACTGCGGCGGGCATAACACCGCCATCCGGTCGATTTCACCGCGATCCAGCAGTTCACGCGCCACCAGCAAGGCTTCGACGGTCTTACCGATACCGACATCATCGGCAATCAGCAGGCGAACGGGGTCCTGCTTGAGTGCCATCAGCAGCGGCACAAGCTGGTACGGACGCGGCTCAACGTTGATACGGGCAAATGAGCGAAATGGACCTGCACTGGAACGGAAGCCCAGTCGCACCGCCGCACGCAGCAGCCGCGCGGAGCGATAATCGCCGATCTGTGACGGGTCAGGCAGGGCGAACTGAGCCGGTTCGATGTCTTCCAGCATGGTATAGATGCCGGTGACTTCGTCATCCGTGCCGCCTAATGGGCGCACGCGTACCAGTTCATCGGTTGATTCTGGTAATACCACCCATTCACGTCCACGCACGCGCACCAGCGAACCTACCGTAAAACTCATGAACCGCCTCCAAAAATGTGTTTGTTGCTTTCCAGAATCGCCGCCCAGTCATCGCGATAACCGAAACGGATCACGCGATAGCCATAGTCTTCCATGAGATCAGCCTGCTGCTGATCCCGTGCCTGTCGCTGCGGATAATCATGATGCGAGCCGTCGATATAGATGGCCGCATACACACCGCCGCTGTTATAGATGAAGTCCGGGCGTGTCTGGCAGTCTTCGATATAAACCTGTGCTGCATCCGGCAGGCGCAGACCGCGCTCATGCAGCATTTGCAGCCACTGGCGTTCGAGATCCGAGTCGCACAGGCTGAACAGCATCTGCAGATGGCTGTCCCGGCTTTCTCCAACCGGACTGGTCTCAACCTGTGCGTTTGCCAGCATTCCCAGTACATCCCGGATGGTCTGGCGATCCAGAATAGGATGTTCGCGCTGATTGCCATAGCTCAGCAGGCAGTCATAGCAAGCGGCTTCGCAGTCTTCACGGGCACGCGGAGCGCGTCGCAGGTCCTCGCCGGTATCAGGGTCAAAGTGACAAAGGCGCAGCGCTTCATGAGCGACCTGCGATAGCGCTGCTGGATCATCCACCAGACGCCGCAGCACACCCGCGCCGCCTTCTGCCGCTTCGTAGAATAACAGCATCCGGCGATTGTCCTTATCCGGCAGAGGTTCTGCCGCCAATTCGTTATCCTCGAGCTGGAACACCGTCTCGATAGCCCGTTTGAGGGCCGCCTGCAGAGAGGCCATCTCCTCAACTTCCAGACCGACGAGCGGTTCAATCAGCAGACAGTTCCTGTTATCTTCGACATAGGGAATTACGCGCCGGGTACGCTCGGACATGGGATCATCCGGATCGTCTTCGTTCTGTTCGTTGCGTCCCCAGTAGCCGCGCTCGATATCCAATACGAAACCGTACTGTTTCTTGTTTTTACGCCGCGCCCAGCCCAGATTAATGCGCCACATTGCTGCGGTTTGCGCGTAGGTCAGGCGGGCAATCTCGTTCCCTTCATGACTCACAAGTGCCATACGGACGTCTGGTCTGCCATCCCGCTCGCTGAAGCGCACGCCGGTGCGAATCTCATAACCCAGGCGCAGACGGTCTTCCTCATCGGCGTTGATGCGATCGCGACGCCTTGTGACCACATTTTGCAGGCGCAGCAGTGACTGCAAGGGTGGATCGAGCGGCATCCCGCAGCGCTGGCATAAGTCATAATTCAGGCCAGACTTCACGGGATGGATATAGCCGCAGTGGTTACACTGTTTCATCTGTGAGGTGAGCGGGCCGTCTTCCTCGTCTGTCACAGGCATGATGACCTGATTGATGAGATAGCGCGAGCCTTCATGATAAATGATCGCACGTGGGCCAAATTCGGAAATTGCCAGGAAGCGCGGACGAGAAAGGAAGCTGTCCTTTTGTGTAGCACGGCGGGCCGGGATGAAGGCGGACAGCGGCAGGCGCGGGAAGCTGTAGCCCGGCAGGAAGCCTTCAGTCGCGAAGTAGCGGTAACTGTAAAAATCGGATTGCGCCAGACTGCCTACTTCGGTTAGTAGTTCGATCTGTGACAACGCTTCCCGCCGCAGTCGCTCCGCCTGGCGCTTGTCTGCCTGCAGGCGAGTTGAGTCAAGACTAATTTTCTGCTGCGCCTTTACCTGCTTGTGTGATGACCAGTACAGCCCACGCCAGCGCTCACAGGTGTCGTCGAAGGCGCGTACCACGTTCTGCATCGTGACTTCTAACAAGCCTTCCGGGTCCATTACGTCAGGGATGGTTTTAAGGACACGTTCTGCCCGCTGTCGTGCTGCCTGCCGAGCTGTGGCGGATTCAGCCTGCTGGCGAATCTCGGGTAGCAACATCAGCGAAGGCGGGTCGCCGTTCATATCAAGGATTTCCTTGAGCGTATCCTTCAGGTCAATGCCGGTCTCCGCCAGCCAGATGGCATGGATGTGTGCCCTTAGCAGATCTTCGTTGCTCAGATCCAGGCGCGGTGGCGCAACCGCTCCAGCGACCATCCGCTCAGGACGTTTGAAGAAATACTGATCGTGTGGGCTGCCGCCCGAACAGTAGGTGAAGACCAGCGCTGGCTGTCCACTGCGTCCGGCGCGTCCACTGCGCTGGGCATAATTGGCAGGTGTTGGGGGCACATTGCGCATATTGACGACATTCAGTTCGGCAATATCGACGCCCAGTTCCATCGTCGGTGAGCAGTAAAGGATGGGCAAGTGCCCTTTGCGGAACTGCTGTTCCCTCTTTTCGCGCTCATCGTAAGGGACTTGTGCCGTGTGCTCGTGGGCTTCCAGTCCAGCGAGTGACCCCGCAACACTGCGGTAAAAGTCTACGAAGAAGGCGTTTGGTCGTCCGCCTTCCTGTGATGCGTTAGGCACGCGGATCGGATCATGGAAGGCTCGATCACCCGCACCTGCATACCAGCGCATGGCCGAAGCGACCAGTTGATAACCCGGCACGTCGTGTTCGTCTTTTGGCTGGCGGGTAATCTCCACCAGTCCGGCGATGCGCAGACTTTCCAGCAGTCCCCGGATGATGGCTTCCGTATCCTCTAAGCCGATCTTCTCTCTGCTTTCCAGTGTTCCGGGACGGCGCAGATAGATGCCGAAGCCGCCCCGTGATGAAACATAGGTGTTGTTTCCCCGTCCATCATCGCCGCTGGATGAGCGTGGGATCAGTGTCGATGCGTATTCCATCTTCTCGTCTTCATCAATCGCCCACGGTTCGATCAGACGCTGACTGCTCAACTGCTGGATGCGCTCCTGATAGCTGTTATCCAGATAATCGACCTTGATTGCCAGCTCACGGCGCATGTAGTCCAGCAAGGTTTTGGCGATGGTCATGCGTGTTTGTGGAGATGCCGTCACCAGTGCCGGGTGTTTATCTGCCCAGACATCTTCCGCTTCACAGACCGCATCCAGATCGGTGTAACCAATTTCCAGCAGTCCGCTCTGTTCCAGATTCGGAAGGGCGATACGCCACCCTCGCCGCAGATCGCGGTAGATGCGGTAGCCCAACACCTGACGGAGCGCCCGCTGGGTTTCCTGTAAAGCCTGAAACCGCACGGCTGGATCGCTGGCATAGAGTTCCAGCGGCAGATTAAGTGCCTCGAAGACTTTTTCAGCGATGACCTCATGCGTCAGTCCGGCAGAACCCGCTTCGGCGACGGCCCGATAAATCGCGCCGCGCAGCAGACTGACTTCGATAAAGTCGTTGAAGTGACCGGCTTGCAGAGATGCGTCCTGCCGGTTATCTGTGAAGCTCAATAATTTCTGGGCATGTTGGGGCAAATCGCTCACTTTCAGCGAACGAATAGCTGACAAGCTGAGCAGGGTGGTCGCACTGCTGCGCCCTTCAGAACTGAGTGTCGCCAGTTTGCCGAAATCACCCTGCCGGGAACCATAGGACACACCGCAGTTCAGGCAGAACATAAACGGTGTTCCGATGTACACGCATTCCTGTCCGCTGGCATTTTCATCACCGGACGGAAAGACACGCACATGACGTGGTAATTTTTCGCGCCGGTGGGGACGTATACGGCGGACACCGTTACGTTCTTCCAGCCAGTCATCGGGTAAGTACTCACCATTGATGAGGTCGTCAACATCCTGCGGCCATGGCTTGTGTGAACCGATGTACAAGTAGCCGGCTTCGCTGTCTTCATCTGGCAGGCGATCGCTGAAATCACGCGGCATCACACGCCGTCGATCGCCATCATTGTTGGTTGTGATGCGTACTGTGTAGTATTCCTGTCCGCACTCACGACAGAAGCACAGCGGGAACAGGATTTTGTCGCGGTCTCCGGGGACAAAACGCTGGCCCTGTAATGTGATGTAGCGCACGTCCTCCGGTTCGATGGTGCTGTAGACGGTATCACCGGGGCTGATGAATTGGTGTAAACGAAAGGCAAACGGCGCAAAACCTGTTTCCGGGTTCGGTTCACAGCGGTATCCGGCCATCAGCCAGTTTTTGATGACAACCTCACAGATCGATTCATCAACACCGGTATCGTGGCTGAGTGCTTCAGCCGCTGCCCGGATGCTGCGTGGTTCCTGTCGTGCCAGCCGACCGTCCTTCTCCTGTAGTCCAAATGTGCTTTCGATCCATGACGACAGAGGATGTGCTACAAACCCGGCATAATCCGTCGGTGCGCTGAGGCCTTCACCCTGAATAACCGCTGATCTGAGCCGTGCCGTGTCGATTACGTCGGTTGTGGCACGGCGCAGCGTCTCGCCGATGACATGTTCCGGTAGAAATGGTGCACCGAAAATCTGCGTGCCAACTTCTGCAACCTGCGCTTGCTGTTCATCATAACGCCCCTCACTTGCCAGCGTCGCAGAGGTACCCACGAACAGCATCTTCTGTTCTGGCGTTTCCAGTCGGTCGCGCACACGCCGTACCAGCAGGGCCACATCTGCACCCTGCCTTCCCCGATAGGTGTGAAGTTCATCCAGCACCAGAAAACGCAGTCCCTTTGCCCGTTCAATCAGGGTGCGCTCGCGGGGGCGTGTCATAATAAGTTCCAGCATGACATAGTTGGTCAGTAGGATGTCCGGCGGGTGCATCATGATGCGCTGGCGTTCTTCCTCGCTTTCCTGCCCGGTGTAGCGAGCAAAGGTCACCGGAGACTTTCCCTTTGGATAACCTTCTTCAAGGAACTTCTTCAGCTCACCTTCCTGACTGTTTGCCAGTGCGTTCATCGGGTAGACGATGATGGCCTGAATACCCTTGCCACTGCCACGTCGCAGGACATGATCCACGATGGGTACGATATACGCCAGACTCTTGCCCGATCCCGTGCCTGTCGTCAGGATATAGTGATGTCCCTGTCGGGCGATCTCGATTGCCTCGCGCTGGTGGTGATGGAGGCGCAGCGTCTGGCCGCCTTTTTGCTTATCTTTGAGAAAGATGCGGTTGCATTCTTCGTGCAGAATGCCGTCAGCCACCAGTCCGCTGACGGTCCCGCCGCTTTCAAAGCTGGGGTTGAGTTGTATGAGTGGGTTGGGCCAGAAAACGCCTTCATTTAAGCTCTGGTGGACGGCTTGATACAGCCGCTGATCGCGAATCTGAATAAAACTGCTGGCATATTGGGCATAATCCCCGATAAGCCGGGTTCTTAAATCAAAGACATCCATTGTGAATCCTTAATGGGTGAAAATCTGTCCAGCGTAATATTTTTTCAGCCGGACAATACTATTGTTACACAGTTTAGCCTGATGGTCGCTTAAGTTCTCTG
>CAYNDH010000195.1:0-8111 GCA_964395665.1 uncultured Anaerolineaceae bacterium
TTCCGGTGTTGCCGTTGGCGGGATGTCGGTCGGTGTGACGTCCGGTGTGATTTCGGGTGTTGTCGTTGGAGGGATGTCGGTCGGTGTGACATCAGGTGTGATTTCCGGTGTTGCCGTTGGCGGGATGCCGGTCGGTGTATTGGTCGGCGGGATGTTAGTCGGCGGGATGCCGGTCGGTGTATTGGTCGGCGGGATGTTAGTCGGCGGGATGTCAGTCGGTGTGGCATCAGGTGTTGCCGTCGATGGGACGTCGGTTGGCGTGTTGGTCGGTGGGATGTCTGTTGGCGTGTTGGTCGGCGGGATCGGTATCAGCAGGGCGAAAGAATACGTGCCAAAGCTGGTGGGCTGAAGTCCGCGCATGGTCAGCGTATAGGTGCCGCTGAGGGGCAGGGTGATCTGATGATCGACGTAGATTGTATCAAACAGGATCGTCCCATCGGGCGCCGCCAGGGTCCAGAAGAATACGGCGGCATTGCCGCTGATGACATCGAACAGGATCGTCTGCTGGGCGGTAGCATCGAAGCGATAGATGTCAATCGCGCCCGGAGCTTCGAGATTACCGGCGCCGGGTGCGGGGATGCCGTTGGAGACCGTCGAGCCGACATTGATCGCGAACTGCTGCGGGGCAATCGGTGTATAGAGCGTCCGGAAGCTGTATGTGCCGGTGGATGTGAGGCTGTAGCCACGCACAGTCAGCGTGTAGGTGCCAGACTGCGACAGCACGAACTGTTGATCGATATAAAGACTATCATACAGCGCTGTGCCGTCGGGGGCCTGAAGGCTCCACAGGAACGATGTATTGGCCCCGTCCAGCACATCGAGAATCAGCTCGCGGCCTGCGTCTGCATGGAAGGTGTAGATATCCTGTGCGCCGGGGGCTTCGAGATTACCAGCGCCGGGCGCGGGGATGCCGTCGCTGACCGTATCGCCGACGTTGATCGCGAACTGCTGCGGGGCAATCGGTGTATAGAGCGTCCGGAAGCTGTATGTGCCGGTGGATGTGAGGCTGTAGCCACGCACAGTCAGCGTGTAGGTGCCAGACTGCGACAGCACGAACTGTTGATCGATATAAAGACTATCATACAGCGCTGTGCCGTCGGGGGCCTGAAGGCTCCACAGGAACGATGTATTGGCCCCGTCCAGCACATCGAGAATCAGCTCGCGGCCTGCGTCTGCATGGAAGGTGTAGATATCCTGTGCGCCGGGGGCTTCGAGATTACCAGCGCCGGCTGCGGGGATGCCGTCGCTGACCGTATCGCCGACGTTGATTGTGAACTGCTGGGCAGGTGGGACGTCAATCACCCGGAATGAATAGGTGCCGGTTGAGGATGCCGGGTTCATGCCGCGCACGGTGATGGTATAAGTGCCAGACTGCGAGAGCGCAAACAGCCGGTCGCCGTAAATGCCATCGAGCAGCGCGCTGCCGTCCGGGGCCTGAAGTCTCCACAGGAAGTTGGTATTACTGCCTGCCAGCACATTGAGGATAATCGACCGGCCAGCATCTGCATAAAAGGTGTAGACATCCTGTGCGCCGGGGGCTTCGAGATTGCCAGCGCCGGGTGCGGGGACGCCATCGCTGACGGTATCGCCGATACTGATGGCGAACTGGTCCGTGGTCTGAAAACGTGGGCTGAAGGTGTCGGTTTCGGCTGCGGTGGTCTGGAAGAGGACGGTCAGCATCAGGGCGCTGACCAGTATCATGCCGCAGAACATCAGTTTATGGCGTATTTGGCTGCTTTTCATCATGCTGTTACCCAGTCTGTGTGATCTCTGTTGATGACGATGAATAAATGCAGTGATCGAGCCGTACTTACGGGCCTGTACTTACGGGCCTGTACTTACGAGCCTGTATTCACGAGCCTGTACTTACGAGCCTGCACTTATCTGACAGTATAGAAACCGGGCGTGACAGCAGCATGACAGCACGGTGACGGCAGAGCCGCGACAGGGTGACAGAGCCATCTGTCACGGAGTCGTCACGTTTTGCCTATATACTGGAATCATTGGAAGCAGCACAGCCAGACAGAATAAGCGAGGCATTGGGCGATCGGTCTGGCACCACTACAGAACGTTAAAAATACAGATTAAGGATTACAGCGATGCAAACTTTATCGAACCCTTCGACCAACAGGCATTTCAGCGGCGCGGCAGGCGATGGAACTTCCAGCCCGGCGGACAGCGATGCTGCGGAGCCTGGCTGTCGTGAAGCTTATGAGGCATTTCAGCAGCGCTACCCGGAATATGCTGCAACCCGGAAGCTGGATGAACTGCGTCACACCGAATACGGGCGGCTTGACCAGCAGAGGCACGTCTATCTGGATTACACCGGGGGCGGCCTGTATGCAGAAAGCCAGCTTCGAGAACACATGGCGCTGCTTTCCGAAAATGTGTTTGGCAACCCGCACTCGAAAAATCCGACGTCAATGGCGATGACCGAGCTGGTCGAGCACGCCCGTCAGTCTGTACTGGCCTACTTCAATGCTTCCCCTGATGAATATGTCATGATCTTTACCTCAAACTGTACCGGCTCGCTGAAACTGATCGCAGAGGCCTATCCGTTTGCGCCGGGTGATCATTACATGCTGACCTTTGATAATCACAATTCGGTCAACGGCGTGCGCGAATTCGCCCGGGCGAAAGGCGCGGCTGTGACCTATATCCCGGTCACGCCGCCCGATCTGCGGCTGGAGACTGATACGCTGACTGCACATCTACAGGCGGTGCAGGGCGCTCAAAATAAGCTGTTTGCCTATCCTGCCCAGTCGAATTTCTCTGGCGTGCAGCATCCGCTGGAATGGATCGCGCTGGCGCAGTCCTATGGGTGGGATGTCCTGCTGGATGCGGCGGCCTTCACACCCACCAGTCGGCTGGACCTTAGCCAGTGGCATCCTGATTTCGTCGTGCTGTCCTTCTATAAGATCTTCGGCTATCCGACCGGGATTGGCGGACTGCTGGTGCGGCGGTCGGTGCTCAACAAGCTGCGCCGCCCGTGGTATGCAGGCGGGACCAGTACGTTCTCATCCGTGCTGGTACAGGAACATTATCTGACACCGGGGGAAGAAGGCTTTGAAGATGGCACTGTGAATTATCTCGGCCTGCCTGCGGTTGAAATCGGCCTGCGCTGGATTGAATCGGTGGGGCTGGATCTGATTCACACCCGTGTCACCTGCCTGACCGGTTGGCTGATCGAGCAGCTTCTGGAACTGCGTCACAGCAACGGAAAGCCGGTGGTGTGTCTGTATGGCCCGGCGGAGAACGAGATGCGCGGCGGGACGGTGGAAGTCAACTTCCTTGGTCCGGATGGGGAATTGTGGGACTGCTTCGAGATCGAGAAGATGGCGAATGAACGGCGCATCTCGCTGCGGGCTGGCTGTCACTGTAATCCGGGTGCGCGGGAACTCTCGCTGGGGCTGACGCAGGAATCGCTGGAGCCGTTGCTCAGGGATAAGGACCGCCTGACCTATGAGCAGTTTTTACAGGTGATCGATGGCAATAAGAATGGCGCGGTGCGTGCTTCGGTGGGGATCGCCAGCACGTTTGAAGATGTTTACCGATATCAGCAGTTCGCCAGTGCGTTTATCGACCGGCAGATGATGTAAGACGCCGGTTCCACCCGGAAAACAAAACAGACTCGCCGGAGTGCGAGTCTGTTTTATATCAGGTCACTATCAGCAGGGTCACTCATATCGTGTCGGGCTGGGGCTAATTCAGATGCCAGTAAGCCTGATCGACTTTGTGCAGATATTCGCGGATGAGTGGATGCCCAAAGCGGCCCAGCATCCAGACTACACGTCCGGCTTCATAATCTGAAGGGCGCAGCAGGCTTGGGCTGAAGTCCAGCCGGTGTGCGCGGTGGTGACCAAAGAGCATCAGGCGGTATTCCTGCTCCAGCCGAAAATCGCGTGGGGCATAGCGGATCTGGGGCAGGTTGTTGACGATCCAGTACGTTTCATTCTGGAAATGATAATTCTCGTGATTCGTTTCGATATTCATCCGCAGCCGCCCCAGCAGTGATCCGAGCAGATCCGACCAGACATAGATCGCGCGCGGATCACTGACTTCGCCGATGAGGGTTTTCATCAGTGTGGATTTAAACGTGTAATTATAGCGATACATGCGGCAGTTGCTGTCCAGAATCCTATGGCCGATCTTCAGCAGGGTATCCAGCATTTCTTCGGGGGAATGATGAATGCCGACGAAATAGCCTTCGAAGCCGGTGCCGTTGGTGAAGAAGGGATTACGCAGCTTGCGCACGGTCTCCCATGCCAGATAGGACTGCTCGAAGCGCCTGCTTTTTTCCGTAAGGGTTTCCAGCGGCAGATGATTGACATGGAGCCAGCCATACAGTGTGATGTCATATGGAACCTTTGATTTAACGATCATCCAGATGCTCTTTCAGGAATAAGCTGGTGCGGATGCGCCGTTGCGCGGCCCTGCTCGTTGCAATCCCGCTTCCAGACCAAATTTCTTCATAAGGGTGAGACAGGCTGCACGCTGGAATGTGGGTGTGCTGACGATCTGTCTGGCCTGTCGGTCTGCTACCCTGTCTATTATAGGTTTGCGGTGTGTGAAGGGCATTAGATGAAGGCGCTGTTGCCGAAAATGGTAACGAAGATACGTTTTTTACCATGGCAAATGTCACTGCGCGTTTAGGCAATGCTAACGAATGGCGCAGATAACATTAAACTGAAAATTGTATAAAATGCACGAGCTGCTGTGAAAAATGGCGCAATTCGTGATATTGTGTCATAGGCCGATGAAACCACAGGACAGGAAGATTTCTAACGCTCTGTTTTAATACGAAACGGCAGATTTTTCGGGTATTTGAACTCAATATGTCATCAATCATTTAAAATCATCATTTTACGTTAGCAGGCCGGTAAATCGGAGACTGATGCGATACACAGCATCCGTGAGGGTGAAATGCGCCTTGTCTCTGGTCAAAGTGACAAATGCGCTTCTTGACACGTTAGGCAAACTGCACATATATTGTCAAATGCTCGGGCGTGCCGGATATGTGCAGTTTTAGCAGTCGTGATCCTCAAAATCCCTGTGTTTTGCGCCTGAGCGGGGGATCATGCGCCGCGATTCAAAGACCGTCAGCCGTCAAATAAAGTTTTTAGGAGCAATAAATATCATGGCAGTTACCGCAGTTCGTTCGAAGAAGCCGAATAAGCACGATCTCACCCACGGGGCATCCAGGCGCTGGGTATACCTGTTTGAGGAGATCGACACCGTCCGCAAGCTGGCAGGCGATTCGTGGGATCAGGTGCGCGGCCTGCTGGGTGGCAAGGGCGCTGGACTGGCGGATATGACGCGGGCCGGTGTGCCCGTTCCGCCCGGTTTCACTGTGACCACCGAAGCCTGTAATGCCTATTTTGAAGGGGATGGACAATTCCCGCAGAATCTGTGGGATGAGGTGCTTGATCTGCTCACTAAACTTGAAGCAAAAATCGGGAAGGGCTTCGGCAGTGCCCAGAATCCCCTGCTGATCTCGGTGCGTTCCGGCGCGAAATTCTCGATGCCGGGGATGATGGATACCATCCTCAACCTTGGCCTGAATGACGAGATTGCCGAAGGCATGGTGCGGCTGATGGGGGATGAGCGCTTCGTTTATGATGCGTATCGTCGGCTGGTGCAGATGTTCGGCGTGGTGGTCATGGATATCCCGAATGAGACCTTTGAGGATTACCTGACCGATGTCAAGCGCGAACGCGGCCTGAAATCGGATGTCGAACTGAACGCCGATGACTGGAAGCAGGTCACAGCCGAGTATAAGCGCATCTTCCAGCAGGAAGCCGGTGCGGAGTTCCCACAGGACCCGTACCGCCAGCTTGAACTGGCGATCGAAGCGGTATTCCGGTCATGGAATGGCAAACGCGCCGTCGATTATCGGAATGCGGCTGGCATCCCGCATGATCTGGGGACGGCGGTCACCGTGCAGTCGATGGTCTTCGGGAATCTGAATGAACGTTCCGGTACGGGGGTTGCCTTCACGCGCAATCCGGCCACGGGTGAAAAGACGCTGTTCGGCGATTATCTGATGAATGCCCAGGGCGAAGATGTCGTCGCCGGTATTCGCACGCCGGTCCAGATCTCGGAACTGGAGCGGGAAAATCCGGAGATCTATGCGCAGTTTGTGGACATCGCCAACAAGCTGGAAAAGCATTATCGCAATCTTCAGGATGTCGAATTCACGATTGAAAACAGCAGATTGTGGATGCTTCAGACGCGTGACGGGAAATGCACGGCGCGGGCTGCGGTCTGCATCGCGGTCGAGATGGCAAATGAAGGGCTGATCAGCCGGGAAGAAGCCGTCAGGCGGGTGACGCCCCAGCATGTGATCCAGCTTCTGCATCCGCAGTTTGATGATGTCGCCCGCAATGAAGCCAGAAAAGCGGGCCGCCTGATCGCGACCGGCGTCAATGCTTCACCGGGGGCGGCGGTGGGTGTGGTGGCCTTTGATGCGGATCTGGCGGAGAAGTGGGGCAAAGAGAGTCGCTCGGTGATTATGGTCCGCCCTGAAACCCGACCGGACGATGTTCACGGGATGCTGGCCTCACGCGGCATCCTGACCAGCAGAGGCGGCGCGACCAGCCATGCCGCAGTTGTGGCGCGGCAGTTCGGTGTCCCGTGTGTGTGTGGGGCCGAGATGGTGGATATCGATGTGCAGAAGCGCAGGCTGATGGTCAACGGTCTGGTGATCCGTGAAGGGGAGACGCTCTCGATTGACGGTTCGACGGGCGAAGTCTTTATCGGCGAGATCGAGCGGATCGAGCCGGACTTCTCGCGTGAAGATGACCTGAAAACCCTGCTGGTGTGGGCGGATGAAATCCGCCAGCTAGAGATTTATGCCAACGCCGATTATCCGGCGGATGCCCAGCGTGCCCGTGATTATGGCGCACAGGGGATCGGGCTGTGCCGGACGGAGCACATGTTCTTTCAGGATGATCGTCTGCCGCTGGTTCAGGCGATGATCCTCTCCGAACCGGGCAGCGCTGATGAGGCGCATTATCTGGAAAAGCTGAGACACTTCCAGCGTGATGATTTCTATGGCCTGCTGAAAGTGATGGACGGCCTGCCGGTGATTATCCGGCTGCTGGACCCGCCGCTGCACGAATTCATGCCGCAGCCCGAACAGCTTGCGCTGCGTGCCGCCGGTCTGCGCCTGATGGGTGACCGTCCGGATGAACTGGAGCGCGTGGAAGCCCTGATGGATGTGGTTGAGGGGATGCGCGAAATTAATCCGATGCTCGGCCTGCGCGGTGTCCGCCTTGGGATTATACGTCCGGCGCTGAGCGCGATGCAGGTGCGCGCCCTGTTTCAGGCGGCGTGCCAGCTTCGGAACGAAGGCGTGGTCGTTTACCCTGAGATCATGGTGGCGGTGACCTCTGATCCCAGTGAGGTGCGCGTCATGCGCGAACTGATCGAACGGATCGCCGATGAACTCATGGCGGAGTATCAGTGCACGGTTGAATACAAGGTCGGCACGATGATCGAACTGCCGCGTGCCGCGATTATGGCCGACCGCATGGCCGAATACTGCGAGTTCTTCTCGTTTGGGACCAATGACCTGACGCAGACGACGTTCGGTATCAGCCGCGATGATGCCGAGGGCAAATTCCTCTTGCAGTATGTCGAAAAAGGTCTGCTGGCTGAAAATCCGTTTCAGGTGCTGGACCCGGACGGCGTTGGGTTTCTGATCGATGTCGCGGTGGAGCGAGGGCGCCGTACACGTCCGGGCATGGAGATTGGGATCTGCGGCGAACACGGCGGCGATCCGCAGAGTATCGAGTTCTGTCATCGCGGCGGCCTGAATTACGTGAGCTGTTCACCGTTCCGCGTGCCGGTGGCACGGCTGGCGGCGGCACACGCTGCGCTGGATCAGCCGTCTGGTGCTATGCTCTAACCAAAGCGTGCGTTTACAAGCGGACACGGCAGTGCCGTGTCCCTACCCGATGTCTGTGCTTACTGGTGCGAGCTGGAAGAATCCGGCCCATGCGTACCGAGATAAGCCAGTTACCCATTGAAGTTAGGTATAAATTGGATCACGGTTTCCCCATCCCCTAGCCCCTTCCCCCACTCGCTTCGCTCCGAGGGAAGGGGAATTG
>CAYNDH010000196.1:0-1157 GCA_964395665.1 uncultured Anaerolineaceae bacterium
AGGATGCGGGTATTCCGCCAGTCCCAGCTTAACATCACGGCCTGACCGATCTCCAGGCGCACTCCGTGGCTGTTTCCGGTATTCTGAACCCGTGCGGAAAGCTGCTGGCCGTTTCCGGCATCTACCAGGTAACGGACATCCGTGCCGATGTAATAGACTTCAATAATCCGTCCGGAGAGCTGGTTCACTGAAGCTGTATCGCTGCTTCCAGCATCAGCAGGGGTGATATTCACCCTCTCCGGACGGACTGTGACCACAACATTCTGATCTGCCGAAGGCTGATCATGACTGAAGATCCCTTCGGCAAAACTTCCGTTATTCAGGTCTACTCGCGCGATGTCGCCATCAATCCCAATCAGTTTGCCGGACAGGAAATTGGTCTCACCGATGAAATCAGCGACAAAGCGTGTGGCCGGAGTCTCATAAATCTCTTCCGGTGTGCCGACCTGCAAAACCCTGCCTTCGTTCATTACAGCGATACGATCCGCCATAGTCATGGCTTCTTCCTGATCGTGGGTGACAAAGATAAACGTCAGCCCAAGCTGGCGGTGCATCATCTTCAGTTCAAGCTGCATTTCACGGCGCAGTTTGAGGTCCAGCGCACCCAGCGGCTCATCCAGCAGCAGCACACTGGGCTTTTTAACCAGCGCCCGGGCCAGTGCGACACGCTGCTGCATCCCGCCTGAAAGTTCACGCGGCCTGCGTTTTGCGGCCTGTGGCAGGCGGACATTCTCCAGCGCTTCCATGGCTCTGGCCTGCGCTTCTTTTTTCGGGACCTTTTCCATCTCCAGCCCGAACATCACATTTTGCAGCACGCTCATATGTGGGAAGAGCGCATAATCCTGAAATACGGTATTTACAGGTCGATAGAAAGCGGGAATCCCCTGCATTGGCCGTCCGTCGATCAGGATCTGGCCGGATGACGGCTGTTCAAAGCCGGCGATCAGCCGCAGGGTGGTGGTCTTGCCGCAGCCACTCGGCCCCAGCATGGCGAAGAACTCACCATCTACGATGTCAAGCGAGATCTCATCCACGGCCCGCAGTCCACTGGCGCTGCCCTGCTGTGAGGGGAATTCCTTACTGACATCAATAAGTTGTACTTTTGCGTTTTTCGTGTTTTCCATCGTCACCTGTGTCACCTGTAAACGGCAAAACCT
>CAYNDH010000196.1:1257-8094 GCA_964395665.1 uncultured Anaerolineaceae bacterium
AAAAGCCCTGCTCGTAAAAGCTTATCGGACTGCGACCGGGTTCTGTTGACATTTGCAGGAATCGTTCATTTGTAGGGGCGATGCCGCGATCTATCGCCGTCATCGCCCGCTGGTCGTGGGTCGCTGCGGGCGGACCTGCGTGTCCGCCCCTACACAAACGAGTTTGCAGGGTCACACGATCGTCGAAACATCAACAGAACCTGGTCCAGCGACCGGTCTAGCGGCCCAGATTGACCTTTACCTCATCCCATGCCTGCGTATAAAGCACATCATCGTCACCGATATCTGCCACGAACCAGCCGTTGGCTTCCGCTTCCGGGCTGATGGTCAGGGCAGGGCTTTCGGTGATCGAGTCTGCGATCAGGCCCCGTTCGATCGCGACACGGTTAGGGGTTGCATAGCCCAGTTCATTGGTGTTATGCGCCGCGACTGCCGGGTCGGAGAGATAGTCGATGAACACTTCGGCCAATGCCTTGTTCGGGGCATTCTTCAGGATCACCACACCGGTGATGTCCAGCGGAAGCCCGTCTGCCGGGTTGGTGAAGCTGAAATCATCGCATTCGCACTCGATGATCTGCTGATAGAGATCGCCGCTGTACTCGATCACGGCATCAATCTCACCCTGAACGAGCAGTGCATCACCGTCATCTGCTGCAACGGTGATCACATTGCCGCCGTGCGCGATCAGGAAATCACGCGCTTCGTCGATCTGGGCCTGATCGGTTGTGTTAGGGTCATATCCCAACTGGAGCAGTGCAAGACCGATCATGGTGCGCGGGCTTTCCAGCCAGCCGATACGACCTTCTGCATTAAAGAAGTCTTCCCATGTATTCAAGCCATCAGGGAAGGCTTCAACATTATAGGCGATGCCCGTTGTCCCCAGTACATATGGCACCGAATACTGGTTATTGGGGTCAAATGCCTGATTGGTCACAGATTCGGTGATATTGGCAAAGTTCGGGACATTGTCCAGATCAATCGGCTCTACCAGTTCCTGACGGATCAGGATGCTGACGACAAAGTCAGTGGGGAAGGCGACATCAAAGCCGGGGTTACCCTGCTGAACACGGGCGATCAGCGCTTCATCCGAGTCATAAACGGTGTAGGCAACGCTGACACCGCAGAGTTCTTCGAACACTGGCACGGTATTGTCACCGATGAAGGTCGCCCAGTTGTAAACGCTGAGCGTCTGGCCTTCGAAACCTTCAGGGCAGGTCCATGTGGTCGGAATCGCGAGATCACTGGCTGTGCCTGCCTCTGCGGTGGCCTCTTCGGTAGCCTCTTCAGTGGCGACGGTGTCGGCCTCAATTTCATCAGCTTCATCAGTGACAGCCGTTTCGACCTCTGCGGATTCTTCTGTTGCGGTGGCTTCGTCGTCAGCCTCTTCGCCAGCTTCTTCGGTCGCTGCATCGCGTGAGCCGAAACCTGTTGATTCGGTCGCTTCAGCGGTTGCGTCTGCGTCGGCATCCGCTTCTTCGGTTACATCAGCCGTGACTGCTTCAGTCTCAGCCGCTTCTTCGGTTGCTGGTGCTTCCTCAGTGGCCTCTTCGGTCACAACTGGGGCATCAGTAGGGGCTGGTGCCGTCTGTGTGGGGGTAGGTGAACCTTCACAGCCTGTCAGCACCAGCAGTGCCGCGAACAGAAACACAATCATAAACTTCTGACGCATCTGTGTTACTCCTTTGACTCATATTCAAACGAGACCCACGGTCTCGCCAATAAACACGGGACCTGTCCAGATAGCATGACAGCGGCAAATTAGAGATCGCTGCTTCGACTCTGAAGTAATAATGAGAACCCGACCAGCACGGTCGAGACGATCAGCATCAGCGTAGAGATGGCATTGACCTCGGGCGTTACGGAGACTTTTAGCAGACCGTAGACGAAGATCGGCAGCGTGTCAGTCCCGACGCCAGTCGTGAAGAACGTCACGACGAAGTCGTCCAGCGAGAGGGTGAAGGCAAGGAGTCCGCCGGCAATGATGCCCGGCATGATCAACGGTAAAGTGACACGGCGGAAGGTCTGCCACGTGTTCGCACCAAGGTCCTGTGCGGCTTCTTCAAGGCGGGGATTCATATTTGCCATGCGCGAACGGACGACAATCGCAACATATGAGATATTGAATACGACATGCCCGATGATGATCGTGCCGAAGCCCGGAAGCAGACGGCTGCCAGTGGTGTTTTCGATGAATTCGAACACGATTCGAAAGAACATCGCCAGTGATACCCCCTGCGTGATTTCAGGGATCACCATCGGCAGAAAGAGCAGCCCTTCAACGGCGCGTTTACCGGGATAGCGTCCACGTGCCAGACTGATGGCGATCAGTGTCCCCAGCACGGTTGAGACGGCGGTGGCGCTGAAACCAACGATCAGGCTGTTCTGCACGGCATTGAGCATCAGGTTGGTGGAGAAGCGTGTTTCACCGCCAAGGGCGCCGCTGAAGATATTCTCATACCAGCGCGTAGTAAATCCGCGCCATGCATCGACACCGCGTGAGTCATTGAATGAGAAGATGACCAGCAGCAGGATCGGTGCCCAAAGGAAGAAGTAAGCGCCGATCTGGGTCATCAACAGCGTGATGCCGCCGATACCACGGATTGCAAGCGCACTGCTGACATCTGATGATTTCGAAGGGTGGGGCAGGCTGGTTTCCAGCGGACGGGAAAGGGTCTGATCCTGCATGTTAACCTTCCTTGTCCGCAAAGCGGATGTAAAAAATAAGCGCCAGTGCTACAAAGGACATCATGACGACGGAAAGCGCTGCGCCTAAGGGCAGATTCCCCACGCCTCGGAACTGGTTCTGAATCAGGTTGCCGATCATCAGCCCCTGTGTGCCACCGAGCAGGTCTGACACGACGAAGGTGCCGACTGCCGGGATAAATACCAGAATACAGCCTGCGATCACGCCGGGTAAGGTCATCGGCAGCATGACACGCCAGAAAGCACTCCAGTCATTTGCGCCGAGATCGTGTGCTGCTTCCAGAAAGCGGAACTCGAATTTGCTGACAGAGGCATAAATCGGCAGGACCATAAAGGGCAGGAAGCCATATACAAGGCCGAGCAGCACACTGAATTCAGTATTCAGCAGGCTGAGCGGCTGGCTGATCAGGCCGAGATTCATCAGGGCCGAATTGATAATCCCTTCCTGACCGAGAATCACGCGCCATGCATAGGTGCGGACCAGAAAGTTTGTCCAGAAGGGCAGGATAACAAGGAAAAGAGCGAACTGCTTACCGAGTTCGGTGCGCCGGGTACGGATGAATAATGCCATGGGATACCCTACCAGCAGTGAGACCACAGTGGTCAGGAAGGCAATCCACAGTGACCGTCGGATGACGATCCAGTAGACATCCACGACACGTTCATAGTTGGTGAGGGTAAGAGGAAGTACCACGCGACCACCTTCGCCACGGGTGAGAAAGCTGCTTGCCAGAACGATCAGCAGAGGAAGTACGAAAAACAGTCCTAGCCACGCAAGTCCGGGGATAGCCAGTAAGAAAGCGCCTGGCTTAAACGCACGCCGCTGAGTCGTCAGACGGGCGGCCATGCGTCTTCAACCTCCGGATAAACATATTCTGCGGCCCATGTTTCAAAATGGTAGGTATACATTGCGCTTATCTCTTTGCTTTATGCCAACAGAGGATTAACCAAAATAAAAAGTCGTATCCCGAATCAACAGGTAGTCCTGCTGCTCCAAAATGCGACCCATGAGTTTATGTCAGCGCTAATCATAAAATGTTTTGACGTGATTGCAAGGTATTTGGTCAAAATTAACGGATTATTGATCCTGCTTTCACTTTTATGCGATATTTCGGCAGATTGTTACACATTTTGCGGGATGCGGCACCGCTTGCTATGCTTCCCCTGTGTCAAAATATTTCTGTCGACAAGTCTGAGGAAGAGTGATGAAGAAAATTCAGTTAACGAATTCTGACAGGCGGATATTCAGGCAGCTATTGTGGCTGGGATTTATACTGGCTGTTCTCTCCATGCAGGTGATGGCGTCCCCTGTATTACAGGAAGAGATAGTGATTCCTCAAAGCCCTACGGATACCGCGCCGCAGAGCGTGACGATTGCAGGGACGGTTCAGAGCCTGCTCGGTTGTGATAACGACTGGGACCCATCCTGTGAGGCGACGTTTCTGACCTATGACGCAGAAGATGACCTGTGGCGTGGGACTTTTGAGATCCCTGCCGGAAGTCACGAATATAAGGCGGCATTGAATGCTTCATGGGAAGTCAGCATTGGACAGAATGGAAATTTCGAGAGTGGCAGCTCGAATATCCCGCTGGTGCTGGATGAGGATACTGCCGTAACCTTTATTTATAACCATAAAACAGGTTATGTCTTTGATAACGTCAATCAGATCATCGCCAATGTACCGGGTAGCTATCAGGATGAGATCGGCTGTCCGGGTGAATGGCAGCCCACCTGCCTGCGATCACTGCTGGAAGATCGTGATGGGGATGGTGTCTATGTTTATCTGGCGCCGGGTATCCCCGCAGGGAATTATGAAGCCAAAGTCGCGGTGAACGAAAGCTGGACCGTGAATTATGGCGCGGATGGCGCACAGGACGGGCCGAATCTTCAGTTTGTTGTGCCTGAAAAAGGGATGCTGACCATTTTCTCGTTCGATACTGCTGACAATGTCATGACCATCGAATCGGTCCCCGCGCCTGAAGGTTTGGTTATGCCTGACGTCAAGGTCGTGCGCGGTAACCTGAGGACGGCACGGGCCTACTGGGTTGATCCTGCGATGATTCTGTGGAACGCCCGTGATGCCGCAGATGATACGGTTTATCAGCTTCACGTCAATCTGGACGGCAACCTGGAGCTTTCCGAAACCGGCGTTGAGCGTGGGCTGACACTTGATCTGACACCGAGCAGTGAAGCACTGCCAGAAGAAATCGCAGAGAAATTCCCACATCTCCAAAATCTGACCGTGCTGACGATCGCAGAAGATGAACTGGGCCGTGTGCCTGCGCTGCTGCGGGGTCAGGCGGCTGTTTCAGCCGTCGGTGCGGATGGGCTTCTGCTCGATGCAACAGCGCTTCAGACGGCGGGTGTACTTGATACGCTGTTTACCAATGATGAAGCACTCGGCCTGACGCTTGCTGATGAAGGTATCCCAACCATTCGCGTCTGGGCGCCGACTGCGAAGAGCGTGCGGTTCCATCTGTTTGATGATGCGGAACCGGATACACAGGCTGTCGTGCGAAATATGACGCGGGATAATGCCACCGGCGTGTGGAGTATCACCGGCGAAGCAGACTGGATGGGGCAGTACTATCTGTTTGAGGTGCAGGTTTTCGCACGGAGCGCGGGAAGTGTCGTCACCAACCTGGTGACTGATCCCTACTCATTGAGCCTGTCGCTTAACAGCACTCGCAGCCAGATCGTCGATCTCGGCAGCGATGATCTGAAGCCGGAAGGGTGGGACACGCTGGCAAAGCCGGAACTCGTCGCACCAGAGGATATCACGGTCTATGAGCTGCACATCCGTGATTTCAGTGTTTACGATGAGAGTGTCGCGCCCGAATATCGCGGGACGTATCTCGCATTTACCGATCCTGAGACCGCTGGTATGCAGCATCTGATTGCGCTGGCACAGGCAGGGCTGTCACATCTGCATATCCTGCCAGCCTTCGATCTTGCTTCGATCAATGAAAATGCTGAGGAACGGGTTGAGCCGGACGTGGCAGAACTCGCCAGCTATCCGCCAGATTCGGATCAGCAGCAGGCGCTGATCGTGCCGATTCGTGATCTCGACAGTTTCAACTGGGGCTATGATCCGTACCACTATACGGTTCCTGAAGGCAGTTATGCGACTGATCCTGAAGGCGCAGCACGGATTCTGGAATTCCGTCAGATGGTGCAGGCGCTGAACGAGAATGGGCTGCATCTGGTGATGGATGTGGTCTATAACCATACCAGTGCAACGGGGCAGGCGGATCGTTCGGTGCTGGATAAGATCGTGCCGGATTATTACTATCGGCTGGACGAAAATGGCAATGTCACCACCAGCACCTGCTGTCCGAACACCGCCACCGAACACAACATGATGGAAAAGCTCATGATCGATTCGCTGATCGTCTGGGCGCGGGATTACAAGGTCGATGGCTTCCGCTTTGACCTGATGGGGCATCACATGCTGCGTAATATGGAAAAAGTCCGCGCCGCACTGGATGCACTCACACTTGAAGAAGACGGCGTCGATGGAAAGTCGATCTATGTCTATGGCGAAGGCTGGAATTTTGGCGAAGTTCAGGATAATGCTCGCGGCGTGAATGCCACACAGCATAATCTCGCCGGAACCGGCATCGGCACGTTCAGCGACCGACTGCGTGATGCGGTCCGTGGTGGAAATCCGTTCGGTGGCCTTCAGGAACAGGGTTTCATCAACGGCCTGTATGTCAATCCTAATGGCATCACACCCGGATCAGAGGCCGACCAGCTTGACCTTCTGTTACTGCTTACAGATCAGATCCGCGTCGGCCTGGCAGGTAATCTGGCGGATTATACCTTCACGGACCGCACGGGTGAGACCGTCACAGGCGGGGATGTGCCTTACCGCGAAGGACTGACGGGTTACACACTCGATCCGCAGGAGCATATCGTCTACATCGACAAGCATGACAATGAAAGCCTGTTCGACATCATCCAGCTAAAGGCCCCGCTGGACACCTCAATGGAAGACCGGGTGCGGATGCAGAATCTGGGCAACAGTATTGTGACGTTCTCGCAGGGGATTCCGTTCTATCAGGCGGGGACTGATATGCTGCGCTCCAAGTCGCTGGACCGCAACAGCTACAACTCCGGTGACTGGTTCAACG
>CAYNDH010000197.1:0-3702 GCA_964395665.1 uncultured Anaerolineaceae bacterium
GACGCATGAATGCGCGTACGTATTTTGTAGGGACAACGCCTGCGTTGTCCGGCGTTTCCATGAGATTCAATGGAAATACCTACCTTTGAAAAGGATTGAGGAGTGAGGTTTTAGAGAATACATTTACCAGACCACATACGGACGCCCTGTTGGTCGTGCCTGCAATATATCTCAACGAACGTGAAGTCTACGGTTCCCAGTAATCGATTTTCACCGGACGGTTGGTCTTGCGTGATTCGGTCGCGGCTTCGGCGGCCTGCTGCGCCCGCAGACCATCCCACAGCGTTGGCAGGGTGAGCGCTTCGCCATCCTGCGCCCGGATAAACGCATCAAGGAAGGTTTTGAAGCTCGGCTCGATGCGCTCGAACCAGCCCGCATACAGCGCCGGTGTGCGGATGCCATCGCTGCCAAAGCGCACCACATTCGACGTGTATTTACGACCCGCTTCGATCATGCCATCAGAGCCAAAGGCTTCGATGCGCTCATCATAGCCATAAGCCGACCGGCGGGTGTTATCAATGCTGACCATCGCGCCGCTCGGCAGTTTCAGCGTCAGCAGTGAGGTATCGACATCACCGACTTCGCCAATCTCCGGATCGGCCATGGCCGCCCCCACCGCATAAACTTCGACTGGCAGTTCACCGGCAATCCACGACGCAAGGTCGAAATAGTGGATCGTCTGGTCGCGGTACTGGCCCCCTGAAACCTTCACATACGAAATCGGCGGCGTCGTGGGGCCACGTGCCACCAGATGCAGGATCTCAATCTGGCCGATTTCACCGGCGCGTACCCGCTGCTGAAGCTCGGCATAATCGGCATCGAAGCGGCGGCTGAAGCCGAGCACGATCGGCAGATTTTTGCCTTTCGCCTTCCGTGCGACATCCTTCACGCGCTCGATGTCGAGATCAATCGGCTTTTCGCAGATCACCGGCTTACCGGCGTCAATGGCCGCGCTCAACAGATCGGCATGGGTATTGGTTGAAGAGGCGATCAGCAGGGCATCGACATCGGACGCGCCGAAGATCTCCTCTGGGCTTTGCGCCACCTTCCCGCCAAGCTGTGACTGAAGCGAACGGGCAGCATCGGCATTGACATCATAGATATAGGCCAGTGCCGCACGCGGATGGCTGGCGATATTCGCGGCATGGACCTTACCGATAAATCCGGCTCCAAAAACACCAAATCTCATGATCAGACTCCTACACGTGGGCTGTTACAGGTCAACAGACGCTAAATACTGACGATTGCGCTGTGCGCTCTCGAACGGCGTCCCCATGCCCGGCAGGATATCCTGTTCGACGACGATCCAGCCGCTGTAGCCGATGTCTTCAAGGGCCGCACGCACCGCCGGGAAATCGACATCACCTTGGCCGAGTTCACAGAAGATGCCCTTACCGACCGAGGTCGGGCCATCCCAGCCCTGTTCACGCGACTGGCGTGCGACTTCGGGATGATGATCCTTGAAATGCACATGCCAGATGCGATCCGCGTGCTGGTGGATGCCGGTCACCGGATCACCACCGGCAAACGACCAGTGACCGGTATCGAAGCACAGGCCAAGGATCGACGGATCGGTCAGCTCCAGCAGGCGCTGTGTCTCCGCCGGAGTCTCAATCCATGTGCCGACATGATGATGAATCACGGTCCGCAGGCCGGTTTCGTCCTTCACATGACGCGCCACGGCGTCCGCCCCCTGAACGAAGATGCGCCACTGGTCGTCACTCATCCCCATTTCAGGTGTGATGCGCCCCGCGTATTTTGTCCGCATCGGATCAGCGTAGGGATCATTGCCGAGCACGATTTTCGCGTCTTTGCCGCCGACTTCGGCCAGCAGTCTGGCGGTCCGCACGGCATCGGCGATGCTCTGCCTGTGTTCTTCCGCATCATGCAGCTTCACACTCACCCACGAGCCGAGAAGCTGGAGCTTGCGTGACACGAGTTCCTCTGCAAGCTGCACGGGATCAGTCGGCATGAAGCCCCAATCACCGAGTTCAGTGCCGGAATACCCGGCCTGCTGCATTTCATCCAGGATGCGGCGGTATTGTGTGCGCTCACCTTCGATATTTTCAATCACGCCCCATGAACACGGGGCATTTGCAATTTTGAACATGATCGTTTTATGGCTCCTCAAAGCCTGAGATAGTTAGAACATGTGCACAGAAATCTCACCCCCGCCCCTCGTCAAAATAGAGAGGGGCGGAATTGCAAAAGCAATCAGGGGTGAGGTATTAAAACTGACGGCTCCATTCCTGCGGCCAGCGCTCGACGACGACTTTGGTCTGCGTGTAGAACTCGACGCCGTGTTTGCTCTGCGCGTGCAGATCACCGAAGAAGCTGTCATTCCAGCCGCTGAACGGGAAATAGGCCATCGGTGCAGCCACGCCGATATTGATGCCGATATTCCCGGCGTCCGCTTCATAACGGAATTTACGCGCCGCTGCACCACTGGATGTGAAGATACAGGCCATATTGCCGAAGCTGCGGTCATTGACCAGCGCAATCGCCTCTTCGATCGTACCGGCGTGCATCAGGCTCAACACCGGCCCGAAGATCTCGGTGGTGGCGGCTTCGCTGCCGGGGGACACATTATCAAGGATCGTCGGGAACACCCAGTGACCATCCTCATATCCGCTGACCTGCTTCTGACGGCCATCGACCAGCACATCCACGCCGCTTTGCTCGGCCTTGGTGATGATGTCTTCAATGCGTACTTTGCTGTCAGCAGAGATCACCGGCCCCATCTCGATGCCGTCCTCAAGCCCATAGCCTACTTTCCGGCTGGCGGCGGTGTCTGCAATCTGTTCGGTGAAGGTGCGGCGGGCATCCCCCACCGTGACCGCGACGGAAGCCGCCAGACAGCGCTGCCCGGCACAGCCGAAGGCCGAGTCCGCCATGATGCGCGTCGCCATATCCATATCGGCATCCGGCATGATGATGACCGGGTTCTTCGCCCCGCCCTGACACTGTGCCCGTTTGCCATTGGCCGTCGCACGGCTGTAGATGTACTTCGCGACCGGCGTCGAGCCGACAAAGCTGATGGCCCTCACCTGCGGATGATCGAGCAGCGCATCCACTGTGTCCCTGCCGCCGTTCACCAGTTGGATCACGCCATCCGGGAAGCCGCACTGGTCGATCAGCTCGAACAGCCGCGCCGTCGTCATCGGCACTTTTTCGCTCGGCTTCAGGATGAAACAGTTACCCGTCGCCACGGCATACGGCAGGAACCACAGCGGGATCATGCCGGGGAAGTTAAACGGCGTGATCGCTGCGACGACGCCCAACGGCTGGCGGATCATGTGCTCGTCGATGCCGCTGGCGATGTCCTCATTGTTATAGCCCTGTATCAGCATCGGCATCCCGGCGGCGACTTCGACATTTTCGATCCCGCGCTGAAGCTCGGCAAAGCTCTCTTTATACGTCTTGCCGCACTCATTGGTGATGATGCGCGCCAGCTCGTCCTGATGTTCTTCCAGAAGCTGTTTGAATTTGAACAGCGGCTGAATGCGTGCCCCGACCGGCACCCGCCGCCAGTCGTAAAAGGCCTTGTGTGCAGCATCAACCGCCCGGGCGACGGCTTCGCGCTCTGTCAGGATCACCTCACCAATCGTCGCGGCGCTGGCCGGATTTTCGACCGGCAGAGTCGCAGTCGCCCCGCCATCCGTCCAGCTTCCGTTCACATAATCCAGTATCTTCTGCACCATC
>CAYNDH010000197.1:3802-8001 GCA_964395665.1 uncultured Anaerolineaceae bacterium
TCGCTTGCGGCGGACGCCCCGTTGGGCGTCCCTACTATGGATTGTGTATATCCCTACAGATAATACCGTTCGTTCTGCTTCTTCTGCTCATATTCCGCACGGGCCTGCTGCACATCGGGATTATCCGAGACTTCGGCCACCGCCACATCCCACCACGACTCATAGCCGTCCACGCGCTGACGCCGGTCCACTTCAGTGACAATGCACACCGGGCGATCCTGAATCGATTTCGCTTCTTCCAGCGCCGCACTGAACGCCTCACGGCTATCCGCCCGGATCACCACCGCGCCAAGGCTCTCGCAGTTCTGCGCGAAGTCAATCGGCAGCGTCTCACCCGTCAGATGGCCGTTTTCATCCCGATAACGGTATTTTGTCCCGAATCCGTCACTGCCAACGCTCTTGGACAGGCCGCCGATGCTGGCGTAACCGTGATTATCCAGCACGATGATATTGACCTTGATGCCTTCCTGCACCATCGTGACGATCTCACTGTTCATCATCAGAAACGAGCCGTCGCCAACCATGACGTACACTTCACGCTCCGGATCGGCCATTTTGACACCCATTCCGCCTGCGATCTCGTATCCCATGCACGAGAAACCGTATTCCAGATGGTAGCCGCGTGGATCACGGGTGCGCCACAGCTTATGCAGATCCCCCGGCAGGCTGCCCGCCGCACACAGCACCACATCCTGCGGGCGGGACTGCGAATTGACCATGCCGATCACCTCACCCTGACTCAACATCGGCTCGTGCTCAAGGTTGTAAATGCGGTGGACTTCAGCATCCCAGCTTGTGTTGTATTCACGGCTGCGCTGCTGATAGGCGTCAGATGTGCGCCAGCCGCTAAGGTGTTCGCGCAGTTCGTCCAGCGTCACACGCGCATCCCCGACCAGCGGCAGCGCGTTGTGCTTGTAAGCGTCAAATTCCATCACATTGAGATTGATAAAGCGCACGTTCTCGTTCTGGAAAGCGGTTTTCGACGCCGCAGTAAAATCACTGTAGCGCGTGCCAATGCCGATAATCAGATCGGCCTCACGTGCGATGATATTCGCGCCTTCCGTGCCGGTCGAGCCAATCGCGCCCAGATTCAGCGGGTTGTTATACGGCAGGCTGCCCTTGCCGGCCTGTGTCTCGCCAATCGGGATGCCGGTCTGCGCGACGAACGCCTGAAGCGCGTCCCATGCTTCGCTGTAATGCACACCCCCACCCGCCACGATCAGCGGCTGTCGGCTGTCGCGAATCCACTGCGCCGCCTGCCGGACGGCATCGGCATCAGCGCGGTTGCGCTGAATCGTCCAGATGCGCTTTTCAAACATCGCCGCCGGATAATCGAAGGCTTCGGTCTGGGTATCCTGCGGCAGCGCCAGTGTGACCGCGCCAGTCTCCGCCGGGGATGTCAGCACGCGCATGGCTTCCGGCAGCGACGCGATCAACTGCTCCGGGCGGCTGATGCGATCCCAGTAGCGCGACACGGGGCGGAAGCAGTCATTCACGCTGATGTCCTGCGTGTGTTCGCTCTCCAACTGCTGAAGGACCGGGGCCTGCACCCGTTCGGCGAAGATGTCACCGGGCAGCAGCAGCACCGGAATACGGTTGACGGTCGCCAGTGCCGCGCCGGTGATCATATTGGTCGCACCGGGGCCAATCGAAGAGGTGCAGGCGAAAGTCTGCATCCGGTTTTTGTGCTTGGCATAGGCGACGGCGGCATGAACCTGCGCCTGTTCGTTGCGGGACTGGTAAAAGCGGATCTCATCCGCGTACTGCTGAAGCGCCTGCCCGATCCCGGCGACGTTGCCATGCCCGAAGATCCCCCATACACCGGCGAAAAACGGGTTTTCGCGGCCATCACGGGAGACATACTGCCGGGAAAGATACAGCACGAGTGCCTGTGCCATGGTGAGACGCTGCGTTTGGTTTGACTGTTGATAGGCCATCAAATAACCTCTGATTTCTAAAAAGTGGGCAATTCCTCATTTGAGAGGCAAAAGCACTGGTTGTTATCCTCACTCCACTCGCTTTGCTCATCGCCCCTCTCCATTACATGGAGAGGGGTTGGGGGTGAGGTCGGAACCCGCTACCCATTCCCCGTTTCACGTGTGAAGAGCGGCAGGCGCGGGTCTGGTTCGCCCAACTGCGTCTTCACCCACGCATAGTCCGGGTCATCACTGTTCGCCAGTGATTGGGCGGAGCCTGCCAGAAAGTTCAGATAGTAAGTGGTGTATCCCGGTGCGCTGACCACCGGGTGATACCCTTCCGGCACCAGCACGGCATCATGATTGCGCGCCAGCATCAGGCCGTCGATGCTGCGATCATCGTTGTAGACGCGCTGATAAGCATAGCCTTCCGGTTTGTCGAGCTTGTAAAAATAAATCTCTTCCAGATCCGCTTCCAGCAGATTACCGTTTGCATCTTCGCGGTGGACATCGTGTTTGTGCGGCGGATAGCTGCTCCAGTTGCCGGACGGCGTATAGACTTCGACCGCCACGATGCGATGGCAGTCAAAACCGGGTGGGACGATGCTGTTGATCTGACGGGTGGCATTGCCGCCACCGCGAATCTCGATCTCGCTGTCCTGCGGTGTCACCAGGCGCGTGGGATGATCTTCATCGGTCGGCACCCAGCATGATGCAAACTCAAAGCCGTCAGTCAGCGCCGTGATCTCGAATTCCTTATTGCGTGAGAGATAGAGGGCATGCGGCATCCCGCTGAAGACATTGGCGCGCCCGCCGATATTCTCGAAATCCCCGTCACTGGTGCGGATCGTGCAGCAACCGCTAAGGATGACGATCACATTTTCGCAGTCACGGGTATGCTCGGCAAAGGTCTGACCGGCGTTCAGGCGCATCGCCGACATATTGAGGTATTCCCAGCCTGCATCCGCCGTATTGACACGGGTAAATTCCCCTGTGCCGCCGCTGTCAGCAGATTTCACCAGCATGGTCTCGGCTGTGTACTTCATAGGCGTTTACTCCAATCCCCCATAGGGCTGCACAAATGCTTCAATTTCCGCCATCGTCGGCATGAAATTCGCGCAGCCGTGCTTCGTCACAATAATCGCGCCGCAGGCATTCCCCAGCCGGGCTGACTTATACCAGTCCCAGCCGTTGACATAGCCATACAGGAAACCGCCCCCGAAGGCATCCCCTGCGCCAAGGATATTCGTCACTTCGACCGGGAAGCCGGGGACATCGAACCGCCGGCCTGCGTCTTTCAGATGGACACGCGCCCCGTGTGAGCCGCGCTTTTCGATCACAGCTTCCGGCCCGGACTGTAAAAAGGTGGCGATGGCCTGTGTGGTATCCCCCTTCACACGGGTATCCGAGACCTGCGAGTGTGTAAGCTGCATCTGTTCGGTGCTGCTAAGAACCGCCGCGTTGATCTCATCTTCTGTGCCGATCACGACATCCACCAGCCGCAGGGCGGAGCGCACGACGACGCCAAAGGCCCGGATGTCGTGCCATTGGTCCGGGCGGAAATCGACATCGAACACCACTTTCGCGCCTGACTGACGCGCAAGCTCGGCGGCGAACAGCGTCGCGCTGCGGCTCGGCTCCTTGCTGAGATTGGTCCCGGCGAACTGAAACACCTTACAATCCGTGACCGGCGCAGCCAGCACATCATCGATGGTCAGTTCAATATCGGCGCAGTTATCACGGTAATAAACGAGTGGGAATTTGTCCGGCGGTTCGATGCCAAGGACCACGGCGCTGGTGCGGTGTCCCGGCTTGCGGGGGATGTATTCGGTCGCGATGCCTTCATTTTTCAGAAAGTGCAGGATGAAATCACCGACCGGATCTTCGCCGACCGCCGTCAGCAGTGCGGTGTTCAGCCCCAGACGACGCGCCCCAACACAGATATTGAGCGGCGATCCGCCGACATACGCGGCAAAGCTGCCAATACGCTCGAAGGGGACGCCGATGTCGTTGGCATACAGGTCAATGGAACTGCGCCCCATATTGAGCAGATCATACGTCATAATTTTTAAAGACCTTTACACGCTGAATTTTTATATCATAAGCAGTCTGTTTGCTGTGATTGTATCAAATCAGCGCCATTTATGCGCGTACCTGTCCGGACAGGTTGGCACCATTCATATGCAAACTGCACAGAGTTCGTCCATGAGGTTACGAAGGGGGGGATTCTTGCTCTTTCAGGGGTAGGTATTTCTATTGCATCTCATGGAAACACCGGATAAT
>CAYNDH010000198.1:0-7869 GCA_964395665.1 uncultured Anaerolineaceae bacterium
TGAGGTTTTAAACGTGTCGAACCGGTAGCTGAAAGTTTCTAAAATCTTCACCCCGCCTTACGTCGTAAGCCTCCCCTCTCCATGTGGATGGAGAGGGGCCGGGGGTGAGGATATTCTCTATTCGTTTGAGTACAGGTCGGCATCTCGCCGACCGCATTTGCAGAAAGTGTGATCCATGCAGCAGCGGAGTCTGCTTTCAAGGCCAATGGCATTCCTGTTTATCCTGCCAGCGGCTTGTTTTGTACTGGTATTTTTAATTTATCCTTTCTTCTCCATTTTCCAGATGAGTTTTACGAATCTGACGCTGGTGGGCGCACGAGCGCTCAACCCACAGTTCGTCGGGCTTGATAATTACACCGATCTTTTCGACTTGTCCCGCTGGATGCGGCGCGGCGAGATGGGCTACAGCCTGATGCTGACCGCGCAGTTCGTGATCGGCTCGGCGCTGATCGGTCAGGCTGGATTAGGGCTGCTGCTGGCGACGCTCTTTAACAACCGGCGCGGCTTCCTGCGCGAACTGGTCTTCACATTAGCCATCGCCGCATGGATCATCCCCGATGTTGTCGTCGCATTCGCGTGGTTCGCCTATCTGGACCCCGATGGCACGGTCAACATGCTTCTGAACAGCCTCGGCTTTGAGGGTGTGGACTGGCTGTTCGATTATCCGATGTTGAGCATCGTCGTCTTCAACACATGGCGCGGGACGGCCTTTTCGATGCTGCTGTTCTCATCGGCGCTGGCATCGATCCCGCCGTCGTACCTTGAAACCGCCAACGTCATCGGTGCAAGCGCATGGCAGAAATTCCGCGATATCCTGCTGCCGCTGCTGACACGCTATATCATCACCGACCTGCTGCTGATTACGCTGTGGACATTCAACACCTTCACACCCTTCCTGCTGACACGCGGCGGCCCAACCGGAAAAACTGAAGTCCTCTCGATCTACATCTATAACACCGGCCTGAAGTTCTTCGAATTCGGCAAGGGAAGCGCGATCGCCATGGTCGTGATGGTCATCAACCTGCTGATCGCCGGGATTTACCTGATTATCTCCAAAAGGCGGGCTGCCGTATGACCACCGCATCTGTACGCACCTCACGTTGGCGTCAATCTTTACCGACCAATCTGGTGCTGATCATCATCAGCACGATTGCGGGGCTGTTTTTCGTACTGCCGCTGCTGTGGTTCATGTTCGCGCCGTTCAATGAACGCGCCACACTGTCGGTCGTGATCCCGGAGCAGTTCTCGTTCGAAAACTTCCGTGAAGTATTCTCTAACGATCTGGCGATGCGCGGCATCCTGCAGAACAGCCCGATTATCGGCGTCGGTGTGATGCTGGCGACCACTCTGTCGGCGGCGCTGGCGGCTTATGGGCTTTCGCGCAGCAATCTGCCCGGACGCCAGCTCTGGACGTATATCCTGATCCTGTTTTCATCAGTCGTGACCGGGACGGCCAGCATGGTCCCGATCTTCCGCCTGCTGAACGACCTGCGGCTGACGGACACCCATATCGGTGTGATTCTGGCGATGACCGGCGGCATGATCCCGTCTGCGATCTTCATCATGCAGGATTTTGTCGAGAGTGTGCCGCGCTCGTATGAAGAAGCCGCGATGGTGGCGGGCGCGTCCCCGCTTCAGATCTTCCGCGATATCACCTTCCCCACCATGCGCCCCGGCCTGATGGTGGTTGGCATCTGGGTGCTGGTCAATGCATGGGGCGGATTCCTCACGCCGTTTATCCTGCTGCGCACCCCGGAACTGCTGCCAGCGGCGGTCACCTTTTACTCATTCTATGATGATGAAGGCACACCACGCATCACACTCGTCGCGGCCTATGCGATTATCTACACCCTGCCCGTCCTGCTGCTGTACCTGCTGATCAACTGGCGCTACGGCTTCCGCTTCTTCGGCGGCATCAAACAATAATAGGATCTCAACACGAAATGGCTTCCGTTCGTATCAAGAATTTACAAAAACACTTTGGCAGCGTCAAAGCCGTCGAGCATATGGATCTGGATATTGCAGACGGTGAGTTCGTCGCCTTTCTGGGGCCGTCCGGCTGCGGCAAGACCACCACCCTGCGCATGATCTGCGGCCTGGAGATCCCGACCGGCGGCACGATCCATATCGGCGACCGTGATGTCACCGATCTGCCGCCGCGTGCGCGTGATGTGGCGATGGTCTTTCAGGATTATGCCCTTTACCCGCACATGACGATCCACGACAACATTGGCTACCCGCTGAAGGTGCGCGGCGTGGACAGTGCGCAGCTTTCCCAACGGGTGCAGGAGGTGGCGAAGAACCTTCAGATCGGCAATCTGCTCGATCGGCGTCCGGGCCAGCTTTCCGGCGGGCAGCAGCAGCGCACCGCACTGGCCCGCGCTGTCGTCCATCAGGCGAAGGTCTTCCTGTTCGACGAACCGCTCAGCAATCTGGATGCCAAACTGCGCCTTGAGGCCCGTGCCTTCATCAAGCACCTTCAGCGCGAAGTGGGCGTGACCGCCGTCTACGTGACGCATGACCAGTCGGAGGCGATGGGGCTGGCGGATCGCATCGTCATCATGAACGCCGGCAAGATCATGCAGGTCGGCAAACCGCTCGAAATCTACCGTCACCCGGTCAATACCTTTGTTGCATCGTTTATCGGCAACCCGCCCATGAACCTGCTGCCCTGCACCCAGGACACCGCCACCCGGACGATCACCTTCGAAAACGGCGTCACGCTGCGGCCTGATCCCTTCACAGCGCTGAAGACCCTGCTTCCGGGAGAACGCATGTATCTGGGCATCCGGCCAGAGAATATCAGCATCAGCACCGAACCGGATGACAACGCGCTTCCGGCGGAGCTGTACGCCGTGCAGCCGCTCGGTGGTGAAGCGCTGATCAATGCCCGTGTCGGTGATCAACTGCTCTCGGTGCGCGTCTTTGAAGACGAGCCGCCGCAGCTTCCGCAGCAGATCTGGCTGAAGCCCGATTTCGCGCGGGCATTCTATTACAGTGCCGATGACGAAGGAGCACTGCTGAACTGATGGCAACACAATCGGAGCGCATCACGCTGGAAGGCCACGCCGAGCCGGAACAGACGCTGACTTATCTGCACCTGCCGTTTGAAGTACCCGCCGGGACCGAGCGCATGGCCGTGTCTTACGAGTACAGCGCCGCGATCAGTTCAGATCCGCACATCACCGGCGGCAGCACCGTCGATCTTGGCATCTTCGACACACGCGGCACGGATTTCATGACCGAAGGCTTTCGTGGGTGGAGCGGCAGCGCCCGTCAGTCGTTTTTCATCGCGACCGACGACGCCACCCCCGGATATATGCCGGGGCCAATCCAGCCGGGGACATGGTTCATCTGTCTGGGGCTGTACAAGGTCGCGCCGGATGGCTGCGATTACCGTGTCGAGATCGAACTGACGCGCTCCGATGCCGCAACACCGACAATCGAATTCCCGGCACGCCTGCCGCTGCGCTATCAGCCGGAAGACGGGCACCCGTCATGGCCGCGCAGCGCAGATGGCTGGTATAAGGGCGAACTGCACTGCCATACCTGTCACAGCGACGGCGACAGCGATCCGCTGGAGGTCATCGCACGGGCAGAAGCACTCGGCCTCGACTTTCTGGCGATCACCGATCACAACGTCCTCTCGCAGCTCGTCACCTTAAATCAGGCCCAGACCGGTCTGATGCTGATCCCCGGTTGTGAGGTGACGACCTATAAAGGCCACTGGAATATCTGGGGGGATACCGCCGCCGGTTGGATCGACTTCCGTGTCCTGACTGAAGAGGCGATGCGTGCGGCAGTCAGCGAAGCGCTGCGGCGCGGGTATACCGTCTCGTGCAATCATCCCCGTCCGTATGGGCCGGAATGGGTCTACGACCAGGTCGAAGGCTTTCACACCATGGAAGTCTGGAATGGCCCGTGGGAGATCTTCAACAGCACGGCGCTGGCCTTCTGGGAAGATAAACTGCGCACCGGTCAGCGTTATACCGCCGTCGGGGGCAGTGATGCTCACTTTCACCACCGCGAACATATCGCGAAGCTGGCACAGCCAACGAACTGGATCTACGTCACAGGCGATCCATCACCAGTCAGGCTGACCGAAGCGATGCGCACCGGACACGTGTCTGTCACCAGCGGGCCGGATGGCCCACGCCTGTTCCTGAATGTCGATGATGCCATGATGGGCGACTCCATCCCCCGCAGCACCCTGCAAGCGGCGAAAGCGCGTATACGGGTGGAAGGCGCGGCGGGTGATGTGCTTGAACTCCACACCGACGCGGGCCGCATCCACCGCGAGACGATCAGCAGCGCCGCATGGGAAAGCGCCATCGACCTCAGCACGGCAGGCGATACATCACTTTACATCCGCGCACAGGTTGTGGAAACATCAGCCACCGACTCCGCTGTCAGGGCACTGACGAACCCGATTTATTTTGTGTGATTTTCGAGAATAACCCATATGACTGACTCCCTGCCCGCCAGCACCGGCCAGACCGAAGGCGGTATCGAAAAAATTCACCTGATCTTCAAGACCCATCTCGACATCGGCTTTACCGATCTGGCGCGTAATGTCGTCAACACCTATTTCACGGGATTTATCCCGCAGGCGGTGGCGCTGGCACGGCAGACCCGCGAGATGACACCGGCGCAGCGCTTCCGCTGGACAGTCGGCGCGTGGATGATCTACGAATATCTGGAACAGGCTGACGCCGCCGCCCGCCGTGATATGGAAGCGTCGATTGAGTCCGGCGACATCACATGGCACGCCCTGCCCTTCACCACCCACAGCGAACTGATGGACCCGTGGCTGTTCCGCTATGGCCTGACCTTTTCGCAGAAGCTGGATCAGCGCTTCGGGCGCAAAACGATCGCCGGAAAGCTGACCGACGTCCCCGGCCATACCCGCGCCATTGTCCCGCTGCTGGCTGAAGCCGGAGTCGAATTTCTGCACATCGGCACCAACCCGGCGTCAGCCGTGCCGGATGTGCCGCCCGTCTTCCGCTGGCGTGATGAGGCCACCGCCAGCGAGATCATCATGATGTATCACCATACCTATGGCGATCTGACCACCGTCCCGCCGCTGCGGGATGCGCTGGCCGTTATCCTGACCGGGGACAACGAAGGGCCGCCGTCAATGGCGCGGATTCAGTCCACCTATCAGGCCGTACAGCAGCAGTTACCCGCTGCCCAGGTGATCGCATCCACACTGGACGATTTCGCACAGCAGCTTGTCGCCGTGCGTGATGTGCTGCCGCTGCTGACCGCTGAAATCGGCGACACATGGATTCACGGCGTCGGCACCGATCCGACCAAGGTGCGACAGTACCGCGAACTCAGCCGACTGCGCCGCGAATGGCTGGCACGTGATCTGAATGAGGCCGAACGCGAACAGGTCGAACAGTTCAGCCGCCATTTCATCATGGTCCCGGAGCATACATGGGGCATGGATGAGAAGACGCACCTGCAAAACCCGACGCATTACACGCCTGATGAACTGGCCGAACTGCGCCAGACCGAAAAGACCCGTCTGTTCGAATCCTCATGGGATGAACAGCGCGCCTATCTCTCGCTGGCACTCGGACAGCTTAAGAGCCTGTCACTGGTACAGGAAGCACAGGCGCATCTCGACATCGTGCAGCCGCAGCGCCCCACACCGGCAGCTCTGGCTGATTACAGCCCCGTGCAGCCGCCCTATCATCTGACGACTGACGCGCTCGACCTGCACTTCAGCCCGGAAACCGGCGCAGTCGATCTGCTGATGGATCGCCACAGCGGGATGATCCGGGCCGATGAAAACCACCCGCTGGCGCTGTTCAGTTATGAGGTGTTCAGTGCAGCAGATTATGACCGCTTCTATCAGCAGTACATCCGCGACAGTGACGAAAACCGCTACTGGGCGATTGAGGATTATATGAAGGTCGGGATGCCGACGAAGGCGCATCAGCGCTGGCATCCGACCGTCCAGCAGGCACTGCGGCGGGCTGACGGTCAGGCGATGCTGTTTCAGCTTGTGCTGCCGGATGAAAGCCGCAGACTGGGCGCACCGGCGGAGATCTGGCTGGAATATCAGATCGCGCCTGACGGTGACGGTCTCGATATCCGGCTTCAGTGGTTCGACAAACCGGCGCTGCGGATCGCAGAGGCATTCTGGATGAGCTTCAAGCCAGCCAATACCGATCCGCTGGCGTGGATGTTCGAGAAAGTCGGGCAGATGGTCTCGCCGCTGGATGTGGTCAGCCGGGGCGGGCGCACACTGCACGCCGTCGATCGCGGTGTGGTCAATCGCGGTGATCAGACCTTCGCGCTCTATACGCACGATGCGCCGCTGATCGCACCGGGACATCCTTCGCTGCTGGATTTCCACAACCAACTGCCAGAGATGAGCGAAGGCATCCACATCAACCTGTATAACAATGCCTGGGGGACCAACTTCCCGATGTGGTTTGAAGATGACGCGCTGTTCCGCTTCTCGCTGCGCTTCGGCAGCGGGATATAAAGGCCGCGTGTCATGAACGGTCTGCGCGGTCGGGTGATCGTCTTCGGCAGCATCAATATGGATCTGGTGGTGCGCGGGGAACGTCTGCCCCAGCCCGGAGAGACCCTCCACGGACAGCGGTTCTTCACCGCACCCGGCGGCAAGGGGGCAAATCAGGCGGTCGCCAGTGCCCGCCTTCAGGCCGACACCCAACTGATCGGCTGCGTCGGTGATGATCTCTTCGGCAGCACGCTGCTGGACGCGATGCAGGCCGATGGCGTAGACACCCGTCACGTGCGAACCATCCCGGAGACCTCAACCGGCGTCGCGTTGATCACGGTCAGTGAAAGCGGTGAAAATACTATCGTCCTGGCGGCGGGGGCCAATGCCCATCACGGCGCGGCGGAACTGGCCGCCCTGCGCGACAGCCTGACACGGGCGGATGCCCAACCTGCCCATCAGGTGCTGCTGCTTCAGCTTGAAATTGATCTGCATCAGGTGGAAAAAGCGGCACGATTGGCAAAAGCGGCGGGAGTCACGGTCATTCTGGACCCGGCACCCGCTGCACCGCTGCCGGATACCCTCTTGCACAATATCTCACTGCTGACGCCCAATGAAAGTGAAGCCGCGCTGCTGGTCAGCTATCCATTGAGCGATCAGGATGCGGTCGAACGCGCCGCGCAGGATCTGCTGGCACGGGGCTGCGAGCAAATCGTGATCAAACTCGGCGGACGCGGCGCTTACTGGGCAAATGGCAGTCAGACGGCATGGCTGAAGCCCTTTCCGGTCACGGCAGTGGATACCGTCGCGGCGGGGGATGCCTTCAACGGTGCGGTCGCGACGGCCCTGTCCAGCGGATTGCCCATGGGTGACGCCCTGCGCTGGGGGACTGCCGCCGGGGCGCTCAGTGTCACGCAGGAAGGCGCCCAGCCATCCCTGCCGACACGAAAAGCACTTGAGATGCTGCTGCAATCCGGTGACGCATAGCATACACCCTCATCCCGCATATTTTGAACATCCCCACACGGTCATGCTGTCAGAAGCAGTCATCTGATTTCCAACCCTTCCTGCTGCGTATGTCGCAAAAACCGATCTATTGCAGCCGCATTTAGGATTTTCTCCGCCCATTTTTAATCTTATCGGACGAATTTTTCGGTCAGGCGATCACAGGATTTTCGTAGGGGCGCAATATATTGCGCCCTGCTTTTCTCCCTTTCCCTCTGAAGGAACGAAGCGACTGGAATGGGGGAAAGGGTGGGGATAGGGGGTTTCAAGGGTAGGTTTTTAACTCTCGATGTTAGGAAACCTCATCCCCCGGCCCCTTCCTTTCAGGGGCAGGTATTTTCATTGAACCTTACAGACCCCCCGGACAATGCAGGCATTGTCCCTAC
>CAYNDH010000199.1:0-7696 GCA_964395665.1 uncultured Anaerolineaceae bacterium
GCATCATCCATCGCCCCTACACATGAGCGATTTTTGTAAATGTCAACACGTCCTAGCACTCTCCATAAAAAATGTGCAAGAAATCCAACTTTACTCTTGACGATTAGCATCATACAGCGCTAAACTGAGGACTAAATTAGCACTCTGGCACAGAGAGTGCTAAAATTTTGTAAGCACTCCATCACACAAACTCTATAAAGGAAGGACACACGATGAACATTCGCCCCTTAGGTGATCGTCTCCTCGTCGAGCCGATTGAGCAGGAAGAAACTACCGCCACCGGTCTGCTTCTGCCGGAAACCGCGAAAGAAAAGCCGCAGCAGGGTAACGTGCTGGCCGTTGGCGCTGGCCGCCGCGACGATGACGGCGAGCGCATCCCGCTCGATGTCGAAGTCGGCAACAAGGTGCTGTTTGCCAAGTATGCCGGTACCGAGGTCAAGCTGGATGGCAAGAAGCTGCTCATCATGAAGGAATCCGACATTCTCGGCATTCTGGAATAACCTGTCACTCCTTCGTTATTCCGTTTAACCCAAACTGAACCACCTCATCAAAAAACGATGCACTAAGCCTTACGGAGAGATAATCACATGCCAAAGCAAATCGTATTTAAGGATGACGCACGTCGTCGCCTGCTCCAGGGTGTGGACGCACTGGCGAACGCCGTCAGCACTACACTTGGGCCGAAGGGCCGCAACGTCGCGCTCGACAAGAAATTCGGCGCCCCCACTGTCACCCATGACGGTGTCACCGTTGCCAAGGAAATCGAACTTGAAGACCCGTATGAAAATATGGGTGCGCAGCTTCTGAAGGAAGCCGCCACCAAGACCAACGACATCGCCGGTGACGGCACCACCACCGCGACCGTTCTGGCGCAGGCTATCGTCAACGAAGGCCTGAAGAACGTGACCGCCGGGGCGAACCCGATGCTGCTCAAGCGCGGGATCATGGCCGCCGCTGAAGTGGTCGCAGGTCACATCCGCGAACAGGCCACCCTCATCGAAACCAAAGAAGAAATCGCGATGGTCGCCAGCACCTCTGCCCAGGATTCCGACATCGGTAACCTGATCGCTGAAGTCATGGACAAGGTCGGCAAGGACGGCGTCGTGACGGTTGAAGAGTCTCGCGGTCTGGCCGATGAAACCGAATACGTCGAAGGTATGCAGTTCGACCGTGGTTACATCAGCGCCTACTTCGTGAGCAATCCTGAAGCGATGGAAGCCGTCATTCAGGAACCGTACATCCTGATCTACGACAAGAAGATCAGCGCCGCCCAGGACATCATCCCGGTTCTGGAAAAGCTGATCCAGATCGGCAAGCGCGAACTGGTCATCATCGCTGAAGATGTGGATGGTGAAGCACTCGCCACGCTGGTTCTGAACAAGCTGCGCGGTATGCTGAACGTTCTGGCTGTTAAGGCCCCCGGCTTCGGTGATCGCCGTAAGGCCATGCTGGGCGACATCGCCATCCTGACCGGTGGGACTGTCGTCAGCGAAGAAACAGGCCGCAAGCTGGAAACCGTCACCCTGCAGGACCTCGGTCGCGCCGCCAAGGTGGTCAGCACCAAGGACAACACCGTGATCATCGACGGTGCAGGTGAGTCGGAAAGTATCACCGGTCGTATCTCCGAAATCCGCAAGGAAATCGAACTGAGCACCAGCGACTATGACAAGGAAAAGCTGTCTGAGCGTCTGGCGAAGCTGAGCGGCGGTGTCGCCGTGATCCGCGTCGGTGCCGCGACTGAGACCGAACTCAAGGAAAAGAAGCATCGCGTGGAAGACGCCCTGAGCGCCGCCCGTGCTGCTGTTGAAGAAGGTATCGTCCCCGGCGGCGGTGTTGCGCTGATCAACGCCATTGAATCGCTGAAGGACCTGAAGTTCGACGACACAGACACGAACACCGGTGTTCAGATCATGCGCCGCGCTCTGGAAGTGCCGATGCGCAAGATCGCCCAGAACGCAGGTGAAGATGGCGCTGTCATCATTCAGGAAGTGCGCCGCGCCCAGAAGGATCAGGGCAACCACCGCATTGGTTACAACGTGATGACCAACGAATACGTGGACACCATCGAAGCTGGCTTCCCGGACCCGGCCAAGGTGACGCGTGGCGCGGTCGAAAATGCCGCTTCGATTGCCAGCATGATCCTGACGACCGAAGCGCTGATCACCGACATCCCGGAAAAGAACCAGCCGATGCCTTCACCGCAGCCGGAATTCTAAAACCCGGTCGTCGATCAATCTACCGTACCAACCCGTAAACAGGGCGGACTCACAGCGAGTCCGCCCTGTTTTTGTTTATTCCATTATTTTCTTGGTAACTTCTTTCCAGTCGATCTCATTTGCACTAATGAACTGCACCAATTCGCTGATCGGTCTTTCCTGAAGCAGTCGATTTGCTACGACTGCGACTCTATCCTCTATAGCTGTGTCATTACGCTCTATGTCAGGAAAATGCACGGCTAAGACTGGGTATTCTGAGATACTCATATGAACATAATGAACGATTTGGATTTCAACGTCCGGTAGCTCGTTATGCAATTCATCAAATAACTCTTTGGCTAACCAATGAAGAATTGCAACTGCATAATCCCAGTACTGCTCATAAGCTAGCAGACCATCAATGTATTTAACTCTAACTAGTCGATAAGATTTCCCCATAGGCCTCTTACTTCTCGCCGCTAATCCCACGTCGTTTCAACTGAGCCAGAAGCTGGGTCATCCCCGTCTTGATATCGTGGTTCAGGTTGATCCGCGTGACAGACCGATCACCCCTTTAGCCTTGATGCGAGTGATCTTCCTGAAGTGTCAGCGTGACATCTTCCGCCAGCGTGATCACATCCCCGATCTGCACCGGCGCGATGTCGTTCACGATCTGGCCGTTAACGCGGGTCCCATTCTGCGAGCGTAAATCTTCGATATACAGCCGCTGTGGGCCGCCCCGGTCGATAATCAGCGCGGCATGTTTGCGGCTGACCGACGAGACCGGAATCATCAGGTCATTGGAGTCATCCCGGCCAATGCGGGTAATCAGTTTGCTGACGGTGAACGCGGGCCGTTCACCCTCTGGTGTGCGGATCAGCAGTGCTAATCCCTTGACAGTTGTCATAGCGATCTTTCAGGTGACAAGGCTGTGCCTGTGGTTAGAACCGTACTGTGGTTAGAACTGGCATCGATGAAGCGAGAAGTGATCAAAGCATGCGGTGATCAAAGCGTGCGGTGATCAAAGCGCATACCAGTTTACACCAGCCCACTGCCTGCTCGTCCCGCTACTTTTTTCCCACCAGGGCGATCAGCCGCTCGATGGCGGCGTCAAAATTCGGGGCTAAAGGCACCTGTGCGCGGAAGGGGACTCCGAAGAGGGTTTCGGTCCCGCCCCGCATCTGAAGCGCATAAATCGGTTTCTGAAAATCAATCGCGTAATCGAGTTCCTGCTGCATCCATTCCGACTGCTTGGCCCGATTCGAGACCAGTGCGATCACACAGAAGCTGCTCTCGATGGCCGAACTGACCGCACGCCGCCACGGCCATCTGCCCGGTTCCAGCGTGTCAGGTTTTTCCCACACGGTGAACCCGCGTGAAACGAGCGAGCTTCTCACCTGTCTGACCAGTTCAAGATCGGTATCGTGATAGCTGTAACACAGGAAGATATGCGACGGGTTGTGCAGCGCCACGCCGGAGAGAAGCTGCTGCTGCTTGCGGGCATACTCGTTGCGGATCGCCCGCTTCAGCTTTTCAATCCCGTTGATGAAATCGCGGCTTAAATCGACATACTGAAACACCGAGAGGCTGTGCGGCAGATCAACAGGGTCGATCTCTTCCACCAATGCGACGAAGATCTGCTTCTGTCCCTGTCCATAAGCCCGTTCAAAGTACTGGCGTTCTGCCGTGCAGCGCAGTGATTTGATCGACTGCTGGGACACCAGAATCAGCCCGCCCCAGCTTTCCCTCATCGCTGTTTCGATGGCCTTATCCCAGTGCGCGCCGACTTCAATATTTTCGGAATCCAGCCATATGTTGATGCCTTCATCCTTCAGAAGCTGATAAATCTGCCGCGTGTACTCCGGGTTATATTTGCGCGAATGACTCAGGAAGAGATGCCCCAGATTGATCCGCGCCGGGTTTTCTTCATGAGCGGTTTCGTCTACTGTGCCATTTGGCCGCGTCGGATCGTCGTTGTTCTGTGTGCTGGTGTTGGTATAGGACGGGTTCTGATCTGTATCATGGCCGCTCATGTCGAATGTGCCAGCGTCGATAGCCGCCAGATGTTCCAGCGTTAAATTCGGGATGCTGCGCGGGTCGAAATGCTTCGCCACGGTGGGCTGTGCTGGCACCAGCCGGTCCGATCCGATGCGTGGGATACGCTGGGTGCGGTGCACGTCATCGTTGGGATTGCGCTCGAAAAAGCCGTCTTCCAGCCGCACGACAATATCACTGGCCAGTACGAATTCATCCCCGATTTTGAGCGGCGCTCGACGGTTGATCGCCACACCATTGATCTGTGTGCCGTAGGTCGATCCGAGATCTTCCAGAATAAAGCGATGCGGACTCGTCCGGGAAATAATCAGAAGTGCGTGTTTACGGCTGATGTAATCGACCGGAATAATGACATCATTGCTATTATCGCGCCCGATCCATGTCTTCTCATGGATGATCTCATGAGTTCGTAGGGTACCGTCGGGTGATACAACAACCAGATGCAAACCTCTGATACTTGCGCTCATCGCCAGCTTTCCAGAAAGACTCATAGCATGTTGAGGGATATTACGGAGATTCCGATTATATCGTTATTACCTATCCTTTGCTAATTTTTATTGTGCTGCGCCCTTCTGAACCTGCGCTATAATCGCCTGTATCTTCAGCCAGCCTCAAATTCAAAGGGATGATTCACAATGACTGATGCCGAATCGAAACCGCCGCGTCTGGTGGTCGCGCTTGATATATCCGATGACCTGATGCAGCGTATCCGCGATGCCGCGCCCGATTACCGCGTAGAACGACACGCCGCTGAAGTGCCGGATCATGTGTGGGCGGATACCGAGATCCTGTACACCATCAGCAAATATCCCACGCCGGAACAGGCCCCGCATCTGCGCTGGATTCAACTGCACTTTGCCGGTGTCGAGCAGGTCCTGAAACATCCGATCATTCAGGCAGAAGATATTGAGCTTTCATCGGCCAGCGGTATCCATGCCACACCAATGGCCGAATATACCATCGGGATGATGCTGGCCTTTAACCTGAAGATCCCGCTGCTGCTGAAGAATCAGGCCAGCGCCACATGGCCGGAGAATCGCCACGAGACCTTCGCGCCGAAACCGCTGCGCGGCCAGACGATCGGTATCGCCGGTTATGGCAGCATCGGGCGCGAGATCGCACGGCTGGCGCAGTCCTTCGGGATGACCGTGCTGGCGAGCAAACGTGATGCCAAGCATACCGAAGACACCGGCTACAGCGAACCCGGTCTCGGAGATCCATCCGGCGACATCCCGGAGCGCATTTATCCGGCAGAAGCGCTGGCATCGATGGCGCGGGAATGCGATTTCCTTGTGATTGTCACACCGCTGACGCAGTCAACGCGGCACAGTGTCAACGAAGAGGTGCTGAATGCGATGAAAAAGACAGCGGTGCTGATCAACATCGGGCGCGGTGGGGTGATCGATGAAAAAGCGCTGATCTCGGCGCTGGCGGCCAACAAAATCGCCGGGGCTGCGCTGGATGTCTTTGAGGAAGAGCCGCTGCCCGCTGGTAGCCCGCTGTGGAATCTCGAAAATGTGATCATCAGCCCGCATACGTCCGGCAACAATGCCGATTACGACAAAAAGGCGATCACGCTGTTTATCGAAAACCTGAAGCGCTATCAGGAGAAGAAGCCGCTGTATAACCGCGTCGAGCGCGAACGGGGCTATTGATCAGGGTTCACGGGCTGCGTATAAGCCGAAGATGTAAACCTCACCCCCTGCCCCAACCTGAAGAGGGGACTGTCCTATGGAGAGGGACTTATCTCCTTTCAGGGGTAGGTATTTTCATTGAACCTTACAGAACCCCCGGACAACGCAGGCATTGTCCCTACATCCTATGTGGTGTAGGGACAACGCCCGCGTTGTCCGGTATTTTCCATAAGCTTCAATGGAATATCTACACATAAAAAGAGCTGATGAATACGGTCCTGATCAGGGGATCAATGCTCCGCAAACAGCGACAGAAGATTGCCCTCTGTATCCCTGAACGTCGCAAAGCGTCCGTCATCGCCCATGGGGGTTGCGGGAAGGACGATCTCCGCACCCAATGAGCGCACGCGCTCGATCATCGCCTCCAGATCGCTGCCGCGTCCGGCGTTAAGATACACATGCGCCCCCTGGCTCCCCGGTTCCACGTCCGGTGACTGTAACAGTGATCCCCCGACCTGATTCGGCTCGTAGTACAGGGTCGCCATCCGGCGTGGTCCCATATCGGTGATGGTCACTTCCACATTCAGCAACTGGCCGTAGAATTTGGCGGCCCGCTCAATATCCTTCACCGGAATCTCGACCCACGAAAAGACTTTGTTCACGATTGCTGCTCCTTTAGGTTGAAATGGTCAACAGGATCAGCATAGAATGGCTCTGGTGACATCTGCTGTCACCAGAAATACGAGTTTTCAAAATCCGGTAAAGTGGGTGGTGAAATGCGTGCAGATCGTCTGCTGTCTATCATGCTGATCCTTCAGGCACAGGGCAAAACGACCACGTTTGCGCTGGCGGAAAGGCTGGAAGTGTCGCGGCGCACCATCCTGCGCGATATTGACGCATTGAGCATTGCCGGTGTGCCGGTCCATGCCGAGGCGGGGCATGGCGGCGGTGTCTATCTGGATGAACACTATCGCGTCTCGCTGACCGGCTTGAAGGAAGCTGAAGTTCGCGCACTGTTTGTCTCCAGCGATCTCGGTCCGTTACAGGATGTTGGCCTGGACAAGGCCGCCGAAGCGACACTGCTGAAGCTGTTCGCCGCGCTGCCATCGCTGCACCGTCAGGAAGCCGAACGCATCCAGCAGCGCATCCATCTGGACCCGGCGTGGTGGTGGCACAAAGGTGAAACACTGCCCCATCTGGAAACACTCAAAGCGGCGGTGTTCGACGATTATCGCATACGGGTGCGCTATGAACGCGGCGATGGAGAAGTCACCGAGCGTATTCTGGAGCCTTATGGTCTCGTCGCCAAAGCGAGCGTCTGGTATGTCATCGCCCGTCGTCATGGAGAAATGCGGACCTATCGCGTGTCACGGTTTGTGGCTGTCGAGACAACAGATGAGCATTTTGAACGTGACGAAACCTTCCATCTGGCGCAGCACTGGCACACCCACGCCAGCGAGTTCGTCGCCGGTATGCCTCACTTCGACTTCACGATGCGGCTTGCTACTTCCAGACTGCAATTCCTGAAGCTGTATGCATCGGGCCGATACACGATCCGCAGCAGCAGCCCTGATGAAGCGCACGCGGTGATCGATGTGCGGTTCAGTTCGCTTGAGGAAGCACGGATGCTGGTGCTGGAACTGGGGCCGGATGCGGAGATCATCGCGCCGGATGAACTGCGCGAAGCGGTGCTGCGGCACGCGCAGCAGATCGTGGCAAGGTTTTCACGGGAGTAAATCAGTATCCCCCATCCGCGCACCTTTCAAGGGTAGGTATTTTCATTGAACCTTACAGAACCCCCGGACAACGCAG
>CAYNDH010000200.1:0-7682 GCA_964395665.1 uncultured Anaerolineaceae bacterium
CGTCACACTGCGTGTGCCACCCTCCCCATTTCACTCCGTTCATGGAGAGGGCAAAAAACAGCGTCGCCTGTCCCCTCCCCGATTTCGGGGAGGGCTAGGGAGGGGTTAAAAAATCAAATACCTAAAAGGACTGGACCTACCTGTCCTCGTAACCCGACCACCAAAGGAACCTGATTTCGATATGCGGATTATCATGAGTCATCTGAATGCGGATTTCGATGCGATTGCCTCTCTGGTGGGGGCGCACAAGCTGGACCCGGACGCGACGCCGATCCAGCCGCCGACGCTGAACCGCAATGTCCGCGAATTTCTGGCGCTGTACGGGGGCGGTCTGCCACTGGTCGAAGTGAAGGACCTGCGCAACTGGGATATTGATGATGTGCTGCTGGTCGATACGCAGCGCCTGCCGGATCATAAAGGGCTGCCGCGTGACACGCCGTTCCGCATTCTGGACCATCACCCCCGCCAGCCCGATACACCCGAAGACCCGACCGGCGAACGCATCACGATTGACGAAGTGGGGGCGAATGCCACCCTGCTGGTCGAGCGTTTGCAGGCGCTGGATCTCCCGCTGAATTCACTGGAAGCCACGCTGCTGGCACTGGGCATCTATGAGGACACCGGATCGCTGACCTACGGGACCACCACGCCACGCGACATCCGGGCGGCGGCGTGGCTGCTGGAAAAACAGGCCGTGCTGGATACCGTCCGGCAGCACCTTATCCCCCCGCTGACCCATCAGCAGCAGGCCCTGCATGACCAACTGCTCCACAATATCGAGAGCAGGACGATTCACGGTTATACGGTCGTGGTGGCCGCCGCCAGCCTGACGCACCGCCAGTCGGAGATCGCGGCGGTCGCGACCAAACTGCGCGAAACACTGGACCCGGCGGCGCTGTTTGTCGTGGTCTATATGCCGCACTATATCCAGATCACGGCGCGTTCCAGCGACGATGCGATTGATGTCGGCGCGGTGCTGGCTGAATTCGATGGCGGCGGTCACACCCGGGCAGCAGCAGCCTCACTGGAAGAGGTCACAATCGAAGAGATCACGGCGAAGCTGTGGGATGTCCTGCCACAGTATATTCAGCCGACGATCACGATTGCCTCTCTGATGTCCTACGGCGTGCGAACCGTTCAGGCCACCGACCGCATCAGCACGCTGATCAGCCGCCTGCGGCGCGTCGGTCATGAGGGTTATCCGGTGGTGGAAAATAGCAAGGTGGTCGGCCTGCTGACACTGCGCGATGCGGATCGGGCAGTCGAACACGGATTAGAGCAGGCGCAGGTCCGCGAGATCATGAGTCAGGGCAATTATACGCTGACGCCGGACGACTCGGTCGTGGCACTGGAACAGATGATTGTCCAGAGCGGTTGGGGGCAGATCCCGATTATCGCCAGTCATGAAGATCCACGGCTGGTGGGCATTGTCACCCGAACCGACCTGATCAAACACTGGGCGCGGCTGCATCCGATCCCGGCGCAGCAGGCCGCCCCACGGGTGACGCTGACGCAGATCGACCGCGTACTGGGGGCAACCGCTGCACGACTGATCGAAGCGGTATCCCATCAGGCGCACCAGCATAAAACCGCGCTGGATCTGTATCTGGTGGGCGGTGTGGTGCGCGATCTGCTGCTGGAACGGCGCAACGATGACATCGACTTTGTGGTCGAACGTGATGCGCCAGCCTTCGCGCAGACTGTGGCCGACGCGCTGGGCGGTGATGTCGTCACGCATGTCGTGTTTGGGACGGCTAAATGGAAGCCGAACGCGCAGACGGCCAAACGGCTCGATGTCGAGCCGGACACGCTGCCCGATCATATTGACTTCGCGACCGCACGCAACGAATTCTATGAGCATCCGACAGCGCTGCCCACAGTGTACAGCGGCTCGATCAAGCTCGATCTGGGGCGGCGCGATTTCACGATCAACACGCTGGCCGTGCATCTAAGCCCGCCTGCCAACTTCGGGCGCATCCTTGACTACTATCGCGGCCTGAGCGATCTGGAAAGCGGGACGATCCGCGTGCTGCACAGCCTGAGCTTTGTCGATGATCCGACGCGCATTCTGCGGGCGGTGCGTTTCGCTCACCGGCTGGATTTCACCATCGAGCCGCGCACCGACGAGCTGATCACGATTGCCCATGGGATGCTGCGACGCATCACCGGCGAACGGCTGCGAAATGAACTCACCCTGCTGATGCAGGAACATGAACCCGAACGCGCCTTTGAAGCGCTGGAGGCGCGGCAGGCGATGGAAGCCATCCACCCGGCCCTGCACTTCACAGCGCAGAACGCACAGGATTTCGCCCGTGTCCCGCACTTATGGGAGGCATGGTCGGCCCATCCGAAACTGCGCGATGTGCTGGCCGGTGTGGAGAAAACATCCGTGTACTGGGTGGTGTGGTTCTGCCACCTCTCATCAGAGGACATCAGCGCCTTAGTGCAGCGTCTGCTGATCGGGAAATCAGAGGCTATCCAGAGCGCGGCGGCGCTGGTGCAGGACTCCGGCCTGCTGACTGATCCTGATGCGTCACCGAGTCAGATCGACCGGCGGCTGGCATCAGTGCCAGAGGTGGCGCTGATGGCGGTCTGGGTGGCGCTGGACACCGGCCCGGCACGTGAACGCATCGAGCGCTATCTGACCGAATGGCGGCATGTGCGCCCGACAACCACCGGCGAGACGCTCAAGGCGCTGAAACTTCCGCCGGGGCCGCGCTACCGGACCATTCTCGAAGCGCTGCGGGTGGCGTGTCTGGATGGACAGGTGCCAACCGATGAAGCCGAGAACGAACTCCTGCAAACGCTTTTAAACACACCTCCTGACAGCCAAACGGACAGCCAAACGGACAGCCAAACGGACACGGAAGAGGCAAGCCATGATCACAATTGAGGCCATTCGACAGGCGGCACAGCGTATCGCGCCGTATGTCACACCAACTCGGCTGGAACAGGCCAGCGATCCCGAACGCATCGGGGATCAGGTCTGGCTGAAGCTGGAAAACAGCAATATCACCCATTCATTCAAGATTCGCGGTGCGCTCAATGCCATGCTCTCACTGAGTGATGAGGCCCGTCAGCGCGGTGTGATCGCGGCGTCGTCCGGCAATCATGCACAGGGGATCGCCTATGCCGCGCATCAGACCGGCACACGTGCCCAGATCCTGATGCCGCCCACGACCCCGCAGCGCAAAATCGACGGTGTGCGCCGTTACGGGGCAGAAGCCGTGATCGTCGGGCCGACTTTTGACGACGCCGAGCGCGAAGCCATCCGCCGCGCACAGGATGAAAGCCTGACGTATATCTCGCCGTATAACGACGCGAATGTGATCGCCGGGGCGGGGACCGTCGGGCTGGAGATCGCGAGTCAGCTTCCGGATGTGCGGCGGGTGGTGGTCGGCATCGGGGGCGGCGGCCTGATCTCCGGCGTGGCGTGTGCATTAAAGGCCCATGATCCAGAGGTTGAAGTGATCGGCGTCTGTGCGGAAGGCGCACCCGCCATGTACAACTTCTTCCATCATGGACAGCTTCCCGAACAGGAGACGCTGGCCGACGCGCTGGCCGGGGACATCGAAGCGGGATCGGTCACCTTTGACCAGGTGCGGCGCGATGTCGATCAGATCGTACTGGTCAGCGAGGCGCAGATCACCGACGCGATGCGCTGGCTGGTCTATCGTCAGGGCTGGATCGGCGAAGGTGGGGGCGTGGTGGCGCTGGCCGCGATGCTGGCCGGTATCGTCCCACAGCGTGAGCAACCGACCGCTGTTGTCGTCAGCGGTGGGAATGTCGATGAAGCCACCCTGCGCGCTGTCCTGTGCGGCGACGCGCATGGTTAAAAGCCCTGATTAGCTGTCAGGATGGCCGATCCAGGCGGGGCGGCTGCGGAAAACTCAACTCTTCGATCAGCTTCTCAAAGGGATCGTGGCTGAGGCTCACGGTATTGACCCGTGCAGAATTGAACAGGGTGGGCAGCATCTCGCTGATACGATGATGGTGTTTATAGGGTGCGCTAAGCGTACAGGTGACGATCACACCCTGATCTGGCACCGCGACTCCGACCACAAACATCGTATTGCCTTCATCGTTGGTCGCCACATAATAAGCGGCGTCGTAACCGTCCCAGTTGAACGACCTCACCTCACTGTAGACCGTGTTCTGATGTTCCACGGCATAAGTCAGGGCACTGTTCAGCATCGAATAGGCGAGATTTTCATCCTGCGCGACGGTGTCCGCAATCGGGATGATGGACGCATAAACCAGCAGATCTTCCAGAATACCGGCGGTCTCAACTGATGCGAAATTTTCCCCCATGATGATACCGTAATCGGTGGCAAGGGTTTTCCACCGGTCCGGCCTGCTCAACACCAGGGTGACCTGATCTTTGGAGTAGTGAACTTCTGTGTCTGTTGCGATGACCGCCGATGCCTGACGGCGCGGCGCTTTCTCACGCGGGGCAACGCGGTAACTGACAGGTGATCCGGATTGTTCAGCAGTGGTACTGGGAGCGAAGCGGGATGCACATGAAGTCAACAGGATGACCGAAAGGATAATACATAGAATACGCATATTAGCTACTTGGCAGTACACCTTTTTGGTAAGTCTGTCTAGTACTCTACCAGAAATTTATGAGCATAAACCCTTAGAAATCTGAGAGATTTTGCATCGCCGCATAAAATTCTCGTGAGCAATACCTGATCCTGTATGACCCTTTAAAATCCTTTAATAGCCTCTTATAATCTCTCTTTATTATCCGCACTGTTCAGGATCAGGGGATCATGCCGCTTCTTCGCAATGTACGACTGCTGTTATGGGCAGGTTTTCTTCACGATTTTCGACTGTATCTACCGATACAGATTTTGTATTTCACCCATGTGACCGGCTCGTATGCCGCCGGGATGAGTATCATTTCGATCATCATGCTGTCCAGTGCCCTGCTGGAAGTGCCGACCGGCGTCTGGTCGGATCGTGTCGGGCGCCGGTGGACGGCGGTCGGTGGTGCGGTGGCATCGGCGGCCAGTGTGATCATCTACGCGCTCGGCGGCCATGTGATCGAAGGCGCATACTGGATACTGGCGTTTGGTGCAGTCTTCGAAGGGCTGACACGGGCGCTATTCAGCGGGAACAACGATGCCCTGCTCTATGACACGCTGGTCGAAGCAGGTCAGCTTGAGCATTTACAGGAATACATGGGCCAGATGGGGAACATGCAGCAGCTTGCGGCGGCGATCTGTGCGGTGCTGGGCGGGATCGCGGCGTTCTTCTCGTTTCCGCTGGCGATGTGGCTTTCGGTCTTCCCGCAGCTTCTGCTGATCGGCGTGATGCTGATGCTGGTGGAACCGCGAGTGCGTGAGCATGTGGACGGGAATATCTACCGGCATCTGCGGGAAGCGTCGGCACAGATCCTCAAGAGTCCACGGCTGCGGGCATTGAGCGCGGCCAGCATCCTGCGATTTGCGGTCGGAGAAGCGGCGTTCGTCTTCCGCGTGACCTTCATTGAGATGCTGTGGCCGCTGTGGGCGGTCGGATTCGCACGGGTGGTCTCGCATCTGACGGCGGCGATCAGCTTCCGGTTCAGCGGGCGCATCATCCGGCGCTACGGCGAGTTCCTGCCTTTGGCGGGCAGTGTGATCTACAGCGAGACGGTCAACCTGCTGGCGACAGTCTTCGCGGGTGTGCTGTCGCCGCTGGTGATGGGGACGACGTCGATCTTCTTCGGCGTGCAGCAGGTGGCGACAAATGGGCTGATGCAGCGCGAGTTCACTGACCGGCAGCGGGCGACGATGGGATCGATCACGGCGTTTGCCGGGAGTCTGGTGTTTGCGGTGTTCAGCACGTTTCTGGGACTGTTCGCGGACCGTTTCGGCGTGGTGGCCGCACTGGTGCTGGCATCAGTGATCTCGTTCGTCCGGCTTCCGCTGTACGTGTACGTGTTCCGTTCAACGACAGCGCGGGAGGTGACCGAGATCAGGGCGGCGGGAGTCTAACGGTTTGTTGCTGCTGCTGCTGCACTGATTCTATGTGCAGCAGCAACAAATCTGACCGCGAAACTGAACCTCATCCCCCAGCCCCTTCTCCATAGTGGTTAAGGGGTGAATTTTCCTACATGTCCGCAGATTTTTAAGGTGCGCGTGACTTTATAGCGTAGCACAGATGTTCGCATTGTGCGGTTAGAGTTTTATAACGGAGATGGGGATTGTGTCATGAGGTTACAGGCAAGCGAGACGACCGTGTCAGCTATTCGAGAGGAACTCCTAAATCAAGCCTGGATAGATTCTCCAAAACGATGAGATCACCGCTCATCGTGATGGCAGCGATCCGATTTCCGCTGGGCGAACAACGAGCGGTTCTAATATCGCTTGTAGCTATCGTTCCCGATAAAGCCACTTCACCCTCATCGAAATCCCACAGGCGTATCGCTTTCGAATTGCTGGTGATGATTTGGTTACTTCCACACCAATTTGAAATTCCTTCACCAATTAGGAGAGGCTGCGCCTCCTCCGATAAGTTTTCCGTATCTATAATAAAGAATGCTGGTCCTATTTCGCTAAATATACCGGGAGCACCTAACCAACGCCCAGCACGATTCCATTGAAGGGTTCGGCAATCTTGGCAAGAGACTGAGTTCATTTCCTCGCTTTCCATATTGAAAATTGAAATATTGATTTTGCGCGAAGCAAATGAGATAACCGCGTACTCTGCTCGCTCAGGATGCCACACCGGCGATAAGCCACGGGTGAATCGGCTGTCCACCTCTGCCATATCAGTTCCTACAATGCCGTAATACCATGCGGCTAGGGCATCGGTACCCGTAACACCTAGCAAGGTATTGTCCTTGTTCCAACTGATCGACTCAATGATGTAATAGAGAATATGAACAGAACTAGAACGTGAAAATTTTGAGGTCTCAGAGATTTGGTAAATATCAATGGTGTAGAATGTACCGATGGCTAAAAACTGATTGTCTGTGCTCGTGGCTAGAATGATTTTATCGGATGTGTACTTCGCAATATCCTGAAGACTATGATCATCAAGGGATAATTGACGAACCCACCCATCCGAATAACTCAAAATCAGATGATCCTCACCCATCCACTCGAACGATGTGACCTCATGCTTCTTCTCTACAATCTGTCCATTAACTTCTGTCGTTGGATAAGGTGACTGAATCTGTACTCTTTCGGACGAAATAGTATCCTCACCTGATACATCATCTGCTGCAATAACAGTGACAGTTATATAGGTTAGAAAATAGAGCACAAACAATATGGTAGAGTACAGTTTCATTTACTTCTATACCTGAATATATACTTGAGGTCCGAGGCAACGAAAGCAGAAGGCGTTTACACCATATTTATGGAATACACTCCCCAGGCGTAGGCGTCAAACAGTCCTCGGCATTCGGTTTCAGACCATTTGTCTTGTTAAACCCGCTCAAATAGAGATCAGTACGTACATTATAGTTGAAATACTTCCCATCTATGAAGGCGTCATTGTAAGTACTTACAGTGTAGCTACCATTCACGGGGTTAGTACAAGTTGAATTATTGATAGTAGCTCCTGTACTATCAAAATCACCCTTCACACTGATAAAGTACATTGGATCGATAACAAGTTTAGGATTTTCAGTGGTTGGACCTTCTACAACAGCACCGAAATGAGATCGCAGCAAGCAATTTACATCT
>CAYNDH010000201.1:0-3699 GCA_964395665.1 uncultured Anaerolineaceae bacterium
TTGTGCGGTGCTGGTTGCAGCTGCATCATTCATGAATCGGCGGTTACTCTCCATTTATTTCAATTCAGCTAACGATGGAAAATTAACCTAGCCGTAGGACTGGCTCAATGGTTCTTTTGTGCTATCAGCAAAGGGTGGCTGAGGCTCACTGTGGCGAAATTCCCTGGCGTGTCAGACATTGCCACTGAGAATGTCAGCTTTTGCACCACTAGGAGTCCTGTTTTGCCGCAGTGGACACTAGAAGTGGCGTTACCTTTAAAGGGTAGATCCTAATCGTCTCATCTGTTTACGGAGTAAACCCAATGGCAGAGCGACTCAAGCCTGTGAACGGAAAAAGTCAATCGTTACAAGTGGAGATGCTAAAACGGGTCTTTGTCATTGCAGAGATCCTTGCAAAACATGACGCGTCACAACCATTTTCTCTGGTTCGATCCCCACATGATGAAAACCTGCGATGTGAAAAACAGGGTAAAGTGAAGTAGAAGTCTCTATAAATTGTAAAGATTGGATCTTATGTAGATATGAGTCGTAGAAACAGTAAGCGGCAGCCGCCTAAAGCAGGCTGGGCTGTGTATCTGCGAACCAGCAGTGAAGAAGCCCAAAATCCGGAGAATTCCCAGCGCCGCCAGCGCCACACGATTCAGCAGTCATTATTTGAACGTACCGCTCTTCCAGTTTTCAATGAATATATTGATAATCTGAGTGGACGCTATGCGAGCAATCGCCCCGGTTACCAAAGTATGCTGGAAGATGCTCGTGCTGGTTGCTTTTCACATGTGGCGGTTGAGAATGCTGAACGCTTCGGGCGTAATGATACCGAAGCACTGGTTGCGATTGATGAACTCCATGATCTGGGTATTGCCGTGCGGTTTGCCGACTATCCTGATCTTGATCCGATTGACCCGGATGATCGTATTCTGGTCAGCTTATCGTTTACCCTTGCGCGGCGAGAGTCGATTAAACTCGGCCAGCGTGTCACTGGTGGACTGCACGCCAAGCTGCGAACGGGTGGCTTTACTGGTGTACCACCGGATGGCTATATCAACTGTGAACAGAAGACTGAAACGGCTGTAAAAACTGAATATGGCAAGTATATGCGCTGGATTGAACAGGATCCTGACCGTATTCGTATATGGCGTCTGGCATGGGATTTGTTACTTGAAGACCGAATGACTCTGGATGAAATCTGTGAAGAATTGCATCGGCGCGGCTTTCATTATCGCAGCGGTCGCCCTTTTGTACAGGTGACAATCAACGGTAAACGCAAGGCGAATAAGAGTACTCTGGCACACATTTTCCATAATTGGTTTTATGCGGGTTGGGTTGTCAGTGAGAAAGCTGAGATTCCGCCTAAAACAGTACGTGGTCAGTGGCAGCCTCTTGTCTCTACCGAAGAGTTTGAACAGGGCCTGGACATCTTGGCACGGCGCAGTCGGCATCGGATCGTAAAGCGTAAACATGATTACCTGCTCAAAGGGCTTATTTACGTCGAACTACCCAATGAACCAAAACCTGTTAAGCTCACCGGGTCCACATCGAATACCTATCGTTCGGGGGGCGGGACTGCTTACTACTGTATTCCCAGCAGTGGGATCAATATCTTGTGCAGTATCGTCGATCAGCAGATAGCCATTGAGTTAATGCAGATACAGGTTGATCCTGACTTGATCCCGCTCATCCGGGAAAGTTATTCGGATGAACTTGCTCGTAAGTTGGGACATCTGCGTCCTTCTGAACGCGACGAATTGCAGGCAGCCTTGCGGTCAGTCGATGAAGAAGAGGCACGAGCAGCACGTTTATTCGCAACTGGAAAAATCACGGAAAGAGTCTGGGATAATTTGTGGGGTGAGTGGCAGGATCGCCGTCGTACAATTCAGATTAAACTGGAAGCATTGCAGCAAAAGCGCGAATATCACATTGCGAATTTAGATGCAGCACTCACGATCATTGCAAAAGTGGGTATACTGTATGACAAGCTAGAACGTAGCGACCAGAAAGACTTGCTACGGCAGATGGTCGAGCGGGTTGTGGTCAACCCGGAGGGAATGATCATTCGGCTGGAGTTACTCCCCCCATTCTCGTACCTGCGGCATGTAACCGAGCGAGTACAGGACAATGGGGATGCGGTTAAGGGAAAAACAAAGACCAGCGCTAAGGCTGGTCAATGTTCGGACTACGTCCAATCTGGTGACCCCGGTAGGACTCGAACCTACAACCAATTGATTAAGAGTCAACTGCTCTGCCAATTGAGCTACGGAGCCAAGGATTGAGCTTATTATAGAGCAGTCCGGCTGAAGGTCAAGAGTTTTTTTCGCCCAACTGCCCAAAACTGTCAGCAAACGGCATCGAAAATCAGGTGCGTAACTTTTCTCCGACAATGCGGGCGTCGGGATGAAGCTGGATGATGCGCTGGCCGAGATGCCGGACGGCGACGTGCATCCCCTGTGTGGGGCGCGGACTGCCAATCGTACCGAGCCGCAGTGTGTATTCATTCGGATGCTCGGCCTCATCCCCTTCTTCGCGTTTGAACAGCACCAGCGCCACGCGCTGTTCGATGGTCGGCTCATCGACAAAGACCTCATACAGCAGCACACGATCCCCTGCATACACGTGCATGTAATTGACGTGGATTTTGCCTTCGGTGAGCTTCTCTGGCTGGAAGGCTTCGCGCATGGCTTCCAGTGAGAGCGGCGTGTCGAGAATCAGATGCGGCATGGGGAACTCCTCATAAACCGGAATATCGAGCGCGGGCTGGTCATTGCGCTGATAGATGAAGTAATAACAGGGTCGGCCTTCCTTCTGGGCGCGCTTCTCGTATTTGGTGACCGTGCGACCGGGGATGCTGTTGGTCCATGGCGTGGGCTGAAGGTTGGTCAGCGTCGGTGTGTCGGCCAGCAGTTCGGCAGACATCTCGGCGTATTCCACAATATCGGTCGCCAGATGGAAGGTCGCGCCGGGCTGAAGCCGATTCGCCAGCACGTCGAGCGTGTCGCGCTGGATCAGGCGGCGGTGTCCGTGACGATTTTTGAACCACGGATCAGGGAAATTGATGTGGACCTGCGCGATAGATGCCGGTGTGAAAAGATGATAGAGCGCGGTCTCGGCATGGGAATACAGCACGCGGACGTTCGGCAGTTCGCCCCGGCGGATGGCGCCTTCGGCCTTCGTCAGGCAGATGTTGGAGATCTCCAGCCCGACGATGTCTGCTTCCGGGTGATGGCGTGACAGGTGGCGCAGGTACTGACCATAGCCGAATCCGATCTCCAGAATGAGCGGACGGGGCGGCTGGGTGCTGTCATAGCCGAAGATCTGCGGCCAGTTGGCGGGCCACGGAAGAGAAGTCGCCTGAAGTAATTTGTGAGAGTTCTGCACGTCTGATAATCGAGTTTCGAACGTTTATACTAGAGATTGGTGATCCGGAAGCACAGTATAGCAAGCTTGGCGAAAGGGGATAAGGGGGATTTGGCGATTACCGGATTTACTGCGGGTTGGCGCCGCACGTCAACGCTGTAAATCTTCGTCGTTACCCGGCGTTTCACAGGCCAGATTGTCAGCCAGATTGTTAACATCATTGTTAGAAGGGAGCAGGCGCATTCTTCAGCGTGCGCCACAGCATAATGACGAATCATAACCACAGCCATGAGTCTCACCGTCATGACCGGCCCCATGCAGATGACGGTCTTCTTTCAGATGACGGTC
>CAYNDH010000201.1:3799-7642 GCA_964395665.1 uncultured Anaerolineaceae bacterium
GGGTGTGTATCAGGAACGCCTGCATGATATGAATGAGAAGATCCAGTCCCCGGACTTTTTGCGTGCCTTCCAGCTTGATATGCCGCCGGTTGATCTGGATGCGGTGGCGGATGCAACCCGGCTGCTGTTAAACGCCGTTGGAGAGAACCCCGAACGTGAAGGCTTGCAGCGGACGCCGCTGCGAGTGGCTCGTGCGTATGAAGAACTGCTGTCAGGGTATCGGATTGATCCGGTGAAGCTGATCAATAATGCGATCTTTGATGTCGAGTACGATGATATGGTGATCGTGCGCGATATTGAGTATTCGTCGCTGTGCGAGCATCATCTGCTGCCATTTCTGGGGAAGGCGCATGTCGCCTATATCCCCAATCATAAGGTGATCGGCCTGTCGAAGATCCCGCGCATTGTGGATATGTTTGCGCGGCGCTTGCAGGTGCAGGAACGCATGACGCGGCAGATCGCGGATTTTATCAATGAAGTGCTGGAGCCACGCGGCGTGGCGGTGGTGATGGACGGCACACATATGTGCTCGATGATTCGCGGCGTGAAGAAACACGGCTCCGGGATGACGACCAGTTCGATGCTGGGGACGTTCCGGGAAGATGTTGCGACACGGACCGAATTCATGGAACACATCACCCGCACGAGTGGGCGTTCCATGATCTAGGTGTTCTGTCTGCTGTGCGCTTTGTATCGCCGGGGTGGTTGTGACATTGCCCGCTTGCCCTATAATCAAATGCAGGGGTGAGCTGACCTGCAATCACAGTGCAGGGGTGAGGACAGTGCGTGGAAGCCGGAGAACGGATTCAACAGTACCAGATTGTTGAGCATATCGGGCGCGGCGGGATGGCTGACGTGTGGTCGGCGCAGGACTTCCGTCTGAACCGTATGGTGGCGATCAAGACGGTGATGCGCGGCTTCAGTGCCAGCACTGATCCGGTGGCGCTGTTCCGGCATGAGGCGCAGACCATCGCCCGGATGGAGCATCCGCATATCCTGCCGATTTATGATTTCGGCGAGCATCGCGGACAGATGTATATCGTGATGCGCTATGTCACCGGCGGATCGCTGGCGGATGTAATCACGTCCGGTGTCAGCGTGCAGGATGCGCTGCAATATGGCACTGGAATTGCCAGCGCACTGGATTACGCGCACAAAAATCAAATCGTCCATCTGGACCTCAAGCCGCAGAATATCCTGCTGGATGCGTATCAATCGCCGTATCTGGCGGACTTCGGGCTGGCTAGCGCGGTCGATCCGGAAGGGCGGGTGATGAATCCCGGATCGGGTACGCTGCTGTATATGGCCCCGGAACAGATCACGTCCGAGATGATCGACTATCACGCCGATATCTACAGCTTTACGATCATGCTGTATCACCTGCTGATGGGGCGGCTGCCATTTGATGGGGCGATGCCGCTGGCGCTTAATCAGCTTCAGCGGGCGGGGGAACTGCCGGAGATCCCGCATCTGCCGATGAACGTGACACAGATCCTGCGGCGCGGCACTTCACTGGATGTACGCGAAAGACCTGACAGCGTACTGGCGATTATCCGTGATGTGCAGGCGGCTCTGTCGGACAGCGTCGAGCTGCGGCCTGCACATCAGCCGATGGAAATGCTTGCCAGCCTGTTTGTTATCCCGTCACTGGTGGACCGCACCACGCCAGAAGTACGCGAAGCGGCGGACCTGTATCAAAGGGCCAAGCGCGAATGGGCGGGGGGCAAGGGGCGCTTTCTGCTGGGTGTGACGCACTACCTGTTTATCAGCGATTATTACCGTCATGCGGACCGCTATGGGCTGGTGCTGGATGATGCTGGCCGTCAGATGCTGCTGCGCGGCGCACTGGAATATGACCGTGATGCCGATGTATGGTGGGAAGTGCTGGACGATGAGAGCCGCCGCTGGGTGTGCCTGCACGCGATCCGCAGCCCGAATCCACCGACACGGATGCGCGCCATGTACCGGCTGGAGACGCTGCCGGATATGAATCCGCCGCGTATCCCGCAGATGGTGGCGCAGGCGCTTCAGGGCGAGAACCGGCGCGACGTGCAGATTGCGGCGCTGAAGGTGCTGGCGACACGGGCGCATCTCGCCAACAACTCCACCTACGATATTAAAACCGAGTATCGCGGGCAGATGCTGTCATCACTGACGCGGCTTGAGATCATGATGGAACCGCGTGGTGACTGGATGGAAGGCGTCTATACGCCGGAGATTGATACACTGATCGCGCAGATTGCACTGGATACCAGCGATCCGGAAGTGGCGGAATTCGCAGCGCGGACGATCGGGCGTATTCGATCACGCACGGCGGTCCGGTATCTGGCGAAACAGCGGCGGGCTGGCTCTCCGGGCGGACTGCGGGCGCTGGCGGTGGTGCGTGATGAGGCGCATGACCTGCCGGATGTGGTCCACCCGCTGATCCGCTCATATGCGTGGATGGCGAATACATGGCGGCGCACCTTTGATAAACCACTGACGCTGATCTGGCGCTTTCTGTTTGCGGTGATCGGCGGCTGGCTGGGGATGGGCTTTCAGGTGTATACCACGTTCCGGTCAGAGGCGGTTTTTCATCCCGACCGCATCGCCAATACGCTGGCCTATGGGCTGATCTTCGGCGTCTTTATCGGCACTGTCGTGCTGCTGGCGGATGAGATCCCGTCACGGCTGCGGGGCTTCTGGCGCTTCTGGACACGGGCGGCTTTCAGCCTGACGGCTGGCATTGGTGCGGCCACGCTGACATGGGGCGCGGCGACCTATATGTACACCAAGCTGGAACCGAACTGGGATCTGATGCTGTTTGGTGGGTTCTGGCTGGCGATTGGATTCTGCTACAGTTCGCTGCTCAAACTGCGCGGCTGGCTGGCAACGCTGCTGACGGCGGCCTGTATTTTCATCGGGATTTATGCGCCGTTCAACAATTTCTGTCAGGCAGCGGCGCTGTGTCCGCATTCGCCTGGATTCTCGGTCGCGCCGCTTGGTTTGACAGGGCTGGGGCTGGGGATTCTGGCCGGGATGATCGTCGGCGACAAATTCGCGGACCGTGAACGCTTCAAGATCCGGCTGAACACTTCAGGCCCGATGCGGGTGCTGATCGGGGCGGCGCTGGGGCTTGGGCTGGGGGCGGTGTTGTGGACGATCAATCTGATTATGCTGCAAACCGGCGGGGCGAATCTGCTGTGGTCCAGTGTGGTGGTGATGATCGTCTTCGGGCTGGTGTCTACCGCGCTGCTGATCTTTCTGCTGGATCATATCAGCCGGATGGCGTTCACCGGTGTGCTGCTGGCGACGTTCACGGCGGTGATGTTCGCTGTCAACCCGGCGATTGTCGCGTTCAGCACGTTTGAAGCGTCGCAGGTGGGATTTGCGCCGTCGGGGATGGATGCGCTGCTGTATTATGATTTAAGTCAGGACGTCTTCGAGCAGTCCGGTTCGATTGCCTATCCGCAGTTATTCAGCAGCGGCGGGATGCTGGCGCTGTGCATCGGACTGGGGGGATACGCGGTCAGTGTGGTGCATGATACAGAGCGGGTGCGGACGGCATGGCGGCGGTTCATGCTGCGGCGGCAGACGACACCGCTGCTGACCGGGCCTGATGAGGAGAGAACGGCTGAAGTGATGGGCGATGATCCGGTGCTGACGACGGAATTCCGCCTGCGTCCGCGATCATCGACGACGATTCTCGATCTTCAGGCCGGATCGAATGAATATCTGAATACCGCATACGATCTGGAAAGTGATCCGTTTGCGACTCGTCCGGAAGAGGATTACAACATGGGTTCATTGGCTGATCCGCCGGACACCCATGGGGATGGCGATACGAGGCCGATTCGGTAGGGG
>CAYNDH010000202.1:0-7632 GCA_964395665.1 uncultured Anaerolineaceae bacterium
ATTTTTGCAAATGTCAACACAAGCCAGCAGCTAACCGCTTAATCGGCGGTCAGATCAAGCGGCAGATCAAGCGATTCGTACAGTTCCGGGCGACGATCATCAAATACCGGGATACGCTTGCGGACCTGATCGATCCGATCAAGGTCGATTTCAACCGTAAACAGGCCGGGTTCCTCACCGCCTTCCACCAGAATCTTGCCCCACGGATCGACCACCATCGAATGCCCGCCGAAGGTCGTGTCACCGATCTGTCCGCAGGTATTGGTCGCGATGATGTAATACTGGTTCTCGATGGCGCGGGCCTGAAGCAGCGTGCGCCAGTGTTCCAGACGTTCAATCGGCCATTCAGCAGGCAGCAGGACGATCTGTGCGCCCTCCAGTGCATAGCGGCGGAACAATTCCGGAAAGCGCAGATCATAACAGATCGCCATCCCCGTCCGTCCCCATGGCAGATCCATGGTCAGCGTCGATTCACCCGCCTGAAGATAGACATCTTCCCGCATCAGCCGGAAGAGATGGATTTTACGGTAGACGCCCATCATGCGGCCATTCGGCGCGAAGAAGGTCGCACTGTTGGCGACCACCTGACCGCGCTTCTCCAGCACGGAACCGACGATGCTGATCTTGTTCTGCGTGGCGACGGTCGAAAGCTGGTTGAAGATACCGGAATTGAGCTGATCGGCGAATTCACGGGTGCGATCAAGGGCATAACCGGTGGACCATAGTTCAGGGAAAAGCACGATATGCGAACCGCGCCGCGCTGCTTCCGCCGCGAGCTTCTCCATCATCGTAATATTGCGTTTGGGATCGGCCAGCGTGATACGCATCTGCGCCAGTGAAACAACAATCTTCGCCAAAGCTCACACCTCTGAAAAACATAAAAGCCACAAATCGTTATTTGTGGCCTATTGTACCGCGTTTTGATCTGATGCCGCGTAAAGTTATCGGCGGAGAACGTGCGGCTCCGATTGGGCTGTATACCAGGGCACATCACACTTGCCCTACCCATGCCCATAACCCATATTTATTTACGCTTTTCTGTTGACATCATTTTTGAACTGCGTAATTGTAAAAGAATCGCCTGATCGACCTTATTTAGGAAAAGCAGATATGGCTGTATCTCACTCCGCAGTACGAACCAGACATTTATTGACCTTATTGCTCGCACTTATCGTCATTTCGGCTGCGCCTTTAACCGCACAGCCGATTCCACTGCCACCGGGCGCGGATGCCATCAGCCAGAGCCGCGCTTTTAGCTCAATCCAGAAGCTGACCGAACCCACACCGGCGGAAGATAACCGTTACGGCCTTCAGCTTGAACTCGATGGCTCCACCCTGGCGGTCAGTTCCGTTCATATCCTGAGCGAGAATGATCCCGGTCCTGACCCGAATGAGTACGTCGGCAGTGTCTACCTCTACACCACAGGCATCAATGGGCAGTGGTCACTTCAGGCGTCACTCCAGACGCCGGATACCCATAAAGCAGACGCGTTCGGCGGTTCGCTGGGGCTGGATGGTGACTGGCTGGTGGTCGGTGCACCGGGTAAACCTGATATATCCGGGGACCTCTATCACGGTAAAGCGCATATCTATAAGCGCACCGGGAGCACGTGGACCCTGACGCAGACTCTCATCCCTGATCCCGGCGTCATCGTTCCATCCGGGTTTGGCACATCAGTGGCCATTGATGGCACGCGGATGCTGGTTGGCGCCCCGGGGGAATCCCTTGCGACAGGGGCTGTTTATGTCTATGACTGGAACGGCACCACATGGATGCGGACTGACAAGCTGACCGGACCGAGTGCATTTGGGGCCTTTGGCTTCTCGGTGGCGATGGATGGTCATACAGCACTGATCGGTGCGACATTGATTGACGGCGTGCCGGGTGCTGATAATAAACCCGGTGAGGCATATGTCTATTCCCATAACGGACTTGGATGGACTCAGCAGCAGCTGCTACCGACGGATGCCGCCAATGGTAACCGCTTCGGCTTCTCGGTCGCGCTGGAGGGCAATACGGCACTGGTCGGCGCCTATAAGGATGATAGCAGCAAGGGCGCTGTGCATGTCTTCACGCAATCAGGTGGCAGCCTGTGGACGGAAGAGGCGAAGCTGGTCCCCGCTGAAACCGCTGCCGGGGATCGTGTCGGCTGGTCGGTTGATCTCGAAGGTGATATCGCCGTGCTTGGGGCAGATGGCCGCGATGAAGCACCGTATAACGATCTCGGCACGGTGTATATCTTCAAACGCACCGGCACGACATGGACGCAGATTCAGAAGCTGCTGCCGCCCGAACTTGCCGGAGATAGTGAATTCGGCGGCGCAGTGGACATCGAAGGCGATGTGCTGATCGTCGGTGCGCCGGATCGGAATAACGACGAAGGTGCAGTCTTTTCGTTCAAGGATGAGCAGCCTGTAACGCCAACGCCGGACACGCCGACACCGGATACGCCAACGCCCGATACACCCACACCCGACACGCCAACGCCCGAAACATCCACACCAGAACCACAACTGCCACTGCTGAAGAACGGCGGCTTCGAAGAGGCTGATCCGGCGGATGACAAGCAGGCGCTGCACTGGAAGATCAAGAACATGACCGGTGACAAACGCAAGTGCAAACCGGAAAAGGCCCACGGGAATAACTGTTTCTATCAGTTCAAGGGCGGCGCGGGCGAAAAGGCCAAGCTGATCCAGCAGGTGGACCCGTCATCCTACGCCAGCGCAGGCAGTTATCAGATGTACGCGACCGGTTTCTACTTCGCGAAGGGCGGGGCATCTGCAAAGATCAAGGTAGTCGCGACACAGGCTGATACCACCAAGGAAAAGCTGGTGATGACCGTCGGCGATGTCGCCAGGGTCTGGCAGCCGTTCGGCGGTCAAAAGACGTTATCGGGCGCACCGGTGAAGATCAAGTACATGATCGTCAATAAATCACCGTCGGGCAAAATCCGCTTCGATGATCTGGCACTGTGCAACTGCTGCTGTCCATCCCCGCTGCGGCTGGACCTGATCGACCCGGTGGCACTCAAGCCGCTGCCGTAGATTATCAGGTGACGCATAAAACAAAAAACGCCTTCGTTTGAAGGCGTTTTTTATGCTTCAGGCGGGACTCGAACCCGCGACCCATGCATTTTCAGTGCATTGCTCTACCAACTGAGCTACCGAAGCTCGGTGTCACACGCTTGGTGTGTTTCCGATGCGCGCATTGTAACGGAGTGCAGGCACGGTGTCAAGATAGCATCAGGGCAAATACGCATGCTACAATGCGAAGATAAAATTCCGGTGAAGCAGTAAAAAAATATACTTATGACCTCAACGGAACTTCAATTTTTACGCTTATGAATCGTCCTCGTCACGTGCCTCATACGGAATCACAGGATTGCTGCTACAACCTCCAATAATTGTGATACCTCCTTTCCATTGATTCTTGCTAGGATTAGTGGTCCCTGTAGCTTCCTTACTCTCATTTGGATTTTCCTGTATCGAGTGTTGTGGGCAAAGGAATTAATTCAGTGCGATTCGGCAAACCATATCGGTATGTCCATGCTGTGAGCATAGATGGAATAGTGTCAATCCATTCCGATTTCACCAGCGGCAGTGTTTCGACATGATAATTCACCTGAAAAGTTTGGTCCGAGACGTCATCTCCGACACCGCAGTTAGTCAGTAATTCTTTTTTCACTGCTTCGTAATCGTCGGGATTCTCAACATCAATTTGATAGCCGAGTACATTGACCCAGTGCCATTCCTCCGGCCAGGTTTGCTCGACATCTGTGAAGCAGTTATTGCCAAATAGCTCCGCAAGTTGACCAATCGAGACATCAAGTCCCATGAAGATCACATTATTTTGAAAGGCAGAGCCTCCCCACTCTCTATCAATATTGTCGTACATCGAAGTATGAAGAAGCACAATTTCAAAGGGTGTTGCGCTATGAACTGCTGCAAATTCTTCATATTCATGGAATACATTTGCCCCTGTCAACTTAACAATGACATCCTCAGAAAAAACTTCATTGCGTACAGCCTCATCGGCAGCTATCAAATAAGCAATACGATAGTGTAAAACTGATCTACTTGTGAGATCAGCCTCTAAATCGCTAATCCCCCGTTGAATTCTCTCCTCTTCCTCTGGAGCGAGTGTCGCAGAAGGACCCATCAGGCTGCTCCAATGTTGGGGTTGCTGCATCTTGCGCTTGTAAGGGAGAAAGGGATAATAAGGATGCAATACTGAAAATACTGAGAAACAGAAAGGCACTGAACATCCATGGCTGTATACTTTTTCTCATATGGTCTCCATATATAACAATGTGAAGGTCTCCAATATCAGTGGCAGGTTATCTCAGGCAATTCCCTTCGTCAATATATTATATAACGGACTTTCTATATTCTTAATATCACGGAATATTAACGCAATTAGTTAAAACTCGATAAATACCTAAAGAGGGAAATTGTGCCGATTCTTCGAGAAGGCGAACTGGATATTATCACCGGTAGTGCAGAGCAGACACACCGCTACGGCGTGCGGCTTGGCAGTCTGCTGAAGGCCGGGGATGTCATCTGCCTTTCCGGGGATATGGGCGCTGGCAAGACGGTGTTTGCGTCCGGCATCGGTGTCGGATGGGGGGCGAAAGCGCCGCTGACCAGCCCGACCTATAATCTGGTCAACGAGTATCGCCGCGACAAGGACAAAACCCACCTGTGCCACATGGACGCCTATCGCCTGGAAGACATCAATGAGCTGGACAGCATCGGCTTTGATGACATGCTCAGCACGAAGCGTATTCTGGTGATCGAATGGCCGGAACACATCGAGCCTGCCCTGCCGCCTGATCACCTCTGGATTCAACTGCGCGTGCTGGATCATGGCCGCCGTAATCTGATCGTCGAAGGGCATGGCAAGCGCTATGAAGAGCTGGTGCAGCGCTTCCGTGAGGTCACGTTCGGCGTCTGATGCGTCTGACGCATGTACGCCATATTTCTGTGATGCACTTCTGATCAATCCATGAGAAAACCGCGCTGCCCGCGCTTTTTTGACATCCCCGAAGCGAATTCCAGCGCCGAATGCGGTAAAATACTGCACAATCTGATCCTGATGTAAAGAATCCGCTGGAACCGCTTATGCTGCTTGCCATTGATACGGCCACCCGTTTTGTAAGTATTGCCCTCTATAACGGCGTCGAGATCCTTGCCGAACAGACATGGCAGTCCCTGAACCAACACACCGAACAGCTTGCCCCGGCGGTTTATCACATGATGGAGCGTGCCGAGATCGAGATGGACGAGCTGACCGGGCTGGGGATCTCGACCGGGCCGGGTTCGTATACCGGGCTGCGCATCGGCATCGCGCTGGCGAAGGGCTTTGCGACCGCGCTCAATGTGCCGCTGGTCGGTGTCACCACACTGGACACGCTGGCATCATCGCAGCCGTATTATCAGAGCGGCGGCGGGCTGGTGGTCGCGGTGCAGGCCGGGCGGGGCCGTGTGATCGCCCGCTCCTACCGCTGGCGTAAGGGCGAATGGACCAGCCGCACCGATCCGCGCATTGTCCGCTGGGAAAGCCTGCCCGAACATATCGACGGGCCAGCCTTTGTCACCGGCGAGATCGACACTGAAGGGCAGGAGATCCTGCGGGCGGCACAGGAACAGGGCGTGCCTCTGACGATTGTCCCGGCGGCGCATCGGGTGCGTCGTGCTGGTTATCTGGCGCAGCTCGCATGGGATCGGCTGGCCGCATCGGATGCGCCGGAGCGCGAATATCACCCGTCGCAGGTGATGCCGGTCTATCTCCAGAGTGAAGAGACACAGCCCCCCCAGCGCCCCTCAAAATCGACTGCTGCCAGGTCGAAAGTCACAAAATCCCAGGCGGACAGCGTGACGGAATCCGCTGCCGGGACCGGGACGAGTGAGCAGGAGGAACCAGAGGCATGACTCTGATACTGCGCCCGATGAAAATGGACGATATCCCGCAGGTCGTTGCGATTGACCAGCAGGCATTTTCCACACCATGGTCAGCGCGAACCTATGCCTATGAGGTCAGTGAAGCGACCAACAGCCACATGCTGGTCATCGACTATCAGCCAGACGGGGCACACCACAACGGACATCACACCGCCCAATCCAATGGCATATCCGCCGGTACCCAGCCAGACGGAGCGCAGACCGCCAGCCACAATATCAATGGCACAGCAGACGCCGCCAATGGACAGCATCGGAGCAAATCCCGAATCAGCAGCCTGTTCAACCATCCAGAGCAGAGCGTCCAGCAGCGGCGGCTGAATCAGCAGGAAACCGCTGCACGCCGTGACGATACACCAGCAGTCCATAACCCGCGTGGATGGCTTCAGCGCCTGCGTCCGCTGATGCCGCCGCCCATGCCGCAGGTGCATCTGGTGGTGGCTTATGGCGGGCTGTGGCGCATCATGCAGGAAGCGCATATCAGCACGATCGCCAGCCACCCGGATTATCGCGGTCAGGGCTATGGCGAACTGGCACTGGTCGCCATGATGCGCCGGTCGGCGCGGATGGGGGCCGGTTATATCGTGCTGGAAGTGCGCGTCAGCAATACAATTGCCCAGAACCTGTATCACAAGCACGGCTTCCGGATTTATTCCACCAAGCCGCGCTACTATCGCGATGATAATGAGGACGCCTACGATATGCGGCTGGAGTTCAACGACACCACGCGCCGCCAGATCGACCGACGCTTCGAAGCCCTGCGCCAGCGCCATCACCTGATCGACCGGTATACGGAAGTGACCGGCTGACATCAGGCATCCTACAGCAAGCTATCCGGCATCCGACGTCCACCACTTTTCTTCAGTTCTGTGAGACAATACTGAACTGCCTGATAACTCTTTACGTATTTTTAAATATCGCTGTGCTATAGTAGCGGAGTCTGCTGAAGTCGCTGCTGACAAGAGTTGATGTGAGGTCGCATGTCGATAGCCCGCACCACGGTTTCGAAAACCAAAACGCAGATTCGTCGTCATTACTTCGAGAGTTCAGGCGCAGCATGGGCGCGGCTGGTCTCTGACCTGCTCAGCCCGCCTGTCATCTGGGGCGCGCTGGCGTTTCCGGTCGCCTTCAGTCAGGCGCCAAGTGCCGGTCATGCGATTACATGGGCGCTGGTCTATATCACGCTGATCTGTGTGCTGCCGGTCATTTATATCGCCATGATGGTCAGGCGTGGCAAGATCACCGACATTCACATGCAGGTCCGCCAGCAGCGCATCAGGCCGTTTGTCGTCTCGCTGATCTGTACAACGATTGCCTGGTGGACACTGCGCCTGATGGGTGCGCCGCCCGTGCTGCCGATGTTCGCGCTGTTCAGCCTGATCCAGATGGGCATCATGGCCGTGATCACGATGGTCTGGCAGATCAGCCTGCACGCGATGAGCGTCACCGGCGCGGTGGTTGCGCTCGGATTTCTGTTTGGCGGCGCGGCGGTGATTGTCACGGCGCCGTTTATCGTGCTGGTGGGGGCAGCCCGCCTGAAGCTGAAGCGGCACACGCTGGCCCAGGTACTGGCCGGGGCAGCGCTCGGCGCGATCATCCCGCTGATGATGCTCTCGAATATGTTCTAGAGGGTGTCAAAAATTGGTGATCGACGTGGGCCGGAAGCATCCGGCC
>CAYNDH010000203.1:0-2195 GCA_964395665.1 uncultured Anaerolineaceae bacterium
AAATTGGTTTCCGGCGCGGACAGGGCGCCATTGCAGGCAATGCGGCCCTGTCCCTACGTTCAGCATCTTTTGTAGGGACAATGCCTAAACATGCTTGCATGTCGTTGTCCGGTGTTTCCATAACATTTCAGAATCGTTTTCTGAATATTCAAACATGTTCTTAGAACCTGTTTGGAAATTGGTTACCGGTGCGGACAGGGCGCCATTGCAAACAATGCGGCCCTGTCCCTGCACAGGTGCTTTCCTTACAGGTCATTGAATTACAGAATTTCACATTCACGGTGCAGACGCCGTGTGTTCCTGTCCGCAGCGTTCCAGTGTGCGCTGGACCTGACGCACGTTGATCTTCGGCGCGGCGTCGGCGTAGAACTGCGCGGCGGTCTGCACCAGCTTCTGCTGACCATCAGCGGATGTATCCGTGAAGTCGAGCGGATAGCTCTCCTCGTCCAGATCCTCGATGGGTTCCAGCGTGATCTCCACCACGTATTCACGGCGTGCGCGTTCCAGCTTTGTTTTACGCTTTTCCGCCTCCGCAGCCTGCTGACTTAGCCCGGCCTGCTGGTAGTACTGCTGAAAGTCACTTTCGAGCTGAATGGCAAAAGACAGCACAGAGCCAAACGAATTCAATGCGGCCATCGGTTACGTCCAGCGCTCGATGACGATTTTACGTTCAGTGAAGAACTCGATAGCATCTGATCCCTGTCCGTGAAGATCACCGTAGAACGACTCTTTCTGCCCGCCGAACGGGAACGAGGCTGACGGCGCAGCGACACCGATATTCACACCGATGTTGCCGGCCTTGACACGGTACTTGAACTCACGCGCATGTTTGCCACTGGTGGTGAAGATGCTGGCGGCGTTGCCGTAGCGGCTGCTGTTGACCAGCTCCACCGCCTGATCGAAGCTGTCAGCCTTCATCAGTGCCAGCACCGGCCCGAAGATCTCGTCCCTGACGACGGTCATCTCCGGTGTGACATCCGCCAGAATGGTCGGGCCGACGAATGCGCCCTGGTCATAGCCATCGACGGTCAGGCCGCGCCCATCGAGCAGAATCCCGGCCCCTTCCTCGACACCCTGCGTGATCATGCCTTCGATGCGCTCTTTCGCCTGCGGACTGATGACCGTCCCCATCTGTGCGGAGGCATCCAGGCCATAGCCGACGCGCAGATTTCTCGCATAGTTCACGAGTTCGGTCTTCATCGTGTCGTAGGCATCGCCCACGCCGACCGCGACTGCTGCCGCCAGACAGCGCTGTCCGGCGCATCCGAAGGCCGCGCCCATGATATTCTTCACACTGGCTTCCATATTGGCGTCCGGCATGACAGTGATGAAGTTCTTCGCGCCGCCCTGTGCCTGTACGCGCTTGCCGTGCTTCGTGCAGGTCTCGTAAACCAGTTTCGCGACCGGAGATGATCCAACGAACGACACGCCGATGATGCCGGGATGTTCCATGACTGCCATCGATGACACCGTCCCGCCCTGAACGAGATTGACCACGCCTTCGGGCAGATCGAGTTCTTCCAGAAGCTGATAGACCAGCTCGGTGCTGATGGGTGTCTGCGGGGACGGCTTCAGGATATAGGTGTTGCCGCAGACAATCGCGGTCGGCAGGAACCACAGCGGGACCATCATGGGGAAGTTGAACGGCGTGATCGCGGCAAAGACCCCGGCGGGCTGGCGCAGGGTGGTTTCGTCGATGCCAGAGCTGACATCTTCCAGGCCGTCACTGCGCATCAGGAAGGGGATGCCGGTCGCAAAGTCCACACTTTCGATGCCGCGCCGCACTTCACCGCGTGCCTCGTCGATGGTCTTACCGTTTTCCATGACGACGATCCGCGCCAGCTCCTCGAAGTTCTCTTCGAGCAGCACCTTGAAGCGGTGCATATACTGGGCGCGGTTCATCACCGGGGTAGTGCGCCATTCCTCGAAGGCGTCCTGTGCGGCCTGCACAGCGCGATCGACATCGGCTGGCGTCGATTCCGGGCATTCGGCCAGCACTTCGCAGGTGGCGGGGTCATGTACCGGGATGTATTCGCTCGTATCCGATTCGACCCACGCCCCACCGATATAATTTTTAAGCTTTCGAGTCATAAATCCTCCTTAAACAAAACTATCGCAGTCATTACGGCTGCTTGCAGCAAATAAACTGCTTGCAGCAGGTAAATTGCTCTTGCAGCAGGTAAATTGCTCTTGCA
>CAYNDH010000203.1:2295-7515 GCA_964395665.1 uncultured Anaerolineaceae bacterium
CTTGCAGCAGGTAAATTGCTCTTGCAACAAATAAACTGTTCAGGTGCAATATTCACAAACTTTTGCGGCGGGAGTTCTGATATTTCCATCAATGTGTTTCAGCGCTGACAGGACTCATCCCGATGGGTTGATCAGTGAGCGATAGTGAACGATAAGCTAATTTAGCACATCCGCAATTATGAGACGAATTTTGAGTTTCCATGAGAGTGGGGTAAATTTTCGCGACCAAAATATTTTCAGGATGCTGTTTTGTAACGACTATTAAGGGAGACAGCATCATGTCATGGAGATTTTTATGAGCAGCTCGGCTGTTAGTTCGATCCACCAGCGCTATAAAGATGTGATGTTTCCGGCGGCTGCGCCGTATCATGGCGATCACCCGATTGTAGTGGATCATGCACAGGACCAGTATATCTGGGATATTGAGGGCAAACAGTATCTCGACTTCTTCGGCGGCGTGCTGACGGTTTCGGTCGGCCATTGCAATCAGGAAGTGACCGAGCGCACGATTGAGCAGCTAAAGAAAGTGCAGCACACCAGCACGATCTATATCAACGAGATCACCGTGCGTCTGGCAGAAAAAGTCGCGGAACTGGCCCCCGGACGCCTGCAGAAAGTCTACTTCACCAGCAGCGGCACCGAGGCCAACGAAACCGCTATTCTCGCGGCGCGTATGTACACCGGCAATCCGTGGATTATCGCGCTGCGCCACGCCTATTCGGGCCGTTCGATGACCGCAATGTCGGTCACGGCGCATGGATCATGGCGGCTGGGCGGCGTCGTGGACCCGTATATCCGCCATGTGCGCAACCCCTATACCTTCCGCGCCCCGGTTGGCCTCACACCGGAGCAGTTGGTCGATCTGTGCGTACAGGATCTGGAAGAGACGATTGCCACCACCACCGATGGCCGGATTGCGGCCTTTATCGCGGAGCCGATTCAGGGTGTGGGCGGCTTCATCGTCCCCCCGGCGGATTACTTCGAGCGGATCGCGCCGATTGTCCGCAAGGCGGGCGGCGTGTTTATCGCGGACGAAGTGCAGACCGGCTGGGGCCGCACCGGTGACAAATGGTTTGGCATTGAGCACTGGGGTGTGGAACCGGATATCATGAACTTTGCCAAAGGCATGGCAAACGGCTCTCCGATTGGCTGCACGATCACCACGCCGGAAATCGCCGACGCCCTGAAGGGCGCGACCTTCGCCACCTTCGGCGGGAATCCGGTCACGATGGCGGCGGGGCTGGCGACCATCGAATACATCGAGAAGCATGACCTGAAGACCAACGCCGCCGTACAGGGTGCGGCGCTGCGGGCCAGGCTGGAAGAATTCCAGTCGGAGTTTCCGTTTATCGGAGAAGCACGCGGTATGGGGCTGATGCAGGCGCTGGAGATCGTCAAGCCCAACAGCATCGAGCCGGATGCGGAGCGCGCACTGGCGCTGATGAACGCCGCCAAGGAACACGGCCTGCTGATCGGCAAGGGCGGCCTGTACAACAACGTGATCCGCATTTCTCCGCACCTCAATCTTAGTTCGGACGATCTTCAGACCGGGATGGAACTGCTGGCAAGGGCACTGGTGGAAGTTTCCTAGGGCGTGTTGACGTTTCGATCATAATTCGCCTCTGCAAGCCGGTTTTGTGTAGGGGCGGACCTGCGATATATCGCCGTGTCCGCCCGCCATAACCCACAGTCGGCGGGCGATGACGGCGATAGATCGCGGCATCGCCCCTACAAATGAGCGCTTTTTGCAAATGTCAACAGAACCTAGCCAGTTAAGGTTAATTTACTGACTCTTATGGATCAATCACTGCCCCGTACTGAAACTGAAACGGACTCGATCGCAGTGCTGCGACCTTCGGGACAGCGGCTGCTGCTGCCCGTGCTGTTATGTATCGGGGCAGGGCTGATTCTGCTGATGGTTGGGGCCACGTATCGCGGCCTGCCGCATGATGCGCCGGTGCTGACCGACTCGACACTGGCCGAACTCGCAGTCTGGGTGACGGATCAGGCCGCCGACGAAGACGCCGGGTCCTTGCTGGCAGGGCTGGCCCGGCCAGGGCTGACCGGAGATGAAGACGCCGATCTGATGAACGCGCTGAACCTCATGCAGTCCGGCGTTTTCCTGTGGTGTGTGGCAGCGGCGGTCCTCATTGCGGTCGGCATCGTCGGCATCTCGACGCGGGCGAACTGGACGCGTCCGGTCCTGATACTGAGCCTGATCGGGCTGGACGTGCTGCTGTTTCTGATCCCACCACTTGAAGGCGACAGCATGGTACCGCTGATTCTGCTCGGTATCAGCCTGATGCTGGCGGCGCTGCTGTTTGCACCCGGCCCGGTGAGCAAAGTGGTCGGCTTTTTTGTTGTGATTTCGACTATCTTCATCGTCTGGGAAGTCGGCAAGTCGCTGGCGGCCTCGGCAAATTACGCGATCACACTGCCGCAGCAAAGCTGGACGTATACGACTTATCCCACACTCGAAGACGCGCTGGCCGCACTTGATGCCGGTGAGATCAGCGCGGTGATTGCTGACGAAAATGACATTGAAGAGATCATGCCAGCGTATCCGGGTGCTGGTGCAGAAGGCGAAATCCCGTTCCCTGACCTGCGCTATCTGAGCCGTATCCAGTTGCAGGAACAGGTCGCGATCTTCCCGCTGACACCCTCCATGCCTGGCAGACTTAGCATCGCGCTGCGAAGTGAGGACGCCAGCCAGATTACGCGGCCCGGTCAACTGCTGGACGGGACGGTCGGCGCGGTGGAGGGCAGCTTTGCACTCGATCGCTATCTGGTAGCGCCGCGTCAACTGGTGCTGATTAACCTGCATATCCTCAATGACCTCAATCTGCCGCATTTGCAGTCAATTGCTGAGGCTTTTCTACAGCCTGCGCGTCGTAATGGAGAATTCCTTCTGGCCCGTATTCTGGGTGAGGCCGGATTGTATACATGGCGCGAAGCGGCTTTAGGCTTTGTGATTGGTACGGCCCTTGGGCTGCTGCTGGGGACGGGCTTCGCCCATTCGCGACTGATGGAACGGGCACTGCTGCCGTATGTCGTCGCGTCGCAGACCGTGCCGATTCTGGCGATTGCGCCGATGGTTGTGATCTGGTTAGGGGCGAGTTTCCTTTCAGTTGCCGTCATTGCCGCCTATATCACCTTCTTCCCGGTGGCGATCAATACGCTGCGCGGCCTGCGATCCCCGAACCCGACCGCCGTCGAGCTGATGGACTCGTATGCGGCAAGCTGGTGGACCAAGCTCTGGAAGCTGCGCTTTCCGGCGGCGCTGCCTTATATCTTCTCCGCGCTCAAAGTCTCGGCAACGTCCAGCGTCGTCGGTGCGATCATCGGCGAGCTTCCGTCCGGCATGGGCGATGGGCTGGGCCGCGCTATCCTGGACTTCAGTTCGGATTACAGCATGATTTCGACCCCGAAGCTGTGGGCGGCGATTGTCACGGCGGCAGTCGTCGGTGTGGTGTTCTTTATTGCCGTGAGCCTGGTCGAACGGGTCGTGCTGCGGCGTTATGTTCGGAGTATTGAGTAGCTATGACAGTCGAACCGTTGAGCGAAGCCCCGACCACGAGCGTGATCTCGGCCCGAAATCTGAATAAGGTATTTGAGACCGCTAAAAGTGACCCGGTGATCGCGCTGCAAAATATCAATCTCGATATTCGGGTAGGTGAGTTTATTTCACTGATTGGCCCGTCGGGCTGTGGAAAAAGCACGCTGCTGCGCCTGATTGCCGACCTGATCAAGCCGTCGCAGGGCAGTCTGCTGGTCAATGGCAAGGACCCGCATCAGGCACGGCTCGACCGCGATTACGGCGTCGTGTTTCAGGCGGCGACGCTTTACGAATGGCGCACGGTGATCCAGAACGTGCAGCTTCCGCTGGAGATTATGGGCTATTCCGCACGGGAACGTGAAAACCGCGCCATGGAAATGCTGAGGCTGGTGGAGCTGGAGAAGTTCGCCAGACATCACCCGTGGCAGCTTTCCGGCGGGATGCAGCAGCGCGTCTCGATTGCGCGTGCGCTGTCCTTCGAGCCGTCGATTCTGCTGATGGACGAGCCGTTCGGCGCACTGGATGAATTCACCCGTGAGCGCATGAACATGGAACTGCTGCGCATCTGGGAACACACTGGTATCACCATCATCTTCGTGACACACAGTATCGCCGAAGCGGTGTTCCTGTCGTCGCGGATTGTCGTCATGTCTCCGCGTCCGGGGCGGATTACGCAGGTGGTGGAGAACACGGTCGCGTATCCACGGGTATTTGAAACCCGCGAGACACCAGAATTCTTCGCCAAAGTGACCGAGGTGCGCGAACTGCTGCGCGATGCGCACGAGATCGGTGACCGCGATGAGATTGAGGTCTAACCGATGGCACAGCCGGTGACTTCACGCAGGCTTCCCCGGTCGTTTCTCGCATCTGGTGTGGACCGTCTGCGCTTTTACGCGCCGACCCTCCTGATCGCGGTGGCCGTGCTGGTGATCTGGGAAGCAGCAGTGACGGTGTTCAATATCCAGCAGTTTCTGCTGCCGAAGCCCAGCGCGATTTTTGCCGAGCTGGGGCGCGAGATTCAACTGGCATTTGAGCGTAAGTCGATCCTGTTTGAAGCGGCGGGTGCGACCCTGTGGGAAGCGGTCGGCGGGTTTGTGATCGGCTCTGTCAGTGGGATACTGGTCGCGCTGGTGACGGTGCGCTGGGTGATCGTCAATCAGGCGCTGATGCCGTTCGCGATTGCCGCCAACTCCGTCCCGATTATCGCCTTCGCCCCGATCATGAATAACTGGTTCGGGCTGACGAACCCTGCCTCCAAGATGGCGATTGTCGCGATCATCGTCTTCTTCCCGGTGATGATCAACACCGTGCGCGGCCTGACACTGATCGACCCGGCACAGCTTGAGCTGATGCATTCCTACGCTGCCAAACCCTCTCGCATCCTGTTTGGCCTGCGTATTCCCAACGCTTTACCGTACCTGTTCAGTGCGCTGCGTGTCGCGAGTTCCCTGAGCGTGATCGGCGCGGTCGTCGGCGAGTTCTTCGGTGGACCGCGTGCGACGCTTGGTGTTTTCATCACACAGGAAGCCGCCGGATTCAACTTCGCACGGGCATGGACGGCCATCATCCTCGCCGCGCTGATCGGCATTTCGTTTTATCTGCTGGTGCTGTTCGCCGAACGGCGTATCATGCCCTGGCACGCCTCCATGCGGGAGACGAGTTAA
>CAYNDH010000204.1:0-7451 GCA_964395665.1 uncultured Anaerolineaceae bacterium
GCTTCCAGCACGCAGGCGAGTCCGAGACCGATGTGATTCTGAGCAGGAATTAGTTCAATGAAGTTATCGATGTACTTAAATGGAATTAGCTTTTTATTTTTGCTCATTTTATTGATGTTCAACATTACTCCTAATGGATTAAAGACAGAGGAAACGCCTGTAAAGCTGGATGGATTTCTGATCTATAGTCAATATACCTCAGTACCCTATGAGGTAGAGATTGTTGTCAGATCGGGCGATGATCGACGTGTTTATTCCTACCCTCATCTGGAATGCGGAAGCATTTCGATAGATGGAAGGTATATGGCAACACTGACCCAATCTAGGGAACACATAACTGAACTTGAAATTTCCGATCTCACCTCCCAGCAGGAAGTGTTCAGAACCGAGTGGCTCCCAGAATGGCAGATGTGCGGATTTACTACGAATAATCTATTGATCATTTACCCCTTGGGCTATGATGTAGATGACGATGGCTTGATTGATGAAGCAGAGGGTCGTCTGCCTGTCTTTTATTTTGTTGATACAGAGACATTTAAGTTAAGCGGTCCTGATCCTTTACCCTTTTATCAGGAAGATGACGTATCACTGCTTCCGGATGAAGTAGTGGAACTACCCGCACTATCTTCTCCCTCAGGTAATCTGCATTTTTATGAACAGTGTGCTGATGGACGCGTTCTGTCATATCAGGATAATTTTCCACCACTGGAGACCACTTATTGCTCTGATGGAAAATGGGTTATTTATGACTCTCAATCGCAGCAGGAACTTCAGCAGTTATCGGATGTGTCTGAGGTTTCATGGAAGCTGTTTCGTCGGCCCGGAGGCCCATATGCGGGGGCAGCGTGGTCTCCAGATGGAAACTATCTCGCCTACTTGATCCGCTTTGGGATTAATTACAAAGGGTTACCTATCGAGATTTATAATGCGGCGACCAACGCTTTGTCAGATGCAGACTTTCTCCGTATCGAAATTGATAAAGAACGAGGGCTTTTGTGGTCACCGGACAGCACTAAACTTGCGCTTTGGATCAGAGGACGTGCTGGCGAGCCAGAACCCGGGGATTGGGATAGACCTCTCCTGAGACATCTTGTTATTTATGATACAAAAACAGAAACCTATCAGGCAATCGATCAGCCATATAATGTGGGTTATAGCAATGGGTTATGGTCACCCGATAGTCAGAAGTTTGTGTTTGTGAGTGAGGATAATGAACTCATTTACGTAGATATCAATACCTATACTTCGCGAGTGATCGATACCAACGTAAGTTCACTTTATGGCTGGTTAGATAATTAGCAGGGGAAGATCAACTTAGAAGAAATTCAATTTGTATTTTGATATAAGACTCTGTTATAAATTGAGGATAGAAAAATCCGCTGTATGTGGAGTTAAGCGAGGGCGCAGCGAGCCTAAGGCTGCGCCCCCTGATAGGTCTGCAAATGGCGGTGGCAGCAGCGGTCAGGCTGCTGTGGAGAGAGGATGGGCGATACGACCGGATCGGTGTGGGCGTATCGCTCGTCCGCCATCTGCCGGAATACTCGAAAATTACTTGGCGACTGATGGACGCACACCCGCACGCGGTGCGCTGTCGTAAGCGTCGCGCACATCGCTGTAGCGTTCCTTCAGGGCGCTGCCTGCGTTGACCAGCGCATCACCCACGCTGCTCAGGATCGGGGCATAAAATGGCATGGGTTCTTCGCTCACATCAGCATTGATGTTAGTCCGTGCCATGCGCTGCTGCTCGATTTCGCGGCGGATGTCTTCACGGCGGATGTCGCTGATTTTCGTGTTCTGGTAATGATCGTACATGATGTTAGCTCCATTTGGCCCGGAAAGGGCGGTCATTGAACCAGGCCGACAGGGCCTTGTGCCTGTCAGTGGTAAAGATGCAGATTGGGTTGAAAAGGTTTACCGGTGCTGCCTGTGATCGAGATCGATCCCTGTCCGCCCTCTGGCGGGCCGCTGACTGGTGACGTCAGCCTGTTACATGTTCAGTGTTACCATATCCCAGGCCCCGTGAAAGTTGCCGTCAAACTCATGCTGAAGCTCCTTTCCCCCGCAGCAGCCGCCGCAGTGCTCGCATGGTTTCATCCACGCGCTCTCGATTGATGCTGTAGCATTTAGCGGTTTCCCGGCGGCGTTCCACCAGGTATCCGGTTGCAACCAGTTGTCTTAGATTACGTGATGCCGCCGACTGGGTGAGATCGAGCAGGTTGATGATGTCCTGTGCGCAGATCTCGTCATGCTGCGCCACTGCCTCCAGAATTTGCAGGCGGGTGTCATCGGCCAGTGCGCTCAGGCGCGGGATGAGTTCCGCCCGGGTAAGTTCAGGTGACCGGCTCCGCGTCTGCGGTGGCTGGCGCACGCCGAACATGATATAGCCAGTCTTTTCGCCTTCCATGTCGAACCGTCCAACATACGGCCCGATGTGCGGCGATGGGATGAAGACGAGATCGGTCTGCGGCCATTCCCAGCCGGTATTCGCCAGATCACGCCCGGTGATAGTGCGGACTGCTTCCAGCGCCGTCAGGTTCTGGAAGTCAAGCTGCCGGTAAGCTTCTAATACGGCGGTAAGCTGCGGCTGTCTGCGTTCCCATTCTTCGCGCAGGATGTTGTCCCACATCCAGTGCAGATGCTCCAGCAGGATCGCCTTGAGCCGTACCGGATCATTCAGCAGCGGGAAGACTTCGACAAAGCGTTCAGGGTGAAAATCATGATCCTTGACCGTCTGCTTATGGGCCGCCATCTTGGTAACCTGTCCGATCATGGTATCGAGATCGCTGTAAACGGCTTCGAGTGTGGGCGGTGTTTCGTCACCCGGAATATCGACCAGCCAGCGGGTCATGATGTGCCGCAGATCATCCGGAGTCTGGTCTTCCAGCCACTTCAGATACTCTGGGAACTCGCGATTGATCAGGTCATTGCCAGCGTGCCCTACCAGATGCCATGCCCCGGCGCAATCGAGCAGGTGATTGGTCTGCATCGCGTGCTGCGGAAGGCGGGCCACCGTCTCATAAATCCACGGATCAAGACCAGAGAGTTCGTCAACGGAGTTCAGCAGCCCCAGTGATTCAAAGATGTTACACACGGGCGCAGTGCTGAAGCTGATGTTGACAATGGTGGGTGCGTAAACGTAATCCATTGACTGTCTCTCTCATCCATCTCCCGATATTCACTCTAGTCGCTTAAACGACTAGAGTGAATACAGTGTATAGGGATCTCGAAATGCTGTCAAGAGGTCAATTTTGCAGATTAACGCATATCTCATGATCTGATCTCCCTGTCCGACAAAATGGAATACGCACAGGGGCGATCAATGGTTCAAAATTCGGTTGAGCAATTTTTGTGCTGTCAGTCGCCGCCCCGCAGTTCCCCTACGCTGATCTACCGGCAATACGCTACAATCGCATCATGCTGAATCCGATAACGAAAGATAGACCATTTCATGCATATCGCATTTAACGGCTGGTTCTGGGATCAGCCGAATACAGGCAGCGGACAGTATCTGCGGAATCTGCTGGCGCAGCTGCGGCGCGTCGGCCCGGATCACCGGCTGTCACTGATCGTCCCGGCACACAGCAGTGATCTCGAACTCGTCCCGCAGGGGGTTGAGGTCATCAAAGTCGGTGTGCGCGGTGGCAATCTCGGCAAGGTGCTGTTCGAACAGCGCGGCTATCCGGCGGCAGTGCGGCGTCTTCAGGCCGATATCGCACATGTGCCATACTGGGGGCCGCCGCTGTCGTCTCCGGCGCGGCTGGTGACCAGCATTCTGGATGTCATCCCGCTGGAAATGCCGGTTTATGCCGCATCCACCGGCGCGAAGCTGTACACCTCACTGGTGAGTACCGCTTCCAGAGGATCGGCGCATGTCATCACATTGAGTCAGGCGGCAAAGGGTGACATCGTGAAACATCTCGATCTGCCATCGGAGCTGATCACGCCGATTCATCTCGGTGTCGAAGAGCGCTTTCATCCGCGCATGGGGGCCGAACGTGATGCAGAGGTCCGCCAGAAATACGATCTGCCGGATGACTTCGTGCTGTATCTGGGGGGCTTCGACCGGCGCAAGCATGTCAATGAACTGCTGCTGGCCTATACCTATGTCGCGCAGGGAGTGAGTGACAAATTCCCGCTGGTGCTGGCCGGAAAGCAGCCCAAGTGGGGATCGTCACCGGTTTTCCCGGATCTGCCCGCCTACGCGAAGGAACTCGGCATCGATGATCTGGTGCAGTGGACAGGCTATGTCGATGAAGCGGATAAACCATCGCTCTACCGGCTGGCGCGGGTGTTCGCGTATCCGACGCGCTATGAGGGCTTTGGACTGCCAGCACTGGAAGCAATGGCATCCGGGACGCCAGTGGTCGCGCTGGATATCCCGGTCATGCGGGAACTGGTCGGGGAAGGGGCGTTTCTGGTGGAAGATGAGCGCAAGATGGCCGGTTCGATCATCGCGCTTTTGGAGCAGGACTCGTTCCGGCAGTCGATGATCAATCAGGGACTGTCACAGGCTACGCGCTATTCGTGGCGTAAAACCGCCCGCGAGACGCTGGCGGTCTATGAACAGGTGATGGCGCTGTAGCGACAGATCCAGCCTATATTTGAGGCAGCGGGCCGGAAGAATCCGACCTCTACCTATCGCGCAGGGCGTAGGGACGCCCAACGGGGCGTCCGCTGCGTACTTCCCCCCTTCCCCTAACCGGCGCGATAGACCTGCGCTACCCTTCCCCAGTCCCTGCGCTCCGAGGGAAGGCGAATTGATCCACGGTGAACTGCTTTTCCGCCTTGCAAATCCTTATCTTGGTGCATATGGGACGCCCGACGCCCCTGCCCCGCATCCGTCATCCGCCGGGTATACATGATCGGGATTCTTCCTGATCCGGCCTAATCTACTCCACGCTCTCCACCGTCGCCACATGACTCAGGCTCAGGAAGCGTTCCAGCGCCCCGGCATCCCCCTGGACGCGCACCAGACCGGCGGCGACCGCCTGCTCTGGGGGTAGCTGGCCGGAGAACATCCCCAGATAGGCCTGCACACTGGTATAAAACACGGCATCCGGTTCGACCGCTGGCCCCTGCTGGATATGCAGCGCCCCGTCTCTGACCTGAATCTGAAGGATCTCGGCATCCAGATGCAGTTCATAGGTCACGTTGATGTCCTGTGCTGGTTCGGGATTGAAAAACGCCTTGATCGCCAGTGCGGTGGTCCCCACACTCGGCAGCGACAGCCCTTCCATGGAGGGCGGCAAAAACTGGCTTCCCCAGCGCCCTAATTCGATGATCGCCGTCTCCACACTGCGTCCGACCGGTGTCAGGTCATAGACGGTTGATCCGGCGGGGGGCGGCAGCACACGGCGGCAGAGAATCCCCTGTTCTTCGAGCCTTTTCAGGCGTTCGGTCAGCAGATTGGTGCTGATCCCCGGCAGGCCGTCCATCAGATCCTTGAAGCGGCGCGGCCCGGTCAGCAGTTCGCGGATGATCAGCAGTGTCCAGCGTTCGCCGATGATGTCCAGGGCGAAGGCCAGCCCACAGAATTGGTTATAGGTTCTGGTTTTCATAACTCCAGTATACCGCTTTCAACGTCAGAATTGAATTTGAGAATGCTTAACTTCTGTTTATGAACTGATCACTTGCTATTTTGAAGTATAAGGGATATGATAGAACAGTTGTGCTGAACACTACCTGGGAGAAACACATGAGCGTGAATGAATCCGGCCAAGCGGGTAAAGCTGGCAAGGCCGAAAAACCGAAGATGATGGAAATCGAGAACGTGCTGCATCCCGGCAAAGTCTATCGCGTGCAGGCGGATAAGTTCGAAGCCATGCGCGAAGCCTATCTGAAGATTTTGCCTGCCGAAGCGCCGGGGATCAGTGCAGACGAGATCATCCAGCGGGTGATCCCGCATCTGCCGGAAGCGTTGTTCCCCGGTGGAGCGAAGGCCGGTTGGTGGGTGGCCGCCGTCCAGCTTGATCTCGAAGCGAAGGGTGTGATCAAACGCGGCGGAGTCAAACCGGTTCGCCTGTATCGCGTCGCATCGGATGATCAGGGCTGATGATCTGCGCTGGACTCCGCCGTGCCTGTGGTCAGCACTCCGAGCGCGGACTGACTCAACAGCGTTTATCCATCTTATCCATCTGACTTGTAGCATATGAAACTACTGTTGTACTCGTCTTACAGACTTGCACCCGACCATCTCGACGCGCTGATCCGGCTGACTGGCAAATCCCCGCAGGACATCAATTCGACAATGATCTGTCAACGGTCGCGGCAGACATCAGCAGCTTTGCAGGGCCGCACTGATCCGCAGGCAGATTAACGATCTGCAACCTGCCTGATGCCACAACGTATGAAGTACAACACAGAGGAAGGATCTACACCCATGCGAAAAATTATCGTCTCCAATCTGGTGACTCAGGATGGCTTTTTTTCCGGGCCGAACGGTGAACTTGACTGGCACATGATCGATGAAGAATTCGATGCCTATGCCGCACAGCAGCTCAGCGCGATGGATGCCATCCTCTTCGGGCGCGTCACCTATGAGATGATGGCGAGCTACTGGCCGACGCCTGCTGCGATGTTCGATGATTCGCATGTGGCCGAACAGATGAACAGCCTGCCCAAAATCGTGGTCTCGACCACGCTGACCCGTGCCGCGTGGGGAAGCTGGGATAACGTCAGCCTGATCCATGATCATGTGGCCGATCATGTGGCCGAACTGAAGCAGCAGCCGGGGCGCGATATGGTGATCTTCGGCAGCGGGGCGCTGGTATCATTTCTGGCGCTGCACGACCTGATCGACGAATACCGCCTGATCACCCATCCGATTGTGTTAGGCCAGGGCCAGCCCATGTTCCGCAACCTGACACGCCCGATTGAACTGAAGCTGCTCGGCGTGCGGCTTTTCCGTTCTGGCAAGGTGCTGTCATGCTACCGACAGGTCACCCACACCGAACACAGCTTTGCAGTGAATGGTTATCATGCAAAGGAGAGAATGCTGTGAAAAATGACCATCCGTCCGGCTCGTCATCTGATTTCCCGCCAAAACTGGGATCACCAGCCAGACGTGCGCTGGAAGGCGCCGGTTACACCCGTCTGGAGCAGTTGACGGCGCTCACAGAGGCGGAACTGCTCCGGCTGCATGGCATGGGACCCAAGGCGCTGGGCCAGCTTCGTGAGGCGATGGCTGTAAAGGGCATGACCTTCGCGGAGTAGGCGTCTCGCTGATGTTTTCCCCGCCGCACCACCCATCGCAGGGCGGGATTCTTGCCGCCCTGTGTGTATTTGACTTCAGCGTTAGCTCCAGCCTGCTGCCGCCGCGACCTCTTCCCGCAGCAGATGATGATCACCGATCTCGGCGATGATAAAAGGCTTGATGCCATCGCGTCCGGTCAGCCGCAGCCAGATTGAGCCGCCGCGTGGCTCGACATCCATCCCATGATTGAAGAACGGGC
>CAYNDH010000205.1:0-7446 GCA_964395665.1 uncultured Anaerolineaceae bacterium
ATGTGTAAATTGTTGAAATACACCCACGGGGCGCAATGTATTGCGCCTCTACTTCAGTTCGTTTTCCCATGTCTGCAAAAATTCGACCGCCTGTGTCCAGAAGTCGTCGGTGAGGGCGGCGCTGCCGAACCAGCCCGCGTGGGTGATCTGCGTCCCGATCCACCAGAAATGCCGCGCAATCACGAAATAGGGGACAGCACGCCTGTCAACCGGCTTCAGGCGACGCCGTGTCTGATAGCCTTCCATGAAGGCCGGATAGCGTGCGGCTGAAGATAGGCTGCGGTGTTCGCTCCACAAAATCACCGCGACCTCATAGGCCCGCCAACTGCGGCGGCACTCATCAAAGTCGAAAAATGTCACATTTCCGCTCTCATCAATGACCGCATTTCCGCCGTGCAGGTCATTATGGCAGATGCCGGTCTCAAGCTGATCGCTCATCACCTGAAGATTGCGGCTGGCGCGGTTGGCGATGCGCTGAAGGAACTGATGATCATCGGGACGGTGGCGCAGCAGCATGGCAAGCTGGGCCAGTGGTTTATCGATCAGCTCGTGCAGGGTCAGTGCTGGGCGGTGATAGCGATAACTGAAATCTTCGGTGGCGATGTGGAATTCTGCGACCGCACGACTATAGAGGCGCATGTGATCGTCTGACTGGGTGACGGGAACACCCTTCGCCTGCTCGAACAGCGCGGCGTAACGCCGGCCTTCGGGCGCGTCAATCAGGGTGAGCCATGCACCGTCGATCCGCAGGATAGGGACCGCAGCGCCGACTCCTTTATCCCGGATATAGCGCAGCAGTTCCAGTTCGAAGTGAAGATCCTCAATATTCGGGGCGCGCCCGTGCCGATACACGCGCAGCACAAAGCGCCCGTTTTCCGTCTCGACCTGATAGAGATCGCTGAAACTGTGTGAAGACAGGACACAGCTTCTGACCTTCCCGATAGGGTATTCGGGAAGGACATGCGAGATCAGATAGTGGGGGGCGATGACGGATTGAGTAACCGGCACAACCGGCGTCCTCTGTAACGAGAGGGGTTCGGTGATCACGATGTCACGACTCCATCAATCCCATCATCGCCGGAAGCTATCGGACGGGTTCAGCCGATCAGCCGATTTCATTACGGCCTTGCAGCGCACGGGTCAGGGTCACGGCGTCCACATATTCCAGATCACCACCGACCGGCAGACCACGCGCCAGACGGGTGACCTTCGCGCCCTTGTTCGCCAGTTCGCGCTGGATGTACATGGCGGTCGCATCACCTTCCTGTCCGGGATTGGTGGCGATGATGACTTCGGAGACATTCCCGCCCTGCACACGACTGACCAGTTCTTTGATGCGAAGCTGGTCCGGGCCGATGCCGTTGACCGGAGAGATGACGCCGTTGAGGATGTGATACAGGCCGTTGTAGCTGCCGGTGCGCTCGATGGCGAGCAGGTCCAGCGGTTCTTCGACAACGGCGATGGTGGTCTGGATGCGGCGCGGATCGCTGCACACCGCGCAGGGATCATCGACCGTGATATTGCCACAGACGGTACAGAACTTCGTCTGTTCGCGCAGGGCCTTGAGCGCGTCAGATAATCCCAGCGGGATCTCTTCCGGGGCGCGCAGCAGATAATACGTCAGGCGTGAGGCCGTCTTCGGCCCGACGCCGGGAAGCCGTGAAAAGGCTTCGATCAGTTTTGTCACCGGTTCTGGGACAGCTCTATACATCGTGTTTGATTACCTGTACAGCAGCAAGATCCTCACCCCTGGCCCCTCTCCATTGCATGAAGAGGGGAAATGAACGACATGAGCAGGGATGAGGATGTTAATGCTTTCGGATACTGGATGGTTTGGTTTATTCCAGCCAGCAGATTCAGTCGGGCTAATCTAGCCGAGCAGACCGCCGAGTCCGGGCATTCCGCCGAGGCCGCCAGTGATGGATTCCATGCGTTCTGCGGCCATGGACTGGCTCTGCTCGATGGCCTGATTGACGGCCAGCGTGATCAGGTCCTGCAGGTCGGTCAGCCATTCGTCGTCGGACATGTCGAGCACGTCCTTGTTGATGGCAATCGACTGGACGCGCTGGTGACCGGTGATGACGATGGTCACTGCGCCGCCGCCGACCGAGACTTCGACCGTTTCATTCGCAAGCGCTTCCTGTGCGGCCAGCATATCCTGCTGCATCTTCTGAAGCTGCTTCATCATATTCATCTGATTGCCGCCCATACCGCCTCCCATTCCTGCGCCACCGGGCATTCCACCTCTCCGCTTGGACATTTTCACTCTCTCCTGGCTTTTGGCTGGTGTTTTTGCGAGTTCCTATTATACCTGATAACGCGGTGTGGAGTGAGATGGAGATAGGATTTGGGCAACCCTTCAAGCGGATTACTTACAGGCATGTTCGCTTGCACTTTATCGGAACTGGTGCAGGATAAGGGTGTCTGTATCCTTATCTGCTATAAACATCAGAGAACCGACAAGCCGACAAGGAAACGTATCCATGTTGCAACAGAGGACTATTCACGCGGCGGAATACCTGCATCAGCAGCGTTTACAGACACCTCATGCCGCACTGCGCCGCAGACAGCGCCTCCTGAAATACGGCTGGAGAGTACTTGTCACGCTGGCTTTGATCTCGACCGTGCTGCTGGTACTGGTCGAACTGGCCGACAGTGTCTTTCAGTTGAATATCAATGATCTTCGCTCTTCGGGTTATCCTATACAATTTATCCTGCTTTATTTCCTGCCGATTTTTGTCCTGGCCCCTACGATTGCGCTTTTTTATGTCCGGCTGCTGATTAAAACACTGACGCTGAGTGTGGACAGCATCGTCCGGGAAAAAGCGGCGCGGACGTGGGATTTTCTGAAATTATCCGATGTCAGGCCGCGCAGTGTGATCTTTGGAAAGGTGCTGGCGACCTTTCGGACGACGTTTGGGGAATATCTGCTGCTGGGTGTGCTGCGAATTGGCGTGGTAACGTGGTTCGGCCTGACGATGTCCCGAATGAGTCTGAATGTATTCCCCCAGAACTTTGATAAATGGTCAATTCGTCTGGAATATCCGCCAGAGCCGCAGTATCTGCTGATGGCCTGTGCCGCACTGCCTGTTCTCACGTTATTCAGTGGGCTGTTTACCGTGGTCGTGGGTGTCCTCAGCGGATTATTTCTGAAACGTCCGCAGATCTGGGTCGCGTGGGGAGTGCGGACAGCTGTACTGGTTGCTGTTTTCCTGATTTTTAACTTTACTGCCAATATATATTTTCAGCGTTTTTCACCCAAAATATATGTCGAAGATTTTGATGGTGATCTCATTGAAACAACCGATCTTTCGTATGAAGGAACGCCGTCATGGACCATTGGCGTTGCTCTTTCATACACAGGCAGCAGCTTTCTGGATAACGGCTATCATGTAAATACGCTCCTGATCAGTCATACACCGGTCAGGGTCGGTCAGCATACTTACCTGCTGTGGGCGCTGGTGATAGTACCCGTGATTTATATCATTCTGATTGCTGGTTTATTGTGGCTCACTGTGTTCGCTGCAAGGCGTCAGGGGATGTAGCGGCTCACTGACGTAACATCCCACACAGATTGATAGACTCTAAAGTAGGGCATCTGTTATCCTTTAAAGATGATGCCGCCCAAGCCGCCACCCGAACGAGAGTCTGACGCCATGCAAACCACCGCGTCCCGCGCCGCGCTGATTCGCGAGATTGTGCAGTCCCATTACGATATTGATACACAGTTCCCCCCGTGGGCGCGGCGGTCGCATCCGATTGTGCGGCGGCATCTGGGGCGCTACTGGCGGGTGATGACACCGCAGATCGAGCCAGTGTTACAGTGGTATGGCATTCAGGCGGTCCTCGTCCTGCTGACGTATCCGCTGCCGTTTCTGTTTACGATCATTCTGCCAGTGGTGATTGTGTCCGTCGGGATACTGCCATTCGCCTTCTACTATTACGTGCAGACCCTGTACGCGCTGGCAACCGATGCAGCGCAGTCGATGGTCAAAGAGGTCGAAGGCGCGACGCTCAATCTGCTGCTGGCGACGCCGTTTTCGCATCGCGAGGTCCTGATCTCGAAAATGGCGGGGGCGATGTGGCGTCAGAGCGAAGAACTATCACTGCTGACGACCGGTATCGCGATAACACAGATGCCGACGATGGTGCTGCTCTATCTCAATCAACTACCGAGTGAGCAGTACGGTATGATGTCACAGATCGGCACCGTGATCGTGTTCGGCGTCGCGATTGTGCGCATCCCGCTGGAGATGGCGATGACGGCCTCAATCGGCACCTATATCGGCGTGACGACACGCGGACGCAGCACGGCGGTGATCACCACGCTGACGATCCTGATCTTCTACTTTGTGCTGATTAACGCGCCGCGTATGATCCCGATGGGCGTGCTGGGGCATCTGCTGGTGGATGCGGTGCTGCCGCTGGTGATGCCGCTGGCGATTATCGCGCTGATGCTGGTGATCACCGAACGGGCGATGCGTCAGATGAGCTGACAGGCGGTGGTCGGGCGTGGGGAAAACACCCGAACGGCGCTGATTGTCGTGCATGATCGCTGATGATAGAATGTGAGCGAGAGAATTCACCCTCTCCGAACATCCTTTGCCTGATCTGTGCGACTCCCCATCTAAGGAGCAGCGATATGCAGCGACCACGCCCGTTTCGATTAACATTTGCCACAGGGATCACATCCCTGAAGCGTCTGACCTTCGGACTGCAAACCGTGCTGATCATCAGTGCGCTGATGCTGGGTGCGTGCAATCTCGCGCCTGCGGAAGAAGATCTGCCAACCCGCACCCCGACCACGACTCCCTCTGCCAGCGGGAAACCGCGTGTGATTATCAATTCGCCGACATCTGGCGCGACGTCTCCGGTCGGGCGTGAGATCCTGATCAGCGCCAGCGCGACGGACAGCCGGGGCGTGACACGTGTCCAGCTTCAGGCCGATGGGCGGATTGTCCAGACGCTGACCTCTGAAAACCAGAACGGCCAGACGACGTTCAACGCCGTGATGAGTTATACGCCGCGTGAGACCGGCCAGCTCGTGCTGCGGGTGGTCGCCTATCGCGGGACCGTTGTCAGCGATCCGAGTGAGATCGAAATGACGATTGGCGGGGCCAATGCGCCAATATCGACACAACCACCGAGCAGCGGCGGTGGTGGTGCGCCAATCCTGCCGACCATCGACCCAAATGACCCAACCTGCCGCGCCCGTGCCAGCACCGGCCTGAATGTTCGCGGCGGCCCCAGCACGGATTTCCAGATCCTGCGCGTGCTGTCTGCCGGTGAAGTGGTCCCGATTATTGGCCGGACGGGTGCGAATGACTGGTGGCAGGTCCGCGTTGGAAATGTGGTCGGATGGGTCAACGCACCGTTCACCACCGTCTACGGCACGACCTGCCAGGGTGTGCCGGTGACAGGGTCGCCGAACCCGACAGCGGCGCCAGCGACCGCAACACTGACACCGACGCTGACGCCGAGTCTGGTCCCGACGACAGCGGTTCCCTCTCCGCCGGACCTTGTGGTGACGAATCTGAACGGCGCGACACAGTTGATTATCCCGCAGTCTGGCTCGGTGACGCGCAATTACAGCTTCACGATCAGCAATACCGGCGGCGACCGCACCGGCCAGACGGTGACGACGGTCCGCGTGATCCCCGGCGGTGTGGTGGCGACGATCAATACAGCCAATCTGCGCGGCGGTGAGAGCATCGCACTGAACGCGGATCTGACCTTCACCGAACCCGGTGAATATCGTATCGAAGTTATGGCGGATGCTGAAGGTCAGGTGGTCGAACAGAGTGAGGTCAACAACACGGCAGCGCTGAGCGTGAGTGTGGTGCGTTAGCACCTCACCCCGAACCCCTCTCCGTACAGAAATCGGTTCTGCGCGGAGAGGGGCAAAAACGTAATGTAAAAAGGTCTGAGGTTTACTGGTATGTGGAAATTTGGCGTGGTTGGAATTGTGATTCTGATCGTGGTCGCGATTGGCTTCAGCATGATCGAAGGCCGCTCGCAGGAAATCGGGGCGCAGGCGGAGTTCATCGCGCCATCGTTCGGTGATCTGACGGGCTATGCACGGGCGATCGAGCCATATGACTGGCAGTTCCCGCGTGATCACGGGTCGCATGATGCCTTCCAGACCGAGTGGTGGTATTACACTGGCAATCTGACGACAGAAGACGGACGGCGCTTCGGCTATCAGTTCACGATCTTCCGGCGGGCAATTGTGCCAGAAGAAAATCAGACGGTGGACAGCCGCTCGTCGGACTGGCGCAGCAATCAGGTCTTCATGGCGCATTTCACGATCAGCGACCTTACAACACCGCGCTTTTATCACGATGAGCGCTACAGTCGCGGGGCGGCGGGGCTGGCCTTCGCGCTGCCGAATGACGCGCAGCCGGACGCGGATTATCAGGTGGTGTTGGAAAACTGGCAGGCAGCGGAAATTTCACCAGAAGTCTACCGCATCACGGCTGAATCGGCGCAGGGCTTCGGTGTCGATTTCACGCTGGAGCAGGTCAAGGCCCCGGCGCTTCAGGGCGATAACGGCTTGAGTCCCAAGAGCGGCGAGACCGGCAACGCCAGCTATTACTATTCGCTTTCCCGGCTGAACACGACCGGGACGATCACACTCGGCGATGAGGCTTTCGAGATCAGCGGCACAAGCTGGATGGATCACGAGTTCAGCACCAGCGCACTCGGACTGACCGCGCTCGGTTGGGACTGGTTCGGCTTGCAGTTCGATGACGGGCGCGATCTGATGGCCGGGCAGATTCGGCTGGTGACGGGCGGACGCGAACCGGCGTTCGGCGGGATGCTGGTGGATGTGGACGGCAGCACGACCTATCTGCCGTCAGAGGCATTCCAGATCGTGGCAACGGACGAGTGGACCAGTCCGCATACCGGCGCAACCTATCCCGCAGGCTGGACGATCACCATCGCGGCGGATGCGATTGATGCGGAAGCAGACCTGCGCTTCAGTGTCACACCGCTGACGGCAGATCAGGAACTGAACAGCGGCACGATTGCCTATTGGGAAGGGGCGGTGCAGCTCTCCGGGGATGTCACCGGCTACGGCTACGCGGAACTTACGGGCTACGCGGGGGCGATGACCGGGCGGTTTTAGTAGTATGCAGCGGACGCACAGAAGCTCATAGGCATTAAGCTAAGGAACTCACGGCGGAAAAGCACCCCCTATCCCCAGCCCTTATCCCGGCAATGCAGGCAATGCCGGGCGCATCCGACGAGAAAAGCATTCGTCGGATGCTGCGAGGGAAAGGGAGAAAAACAGGTCACCGCAGATCGATTCCCCTTCCCTCGGAATGCAAAACCGTAGATTTTGCCGACTGGGGGAAGGGGAGCGCAGCTTGCTGCGCCGGTTAGGGGAAGCTTTCAGGGGTAGGTTTTTAACTCTCGATGTTAGGAAACCTCATCCCCCGGCCC
>CAYNDH010000206.1:0-7440 GCA_964395665.1 uncultured Anaerolineaceae bacterium
CCACACCCGATCACCAACCCGCACCCAGTGCGTAGGGGCGCAATATATTGCGCCCTGCCTGCCGTCCCACCATCTCCACAAAGGGAAATTACATCCCATCCGCGACACACGGCTGAAGAATCCGCCTAAACGCGTGGTATTGTAGGGACGCGCTTCTGCGCGTCCGCCGCGTCCGCCGCGTCCGCCGCTCGGTACACATGGTCAGGAAGAATCCCAACCCGCACCCAGTGCGTAAGGGCGCAATATATTGCGCCCTGCCTGCCGTCCCACCACACCCCGCATACCCCTCACAACACACGGCTAAAACAACACATCCAAACACGTTTATTGTAGGGACGCGCTACAGCCTGCGCGTCCGCCGCGTCCGTCGCTCGGTATTTGCATATCCGGGACGCCACACATGCTTGCATGTCCGGGGCGTCCGTCGGGGCATCCACGCAAACCCTGCCGAACCTCTCATTGCATAATATACGGCTAAAATTGGGTCCACTTCGTTAGAAAACTCGAACCGCACAGATAGAACATTCGTGCTATACTGCATAATCCGTTAATCACCATAGCCCAAGGATCGCCCATGTCCCGCCGCTACACGGATGAAGAAAAAGCCTACGCTTTGCAGTGCCTTGCCGACAATTTCTACAATGTCAATGCCACATCCTTGCAGACCCGCATCCCCATCCGAACCTTGCACGCATGGAAGCGCGAACGCAAATTGCAGCACATTGATGCAGCAAAATCCATTGTTGCAGCAGCACATCAGTCATTTTCAGGGGAAAATCCCTTGTTGCAGCACAAAAATTTAGTGCGGCAGCAGCAGCAGCAAACCACGCCAAAACCGACAAATGGCATTCACAACATACCCATCTGGCAGCAGCTTTTCGACCAGTCAGAGTTCCCGCCGGAAATCGATCCATCCGATGACGACCCTGACCCCATCGAAAAAGAATATACTCACATCCGTCAGCGCCTCATGTCTCATGTCGAACATCTCATCGACACGCTGACCGACGATCCCCTGACCTCGCACCTGCATATCACGGCGCTCACCCGCCTGCTGGATCGCGTCATCAAGCTCGAATCACTCGTCCGCCGTGAGATCCCGGATAACAATATGATCGAAATTAGATACATCGACACCTTAGGCCAGACTTCATACCGTCCACCATGGGCCACCAGTGATGTAATGCACGACGCAGAATTGGCCCATGAAGACGATACCGGCCCAATCTGATATTTGGTAGGGGCGCAATATATTGCGCCCTGCCTGCCGTCCCACCATCTCCACAACGGGAAATTACATCCCATCCGCGACACACGGCTGAAGAATCCGCCTAAACGCGTGGTATTGTAGGGACGCCCGACGGGGCGTCCGCCGCTCGGTACACATGGTCAGGAAGAATCCCAACCGCACCCAGTGCGTAGGGGCGCAATATATTGCGCCCTGCCTGCCATCCCGCCACACCCCGCATACCCCTCACAACACACGGCTAAAACAACACATCCAAACGCGTTTATTGTAGGGACGCGCTACAGCCTGCGCGTCCGCCGCGTCCGTCGTCTGTGCCCTGCATTGCTTGCAATGCCGGGATAAGGGGGCTTTTCCCCTTTGCAAATCCTTATCTTGGTACTCATGGGACATCCATCCGGGGCATGCACACTCACCCTATCCTTCACCCAACCCCTCCAGCACCGTCGGGAATGTCTCCGCAACCGTCGGATGAATAGGCAGCGCATCCTTCATCACCCGGTACGACGCGCCCGTATGCATGAAGTAGCTGATAATCTGAATGACCTCGTCCGCTTCCATCCCGAAGATCTGCGCACCCAGAAACTGCTCCGTCTCCGCGTCCACCAGCATCTTGAGCAGCCCGGTCGTCCGGCTTTCCAGCACCGCCCGGCTGACATCCTGCATCCGCTGTCTGGCGATCAGCACCCGCTTCCCCGACTTCCGCGCCTCACGCTCGCTCATCCCCACCTTGCCAAACGGGGGATCAATATAGATGTTATACGCCATAATCCGCCCATCGACCGTGCGATCCCCGCCTTTCAGGTTCGCCAGCACGATCTCATGATCCTGATAGGACGTATGCGTGAACGCCCCGCGCCCGTTGATGTCCCCCAGCGCCCAGATGCCCTTCACACCCGTCTCCAGCTTCCCATTGACCGGGAGATAGCCTTTTTCATCCACTTTCAGCCCGACCGCATCCAGATTGAGCTTGTCCGTATTCGGCCTGCGTCCGGTCGCGACCAGCACATGCGACCCCGTGAGCATCTCCGCCGTCCCGTCCTTCGCTTCAATCCGCACATCAATCCGCCCATCCCCCCGCTTCGAGACCTGCTTCACCCGCTGCCCGGTGATGATCGTCATGCCTTCTTCGCTCAACATCGTGCTGATCGCCTCAGCCATATCCTCATCTTCATTGGAGAGAATCCGCCCCTCAGCCTCGATGATCGTCACCCGGCTTCCAAAGCGCAGGAACATCTGCCCAAATTCCAGCCCCACATACCCGCCCCCGATGATCATCAGGTGTTCGGGCAGCGTCTCCAGCTTGAGCATCTCGGCATTCGTCAGCGCTGTGATCTGGTCGATCCCCTCAATCGGCGGGATCACCGCCCGCGCCCCGGTATTGAGGAAAACCCGCTCACTCTCGTGCGTTTCACCGTTCACCTCAATCTGGTGCAGGCCGTCCCGCGTCCCGGCGAAGCGTGCATAGCCTTCGATCACATCCAGGCCGTCAGTCCCGTGCAGCCCCTCGGCGAAGCCATCCTGCATCTTCCCGATGATCTCACGCATCCGCTTCATCGCATCAGGGAAGCTCACGGAAACATCGCCTGTCCGCACACCGTATTCCCCGGCACGCCTCACGGTATGCGCCACGGTCGCGCTCGCCCGCAGTGCCTTGGTCGGCAGACAGCCGTAATTCAGGCACGTCCCCCCCAGTCGTCCCCCCTCAATCACGGCCACGCGCTGGCCGTCGTTTGCCAGGGCTTTCGCGAGAGGTGGCCCGGCCTGCCCTGACCCGATGATGATCGCATCATATTTCATCCATCCGCTCCTGTGTGGTTGTCCATTTTCCTGACGCAGTCCGGTTATCATACTGTCCCTTGCTTGGAAGGTTATGAATATCCCCACCCGTAACAGACAACAAAAAAGACGCTCCTGAAATCTTCAGAAACGCCTTTAACCTGTAGGCTGGGGAGGTAGGATTCGAACCTACGAATGGCGGATCCAAAGTCCGCTGCCTTACCACTTGGCGACTCCCCAATACACAGATGCAACTATAGCATAGCTTTTTATGAGCGAAAAGGTCTGGCCGGTGACCTTTAAATCACTGATCGGGGGAAGCGATATCGCGCCCTTCCCGATTCGGTTCTTCAATCCGGAACGGCGGTTCCAGCGGTGGTTCCATCGAATGGTCCATCGAATAGCCCAGTGGTGTTTGCAGGTTGTTTGAAGCCGACAGATCCGTCAGATTGAGGCTGTCTTCACCGAGCGGATGCGTATCACCGTCCGCTTCGACCTGTCTGGCCGGGATAGCGACGTCCTCATAGCCGTTCTCAACATGCACCACCACCACGCTGACGTTATCACGTCCGCCCCGCTCATTTGCCAGTTCCACCAGTCGCTGTGTGGTCATCTCTGGCCGGGAGTCAGCCTGTACGATGGACGCGATTTCGTTCGGCCTCACATGCAGCGTCAGGCCATCGGTACACAGCACCAACCGGTCCCCCGGGCGCAGATAGCTGTGATAAATATCGACATCGACATCCGAACCCTGACCCAGTGCGCGGTAAAGCACATTCCGCATAGGATGATCAACCGCCTCTTCCCGTGTGATATGCCCCGCCATCACCATCGCTTCCACAAAGCTGTGGTCAGAGGTGATCTGCGAGATACTGCTGTCATGGCCGTCAATCAGATAGGCCCGGCTGTCACCGACATGGCCGATGATCGCATGACCGTTCCGGATCACCGCCAGTGTGACCGTCGTCCCCATGCCCTTCAGTTCAGGATACTGAACCGAATACTGTACGATACGGTCATTCGCTTCCTGAACGATCTGTCTCAGATGATCGCTCAGGTTTTCAAGCAGGCTGTCAACATCATCGGTTTCACGCTCAATATTAAGGTCCACCAGTTTGCGGTGAATGGTCTCAACCGCGATACGGCTGGCCTCTTCACCCGCGGCAGCCCCGCCCATACCATCTGCAACAATACCCAATACAAAGTGATCACGTGCCCACAACAGCACGTTGTCCTCATTGTTTTCGCGTATTTTGCCAGTATTGGTGCGTGCATTACTGCGCAACCGGATACCACGCTCCGGTGAAGACATTCCGGACTCCTTCAACGTCTGATACATTCCATTGTATTGAAGCGCGTGATGCCAGCAGGCAGACAGCAAGCAGATGCACTGCCGAGGCTGATAGTTTCACCGAATCTTTCAATACAGACGAAGACAAAATGATCGTCTCCATGTATACGATGATTGTAGTACAATTGGCTCCATTCGAAAACAGGACCGTGGCTAACCAGGTTTTACTTTATCACAATTGGGACATAAACAACTCATCGGTTTTCAGGAAACCTCTGTGACTCAACTGACAGAGCTTTATCAGCTCAAGCAATTGAACGATAATTTCGCACTGGGGCATTACGCCCGCGTCTTTGATGCCTTCGACCTCAGACACCGGCGCAAGGTGGCATTTAAAGTCCTGCGCCGTGAACATCTGGCCCATGAGGGTGAGGTCCGCTGGGAATACCGCGCTTTCCCGCATGAAGCACATCTGCTTCACCAGCTCTCTAACGTGCCTCAGGTGGTTGAACTCTATGACTGTGGCTACATCAACGCCCGGGAAGAAGTCCCGCAGGATGATGCAGTCATCGCTTTCGGTACCGATGTCCGCGCTTTTGAAAATGCCCTTGAAACCTATGCAGAGCAGGGCTGGCGGCCCTTCCTTGTGCTGGAGAATATGCCCCGTCTGGACAATCTGCTCTACCTGATGAAGCCTAATCGACCGGGTGCGCGCTGGCGTCTGCCGACCGAAGAAGGGCTGGCGGTCTCCATGCAGTTCGCGCACATGCTCCGGCAGGCACATCAGCACCAGATCGCTTATCTGGATCATAAACTCGAACATGTCTACTGGGATGGCGTCCATCTCCACATCATCGACTTCAACAGTTCGCGTCTGGTTGACAGTAAAAACGAAGATCCGCAGATCTACCGCAAGGATATTCATAACCTCTGCGTCGGCATTCTCTATCCCATCTTCACCGGGATGTCTCCACTCAAGACGGCGCTGAAACCGCAGCCCAGCGGCCTCAGTGATGTCGAAGCCCGCTATCAGGATATCGAGATGCTCGACTTCGGTGTCGAACCGACGCTCAGCCAGAGCCTGCAAAAGCTCCTTCAACGTGGCGCAGCCATGCAGATTGAGACGATCGACGACTTTATCGAAGAACTGACACAGGTCTGCCATGACAATGGCTGGGATTTCTCCGGCCAGCCTGCCGAACTGCCGGATCGTCAGGCGCGTGATCACTTACGCGAAGGCCTGCGCAAACTGCGGGAAGGACAGGAAGCGGTGCGGACAGCCCGTGATCTCTTCCGGGATGCCGCAGTGGTTGACGACATCACGCCTGATCTGGAAGACGAACTGCGTCGGCTGGTCAAAGCGGCCAATGAGATGTTAAATCATCGGGTTATCCCCTGAGCGATCAGGGCAGAGCGGAGAGGCCAACATGAAGTTATATTTTCTGAGACATGCCCATGCACTGGATGCCATCGACAATGAACCGGATCAGAAACGCCGTCTGTCCGCCAAAGGGCTGCGTGCCGTAAGCCACGTCGCCAAACTCTTAAACGCACTGGAAGTCACACCGGCGGTGGTTTATACCAGCCCCAGAGTTCGCGCCCTTCAGACCGCAGAAGTGGTCTCGGCAGCGCTCGGTGTCGATCTTCAGATCAGGGATGAACTGGATTTCAGCTTCGATGTCGCCGCGCTTCGCCAGCTCATCGACGGCCATGATGTGGCGAGCGAACTGCTGTTTGTGGGCCACGAACCCACCATGAGTCAGGTGATCGCCGACATCACAGGCGCGCATGTGCAGATGAAGAAAAGCGGCATCGCCCGCATGGACATCCTCTCGTTTGCGCCCTTAAAAGGCGATCTGATCTGGCTGCTTCCACCGAAAATCACAAAGGTATTGGCAAAAGCGTGACGAAGATAGAACCCCCCACTTCAGATAGTCTTAAACTCATACCAGAGCAGGCCGCCCAGCGCAACCGGCGCATCCTGTGGTTCGGCATTCTGCTGGTCATCAGTCTGGCTCTGATCGGGCTGACGCTGATCCTCACGCCTGAAGCAACACCCGCCTTCGATACCGCTGTCGAGTTCATGAACGCTGCCGGGCGCGGTGATGATGCTGCGGCATCCGGCAAACTAAGCCCGGAACTCCTGCAATTTGTCGAAGCCAACTGCCGTGACGGGAGTGTGTCGGCCTGTGTGGACGATTACACACCGCCCGAATGGGGAAATCTGATTCAGGCGGTCTTCCGTCGGTCGATCCCGGATGGTGAAAATGCATGGGATGTGATGGTCGTCTCGACCTATGAACAGGAACAGGGTTTCAGCGGTGTCTGCACCTACTATCATGTGATCCGCACTGGCGACGACGAATGGAAAATCGACCGCTGGTCAGGCTTCATCGCCTGTGATGATTCGAATGCCGGTCTTGTCGCAATGCGCGATAACCCTGATGCCCCCAACCGTGCCCCATGATCAGCGGTGCAAGCGGTAACATGAGCCGTATAAGCAGCGCCAGCCACAGACAGCGCCAGCCGTCATGGTTGCATACCCTGCTGGCGCTGACCGGCCCGCTCATCTGTATCCTCTCGGCCTGTGTCCCTGCTAAAGTACCATCTCAGCTTGTGCTGACTCCCGGCCCGGCTGTGGTAGTGACCGATCACCAGATCCGGATGCCTTCCGGCGCAATCATCCAGAGATTACCCGACTGGCGCGTCCTGTTGAATGCAGCCGATGCACCAGAAGCCCTCACCCTGATCGCACCGGATGACCGGACGGTGATCATCCTCTCACCTGACGCAGCTTATCCCCTGCCGGAGATCGCGACACTGCCAACCGATGAACGGGTTGTGGAAATACGCCGTGCAGAAGGCCCCGATGGAACGCTCCATTTGTGGCTGATCACCATGCCGGATAACCTTGATCATCAGCTTCAGGCACTGACACACACACTGGAAACACTCCAGTTTGCTCATCACCCTTAGAACCTGTTTGGAAATTGGTTACCGGTGCGGACAGGGCGCCATTGCAAGCAATGCGGCCCTGTCCCTACATTCAGCATGTGCATTTATGCACCTTGCATTTATGCACCTTGTAGGGACAACGCCTAAACATGCTTGCATGTCCATGCCT
>CAYNDH010000207.1:0-7343 GCA_964395665.1 uncultured Anaerolineaceae bacterium
AGCCAGATTGAGCCGCCGCGTGGCTCGACATCCATCCCATGATTGAAGAACGGGCCAAAATCTGGTAAATTAGGGCCGCTGTTACGGCTAGAAACTTCTCATGACCTCATCATAAGGCACAGAAGATGGCCCTTCCCTTTGATTTCCAGTACCGACCTTCTGACTCACCGCTGGTCGGCGCGATCTGGCGTACAACCAGCATCGGCATCGTTGACCCGTTTATCTCGACTGCCGGTGTACAGCATGAGATCGTCTTTACACTGGAAAAAGGCAAAATGCATGTCGCGCTGCGCGGGCCGGAGACCAAAGCCTCACACGCACCCGTCCCGGAAGATGCCGAGTTCCTTGGGATCGTCTTTCGGCTTGGGGCATATATCCCGACGCTGCCAGTCCGTGAGCTGGTCGATGGTGGCATCCTGCTGCCGGATGTAACCCAGCAGAAATTCATGCTCAACAGCACCCGCTTCGAGATCCCGACCTTCGAAAATGTTGATACCTTCATCGACCGCCTGATTCGCGAAGGGCTGCTGGCGCATGAGCCCCTGATCGAAGCCGCCCTGCGGGACCAGCCGCTGGCATGGTCGCCGCGTTCGATTGAGCGCCGCTTCCAGCATGTGACCGGTGTCACACAGGGGACCATTCGCCAGATCCAGCGGGCGCACCTTGCCCAATCGCTGCTGGAGCAGGGTGTCCCGATTCTGGATGTTGTCGATCAGGCTGGCTACTTCGATCAGCCGCACCTGACACGCGCACTGAAGCGCTATATCGGCCAGACACCCGCGCAGGTGCTTCGCCAGACCCGAAACCCGGAATAAGCTGAAAAAGCTGTCGGTTTTGTACAAGATTCTGCACCCGTGCTGGCATAAACTGATGTCATAAACCAGAGACGAACAGCATGTGCAACAGCACCCAATACAGGAGCAGCAATCATGAGAAATCTGATCGTGACCGAATTCATCTCACTCGATGGCGTGATCGAAAGCCCGATGTGGACCTTCCCCTACTGGAATGACGAGATCGCGGCGTTCAAAGGGGCAGAGACTGAAGCCAGTGATGCCCTGCTGCTGGGCCGTGTGACCTACGATGGCTTTGCACAGGCCTGGCCGGAAAGAGGCGATGAGGACGGCGGTGCGTTCTTCAACGGCGTCCGCAAATATGTGGTCTCCAACACGCTGGAAAAAGCTGACTGGAATAATTCCGTGATGATCAGCGGTGATGATGTGATGGAGCAGATCCGCCAGCTTAAGCAGCAGGACGGCAAAGACATCTACGTCCACGGCAGCGCCAACCTGATTCAGACGCTGCTGCGCGAAAATCTGGTGGATCGTATCCGGCTGCTGGTGTATCCGGTCGTGTTGGGCAAGGGGCAGCGCCTGTTCGAAGAAGGCCTCACCCAGACCCTGCGACTGGTGGAGACAAAGACCTTCAGCACTGGCGTCACCGCGCTGATTTACGAACCGGTCAACACGAACGAAACCGCCGATGCGGCGGCATCCGCTGTTTCAGCGGCATCCGCCGACTCCGTGTCGCAGGCGTAGCGCATATCTGAAATCAGACACTCTCAGGGCCGGATCACATCCGGCCCTTTTATTTTCTTCATCGCGCAGGCTACATGCTTCGCCTCGGTACACAGGGTCGGGATTCTTCCCGACCCTACACCTGCCACATAGCACCGCCCGACGCATTGCACGATGCAGGCTAACCCTGTTTTTCGCTCATGCCATCCGACTGTCAGATGGTATTTTGTAGGGACGCCAAACATGCTTGCATGTCCGCCGCATCCGCCATGAACATCCCACACACCAATTCGCCCCTGATTTCGGTGCATTCTATTTGAAAACTCTAACCGCATAACTCGAACATCTGTGCTATACTGTGAAATTCATGCACCTTAACATGCGTTCTGCATCCTTCTGCGCCATTCTCCTCTTGCAGCACTTTTCCGGTAAATTGCAGCACAATCGTGCTGCAAATCTACCGCTGCCACTGATTTTGAGGGGAAATTTGTTGCAGCACTTTTTTCTTTGTGCGGCAGCAGCAGCAGCAAACAGCTACAAGCAGCTACCAGCAGCAGCTACACAATCGCACAGCGTGCAGCAGCAGCATTTAATTTCGCACCGCCGCCGCCGCCGCTAGTCCTGAAATCTCCAGCGCATCACGAAAAACACGCTATGATAAAGGTTCTGCCGGATGGTTGAATTACCCTTTGTTACGCTGTGAGGTCGGACAGATCACCCATGACACAGATCGAAAATAACGCGAACCGTTCACGTTTCAGTGCCATTTACAAATCTCTGCGGGACAGCGGCTGGCTGTTTCTGATCATCGGTTTGATCGTCGGCCTGCTGTTTCCGGCGCTGATCCGCATCCTGAATACCGATGTCAGCGGTTTCCTTGAAAATCTGGTGCCGGAATTCATCGGGATCGTGTTTACGGTGCTGATCATCGACACGCTGGACAAGCGCCGCGAAAATCACCTGATCCGCGAACAGCTCATCCGCCAGCTTCACAGCTACTATAACCCGGTCGCCTTACAGTCAATTGAGGAACTGCGGGTGCTGGGCTATCTAAGTGACGGATCGCTCAAAGGGCTGGACCTGCGCGGCTCCGACTGGCGCGATGCCAATCTGTATCAGGCCATGCTGATTGGCTCCGACCTGCGCAATGCCAAGCTTCAGAAGGCCGACCTTGCCCATGCCAACCTGAAGGATGTACAGGTGACCGAAGAGCAGTTGGTGACGACCGACATCATGTGGCGCTGCGTGATGCCGGATGGCAGCCTGTACGATGGCCGCTATAACCTTCCGCATGACTTCGAAGTGGCGGTGCGTAAGGGCCATGACCTGAACGATCCGGCGAGCATGGCCGAATACTACGACGTGACCGTCGAGCAGTATCAGGCAGGCCAGCGCTGGGCAGCCGATCATCTGGATGACCTCAAACGGCGGGCCGGGCTATCAGGCTAACGCGCCAGAGCGCAGCGCTACCACCGCCGCGATGATCTGCGGTACACTCCGTCTTTTGAAAGACGAATACTGCGGAGATAAACCCATGCTGCAAACCCTTGAAATCGGTGATCCCTTTACCCAGTCTGAAGTGCTGGACACACTGGCAAAGGTCCAGAACCATGTGGCGCAGGAATTCGGAAGTCTTAGCGTGGAGCAGTTCTTCTATCATACGCCGGGTGTGTGGTCGGCAGCGGAGAATTTGCAGCACCTGATCACATCAACTGATGCGGTCGCACGCGGGCTGGGCTTTCCCAAACTGGTGCTGCGGACACGCTTCGGCAAGGCCGACCAGCCCTCACGCCATTACGCGGAAGTCCGGCAGGTTTATCAGACCGCACTGGCAAATGGTGGCGCGGCCAGCGGCCCGTTCATCCCCGAACTGGATAATCACCCGGCAGATCCGCAGGCGGAGCAGGGCCGTCTGTTGCAGGCATGGCAGAAAAGCGCTGCGGCGCTGGTGAAGGCCGCCCAGTCGTGGAAAGACAGCGATCTGGACAGTATCCGCCTGCCGCACCCGCTGATCGGTCTGCTGACGGTGCGCGAGATGCTGCTGTGGAATATCTATCACGACCTGCATCATCTGGACGATGTGCGGCGTCTGCTGGAAGCGGCGTAAAGAGGGCAGGTAGGGGCCGGATTCTTCCGGCCCACACCGATCAGACAGGCGCTATGACGCGGCGCGGCGCTTGTGGGCTTCTTCCCTGATCATGTTGATGATGCCCATCAGCCCCTGACCTTTGCCCATCGAGATCTCCTGCCCGAAGATCTTGAACACCAGATCGGTGGTGATCGCTTCGACCTGTTCCAGCGGCTGGCCGCTGAGTGTGTCGCCAAGGATCACGGCCATCGCCATCGCGGACAGCCCCTGCGGATTCAGCACATCGAAGCTGAAATCGAGCGTGCCATCGGGACGGTCCGTGGCCCACACATAGGCATCGGACTCGCAGAACTTCACGTGATGTTCTTCGTCATGGGGCTTCACGGAGATCTCCGGGGAGACCTTTACTTCATCGAAGCGGTCGGCCAGTTCGATCAGGTATTCGATGCGCTCGTTGCGGTCAGTGATCGACGAGACGTCTTCGACGATTTCCTGTAATTTTGCGGGGATTTGAGTCATTGCTGCTGCTTTTCCTCTGAACTTGCGTTGAAAGTACACCAGTTTAGACGGTTTTGGTCAGATGTGCATTACGTGATTTGGTGACACTTGATATTTTCAATCCATGCTACAATCCTGCAACTAAAAAGTTGCACCTATGGCACATGACGTGATGAATGCTGACACACTGAAAGTCGCCGCGCAGATGGTGATCCGCCGACCAGTGGCAGACGTCTTCGATGCCTTTATCGATCCTGCGATCACCACGCAGTTCTGGTTCACCCAAAGCAGCGGACGCCTCACACCCGGCTGAACCTGATCGCGGACAAATTCCCCGACGCGCATGTGAAGAGTTGAGATAACAAATGGGCGTGAAGAATCACGCTCAATATCGCGGTGAAATGTAAGGGCGGCATTCTTGCCGCCCGCGCCTTGGATGAACTACCGTGGCGGCGTCCACCCAAACGGGGCTTCATCCTCTGCGCGGGTCGTGCTGTAAGCCGGACGCGGCTGCGAGGGGGGTTCGGGTTCAGCCATCACACCATGGCGCAGTTCTTCCCGGCTGTTGAGGCGGCGCAGATCGACCGCGTTGTAAATGGCCTTCTCGCGGCGGGTAGACAGTGCAATCCGGGCGACAGCACGCGCCAGCACATCGACCGGCATCGGCGCGACCTTGCGCAGTCCCAGCCACGAAAACGGCGGGATGATCCCTAACAGGCTCATCAGCGCGAAAAACAGCGGACGCGGCGCCTCTCGCGCATAGACCAGCGGCGCACGGATCAGGCTGGCGCTCATCCCCACACGCCGCACATATTCCTCCGTATCCCGTTTGGCGCTGATGTACTGGCGCGGAATCCAGAAGGCGGGCGCGACACCGAGCAGCACGACATGCGGCACGCCGTCTCCGATGCACATATTGATCACATTACGGGCAGAGACGAAGTTCAGCCGGTTATAGGAGAGGCCGCGCGCGGGATCGTCGATCAGGCTGCCGATGGTGTTAATCACGCAGCCATGACCGCGTGCACGTCCGCGCAGGCTGGCCGGGTCCCAGACATCCGCCGAGATCCAGCGCACATGCGGGGCCAGCGCCCCCAGACGCGCTTCCGAACCCGGACGGATAATCAGGGTGACCTCTGCGCCTTCCGCCAGCAGGGCGGTGGCAATCTGGTATCCCATAAAGGTATCGCCCCCGGTGACAAGCACGCGGCGGCTGTTGGTTGTCAGAAAATTGGCTGATATGACCATGTGTTACGCTAAGACTTCGCCTCTGGGCGTTGTTGACGGACGATGACCGGCAGGTGCGCTGCCCCTAGTATGGGCCGAAGACATCGCCGTCATCAAGGAGAATAAAGACCTGCCCGACGGTGACATCGAGCAGCAGTGAGCCACCGTCGAAACGCTGGATATTCAGGTCGGCGGTCTGCTCTGGCGTGGTGGCATAGCCCAACGCCTGATTGACTTCGCTATAACTGGACCACACCGCCCCGAAAACATCCGACGGGACGCGCAGGCCGGCGGGCGGATTCAGCCCGATGCCTTGCAGTGGTGGCAGCGGCAGCACCTGATTATAATACCAGTAGCGGCCTGTGCCGATATTCCCCGGCTGCACCGCCCAGACTTCGCTCGTATCCAGCCGCCGGTACATCACGCCGCGCTCGAAGACCTGCACATTCCCGGCAAAGCCGAAACGCTCCTGCAATGGACATCCCACGCGCCGTGCGATCGATGGGTTGCTTTCCCAGCCGCGTCCGAACGCCGGATCAAAGGGCAGGTTGCATGTGCCTTCGATGGGTGTTGGTGTGGCGGGCAGGCCCTGATTCTGGTTGGCTCCGGCAAGGTTGATCTGACCGCTGGTATTGGCGGCGGGTGTCCCCAGAAAGATGCCGACATACGGCGTTTGGGTAGGTGTGCTGGTGGCAGGCATGGCGGATGGCGTCACCGGCAGGGCGCGGCGCGTGGCTTCGCGCTCGGCGGCGTCTGGTGTCGGCGGCAGATTGACCGTCGCCAGCAGACGGACGGCGGCAACGCTCCCCTGACTCTCGTTGTTCACGGTCTCTGCCGGGGTCTGCGGTGTGCAGGCAGTGATCAGCGCCACCAGTATCAGACCGGCGGCAAGTGTTAAAAACCGGGCCATACGTCTAACCACGCTGTGCTGAAACTTTCAGTATCTGGCCGATGCGCAGCAGACAACCGCTGTCATCAAGCACGGCAAATTCGCGAACGCCGTAATCGGTATCGCGGATCGCCCCGTTGGGATGGATCACCCCCTGCTGCTGATATTCCTGATACAGGGCGTCGGCATCATCGATGTAAAGATAGCATCCGGCGCTCTCCGGGATCTTCGGATCGTCGCATTTCCAGAAATGGAGCGAGACATCATCACGGGTGACGATCAGGTAATCGGCAAAGCGCGATCTCGTATGGAAGCCGAGCTTCTGTTCATAGAACTGGCTCGTGCGATCAAAGTCGGTGGATGGCAGTATCGGAGTCGCATTTAAAATGGTCGGCATGGTATCTCGCCTTTGCTGGTCGTCGGACAACGTCTTTAGCAATTGCGCGATTATAACATATGAGACTTACAGAAGAGGCTTTAGCCTGCCATCAGATAAAAAGCCTGCTTTGCGGCCTCACAAAGCAGGCTTTGGTTTCAGCGAGTGCCCAGCAGCAATCAGGACCGGTTGGCGCGGCGCGAGAGCAGCAGCGATGTGCGGCGGGTGTTCTCTTCAATATGGATCAGCACCATGATGAGCTGGCCGAAGCCATAGAGGAAAATGCCGGAGAACAGCGCCGGGATCACCAGTGTGAGTAATCCGGGCAGCCAGCCGCTGAACCCTGCCGTCTGACCACTGGTGATGATAAACGCCGGTGCAAACGCAAAATACCACCCGATTGCCAGCAGCGGCACGAGCACACCCAACACCTGATACAGCCCGGCGATAAATCGTAACACGTGATAGCGTTTTTCCATGTCAAGCCCCCATGAGTGAACGTGAATGCGACATCCAGATCACAGAAAGCCTAACACGCTTTCAACTGTATGCAACTAAGGGATGGCGGAGAAAAAGTTTACAAGCGGACACGGCACGGTGTTGTACGACATAGCCTTATTCTGGTTTTCGCTCGTAGGATACGGCAATGATACGTTGATACGTCCCAATTTGAGTTATTGTAGGGACGCCCGACGGGGCGTCCCATATGCACCAAGTTAAGGAAAAGAGGATAATCTTGGAAGTTCT
>CAYNDH010000208.1:0-7220 GCA_964395665.1 uncultured Anaerolineaceae bacterium
GCGCCCTGTCCGCCGTAAATATCTCAACCGAAAATTAAATACCTACCCCTGAAAGTCCCTAACCCTCCCCGTGGACGGGCCGGTATGCGCCGGTGCAGATCTGCTGTAGAGACGCGCAACGGCGCGTCCGACTACTTTAATAAGATGCTTTCTGGCGGACACCCCGTCGGATGCCCCTGCACAGTGCGAATCCGGTACTGTCTGTGAGGACAGGACAGCCTATACCTCTGAAAGCGCCTTCGTCAGCACGCGGATCGCCCGCAGATATTCATCGAGATCGAGATGCTCATCCGGTGTGTGATCCAGTGCGGAATCACCGGGGCCATATGCCGCCATCGGACAGCACCAGCCGCGTGCGACGACGTTCATATCTGAAGTGCCGGTCTTGTGGACAAAGGCGGGACGCCCACCTTCAGCACGGATGGCCGACCGCAGCGCCCGGCTGAGTGTGGTATCACGGTCAGCGACGTGTGCCACTTCCCGCGCTTCATAGTGGATTGACAGATCGTTCTGATCGTTATCGCTGAACAGCGCTTCGAGGCGATCTGCCAGCGCGTCCGGATCAACCGACGGTGGCAGGCGGAAGCCGACCGTCAGCCGCGCCCAGCCATAAACGCCATCATCACCGGTATTAAACGCCTGAAGCGCACTATCCAGCCGGTCAAAGATGCGGTCGCATCCGGCATTGATCGCGGCGGTCTCGCTCTGAATGCGTGTCCAGACCTCAATCGCACGTTCGGCGGCGGTGGCGTGCTGTCCGGCGCTGTGAGACAGCCCGCTGCGGATCTCGATGTGCATTACCAGCCGCCCTTTATAGCCGAGCGTGATGCGATCCCAGCGCGATGGCTCACCGATCAGGCACAGCGCAGGCTGATACTGTGTCAGCGCATAGCGTGCCCCGGCGCTGGTCGGTGCTTCTTCCTCAACCGCGCCGATCACGATCAGACGCGTATCGGGTGGAAGCTGTGCCCGTGCATTGGCCGCCGCGACTGCAAAGGTACACAGTGCGCCCTTGGCATCGACGGCGCCGCGACCGTACAGCCTGCGCCCTTCTACGTTCACCGGCAGACTGCCGCCGAAGGTGTCGATATGGCCGAGCAGCACGATATCGCGCTGGCCTGCGCCGATGATGCCGACCGCATTCCCGGCAGGATCGACAAATGCATGATCGTAGCCGTGCGCGTGCATCCATGTGACGAGATAGCGCACAGCTTCCTCTTCCTGTCGTGATGGGCTGGCGATGCTGACCAGTCCGGCCAGCATCGTCTCTGCCTCTGCATCACTGACAGACGGCCCGGTCAGGGCTGCTGCGAATTGAGTGAATGGCTCAACAGCCACGTATAAACCTCCTGCTCGGAATAGGGATCACGGGCTTCGTGTCCCATATTCGGATAGAGCGTCATGCGCGGCTGAGCGCCGCACTCCGTCAGAATATCGTTGTACTGATAAAGGTGATCCACCGGGACCACGGTGTCGCCTGTCCCATGCATCAGCCAGATCGGTTTATCGGCCAGATTGCAGGCGTTCTCCGTGAATGTGCCGGAATTCTCCATCCGCAGCGGGGCGGCCACCGACCACAGCGCCGCGAAGCGGTCCGGGTGAGCCGCGCCGATGGTCATCGTGCCGTGTCCGCCCATGCTGAAGCCGGTCAGGTACACCCGCGCCGGATCGACGTTATAGGTGGCGGTGAAGTGATCGAGCAGCGCGAGTGTTTCATCCATGTATTCCGACCAGCGGCGGTCTTCCGGGCACTGCGGTGACAGCACGATGAACGGGAATGAGACAATCCCCGCCACGTGATCGGCCACCGTATCGACCGGATCTTCGGGCGCGTCGGGATGAACTGCGCCGTAATCCATCCACTTCGACTCGGCTTCTGCTGCTTCAATATCGGCAGATGGCGACCAGTAATCCTCATTTAACAGCGCAGGTAAGCCATGCTTCAGGATCAGATCGGTATCTGTGCCGCGTTCGCCGATCCCGTGCAGAAAGACGATCAGCGGCAGCGGATTCTGGGCCTTCGAGTAATGATCCGGTAGATAGACGAGATAGGGCTGGTCATTCCATTGGCTGGCAGTTTGCATCAGATTTCTCTCCGTTGTGTGGTTATGCGGTCAGTCACAGTGTTCTGTAGCGGGGATCATCACGATCAATGATCCCCTGACGCTGTTTGTACCGCATCCGCCAACTGGCGCAACTCATGCTCAGCGATAATTAAGGGTGGCAGCAGGCGCAGTACGGTTTTCCCGGCTGGAAGTGCCAGTACGCCCAGGGCCTGCATCCGTTGTAATACCGGCGTGACGCGTCCGCGCAGTTCCAGCCCGATCATCAGGCCGACGCCGCGCATCTCACGCACGCCTGTCAGCAGACCGGCCTCATGCCGCCGGTTCAGCTCGCCCAGCAGCCATGCCCCGGACTCGGCGGCCCTGCGTGGGGCATCCAGATCGCGCAGGGTGGTCAGGCTGGCGACCGCCGCCGCACATGTCAGCGGATTCCCGCCGAACGTGCTGCCATGTGATCCGGCTGGCAGCGCCCCCAGTGCGGCCCGCCATGCGACCGCACCCATTGGCAGTCCACCGGCCAGCCCCTTACCGAGCGCCACAACATCCGGCGTGATGCCGCTGTGCTGAAAGCCGAACCAGCGCCCGGTGCGGCCCAAACCGGTCTGGATTTCGTCCAGCACCAGCAGCGCACCCGTCTCATCACAGCGCTGACGCAGCGCACGCAGCCAGTCCGCATCGGTGATGTGAACACCACCTTCACCCTGCACCGTTTCGACGACCACCGCCGCCGTCTGATCAGTGATCGCCGTCGCCAGCGCGTCATGATCATTTGGGCTAAGATGCGTGACTGGCATGGTCCAACCGGTGAACGGCTCACGGTAATCGCGGTTCCATGTCAGGCCGAGTGCGCCGAGTGTCCGACCGTGAAAGCCGCGCCGCACAGCGACGATCCCCGTGCGTCCGGTCAGCAGACGGGCGGCTTTCAGCGCACCTTCGATGGCTTCCGCGCCGCTGTTGCACAGGAAGAAGCGGCTGAAATCATCCGGCAGCATCTCGGCCAGCAGCGCATACAATTCGGCGCGGCGGTCGTTGTAGAAGATCTCCGGGCAGGTGATCAGCGTCGCGGCCTGCTGTGCGACCGCCTCAACCACCGCCGGATGACTGTGACCGAGCAGCGCCACACCCTGTCCGCTGGTGGCATCGAGATAAGCGCCGCCCTGATCATCCCATACTGTGCAGCCTGATCCGCGCACCAGTGTCAGCGGACGTTTGCTGTATACGCCGGATGTATGCTGATCTTCCAGCGCGGATACCGAGAGAAATAGTGAGTCGGTCATCGCTGCGCCTCAAAATGCGTGCCTGCACCGTCCAGCGCCCGGCTGATTGGAGCGGTCACGCGGCCATCGGCGATGATGACCCGGCGCACACCGCCATCCAGCGCTTCGGATGCGCCGAGTACCTTGCGTTTCATACGGCCTTCGGCCCACGCTTCGGCCTGCGAAAGCTGATCGCGCCCGATGCAGGACATCAGCGAGCTTTCGTCACGGTGATCGCGGTACAGGCCGCGCACATTGCTCAGGATCAGCAGGGAGATTTCCGCCTGATCGGGTGAAGCCATCGAAGCGGCCAGCGCCGCCGCCGCCCGGTCGCCGTCGATATTCAGCAGCCCATCAGCACTCGCCGCCAGCGGTGGGATGACTGGAATCACGCCGGAGTCGATCACACGCTGAACGGCTTCCGCGTCCACACCGCTGATTGTGCCGGTGTAATCGTCGCGGATGATGCGGACGCGGCCATCGACCACCGCCCGCACTGCGTCTTTGCGCTGGCCGGTCAGCGGGACAGAGGCCCCGGTCAGGCCAATGGGGTTCAAACCGCGTTCACGCAGCAGATCAACCCACTGCGCGTTGACCTGCTCCGCCGCTTCGACGAACAGGTCGCGTGTTTCGGCATCGGTATAGCGTGAGCTGTGGCCGCTGGGTGAGATCAGAGTCCGCACTGGCACGCCGCGTGACTCACACAGCCGGTTGAGCGCATCACTGACGCCATGCACCAGTACCAGCCGGTGCGTGCCGCCCCGCGCAATCCGCGCCAGATCATCCGCACAGGCAGTCAGGTTTACCCCGGCCCCACCGCCGATCTTCACCACCAGCAGCGGTACGACACGGTCAAGGGTATTGGTTTGAGTAGACGATAAAGCGGTATTCAGCATCGGTTTTCCTTATTGATCGCATTTAAGAATGAGTCATCGGGGCGGGCCGGATTCTTGCCGTCCATGAGAGTCGGCATACGACTCTCAGCGGACAGGCCCCGTCCCCGCTATCCGTGTATATGTTTCAACCCTCACGGATAAATCCCCGGAAACATCAGCCCGGCGCATTCGTCAAAGCCGCGCATCAGATTCATGCACTGCACGGCAGATCCTGCCGCCCCCTTGCCGAGATTGTCCAGCGCGGCGACAACCACGATATGACAGGGATCAGCCGCATCGACTTCAAATCCGATGTCACAGAAGTTCGTCCCGGCGACGATGCGCGGCTCCGGCAGGCGATGCATCCCCGTTTTGCTGCTCACCAGCCGGATAAACGGCTCGCCGCGATAGGCGCTGCGGTACAGCTTCCACAGGTCTTTTTCAGCGACTGGCGCAGTCAGCGTGCAGTGCGCCAGTACATGGATGCCGCGTATCATCTCGATAGCTGTGACCGAGAAGCGCACCCGCTCCCCGATTTCGCCGAGCATCATGCGGACTTCTGCCGCGTGCCGGTGTCCGGTCGCCTGATAGGTGCGCACTGCGCCGCTTCGGACCGGATGATGTGATCCGACGTTAGGCTGATTGCCACCTTCTGATGAACCGACTTTGACTTCGGCAAACACGCTGTCCAGCAGACCGGCACGCGCTAAAGGCCGCAGCGCCAGATTGACCGCCGTCGCGTTGCAGCCGACACCGCTGGCATATGATGCGCCGCGCAGGGCATCACGCTGTACTTCTGGCAGGCCGTAGACAAAGCGCGTCAGCCAGTCCGGACGGGGATGCAGTTCGCCGTAGAAGCGTTCGTATTCGTCAGCATCGTCTAAACGGAAATCCGCCGAGAGGTCGATCAGGATGGGCGCGAGTTCCGCATACTGGTCGATATGGCGTGAAGCCGTGCCATGCGGCAGCGCCAGATACAGCACATCGCAGGGTTGAAGCGCATCCGGGTGGATGAACTGGAGATCGACCACACCGCGCAGGTGTGGATGCACGCTGTACACATACTGTCCGGCATATTCGCGGCTGGTGATCTGTGTCACACGTGCATTCGGATGGAAATGCAGCAGGCGCAGCAGTTCGCCGCCCGTGTAACCGCTTCCGCCGACAATGCCAACGCTTACAGCGTCGCTTACAGCGTCGCTCATGCGATCACCTCACGGACATTTGCATGACTTTCGGCCACTTGCAGCGCATAGGTGATGATTTCAGCGGCGATGTCTATGCCGGTTGGGGCGCTGCTGTTACGGAATTCCATCGTGTGATTGATCTCGTTGATCATCAGGCTGCCGTCCGGCGCTTCGAACACATCCAGCGCCAGCACGCCACCGCCGACCGCCTGTGCCGTCCGCTGACAGAGATCATCCAGCGCCGGTGTCACCGGACAGTTGATGGCAGTCCCGCCGCGTGCCGTGTTAGTGATCCAGTGCGGCGCGATGCGATAAATGGCACAGATCGTCTGGCCTCCGATCACAAAGGCGCGGATGTCCCGACCGCCTTTCTCGACATAATCCTGCACGTAATAGGTGTGATGCTGATAATCACCAAGCGTCTGGCGGTGTTCCAGCAGGGCTTCGGCGGCATCACGGTCATTGACCCGCGCCAGCAGCCGCCCCCATGAGCCTGTGACCGGCTTCAGCACTGCCGGATAACCGATCTGCTCGATGGCGTCCAGCCCGCTTTCCGGCGTGAAGGCGGCGCGGCTGCCTGGCTGTGGGATACCAGCCCGTGCCAGTGCCAGCGTCGTCAGCAGTTTGTCGCCGCAGGTGACAGCGGTCTGATAGCGGTTGATGGTTGGGATGTCCCATGCATCGAAGATCGCCAGCGCATAGGTCCCGCGTGAGGTGCTGACGCAGCGCTCGAGTATCAGATCATAGGCTGACCACGGCATACCGCTCGGCGCAGCCTGCTCCGGCCCGGCAGTGAGATCGAAGTTCAGGTCGCGGTCGAGAATGACATCCGGCGTGATGCCCCGTGCCTGAAATGCGGCAAGCAGCAGCTTTTCTTCTGGCCGGATATGCGTGACCAGCATGGCAATACGCAGGTCTGAGAGGGTGATCACGTCTATTCGCCCCAGTCTTCTTCGGTTTCCGGCGCGAGTTCGAGCTGAAGCGGCTCAAGGCTGATGATCTCCAGCTCTGCGCCGCAGTCCGGGCAGGCCAGCAGTTCATTCTGCACCGCGTCGGCTGGAATCCGCACATCGGCGTCACATTCCGGGCAGAGGGTGGTCTGAGGGATGGTGCTGTTCATGGTGTTCGCTCTCCTGAGTGGTGTCGTGCAAACTTGCAGTGCAATCGGTCAAATTGATCATTGGCGGGAAATAAAAAACCGCCGCCCAGAACCTCTGGACGGCGGCTGTTGACACCTGTTTCTTAGGGAAAAAGGCGCAGCGCAATCATCCAGAGGGGGTCTCCGGCTGCTTGATCTGCTTCTGCTTTTTCTCGCTGTAGATGATGCTTGCTGCTGTGGTGTTCATGATGTTCGTGCTGTCTTTTCTGTGATGGTCTTTAACGGGACGAAAATGGGAACAAAAAAACCGCCCTTCCGGGCGGTTCGTCTGCGTGTTTGATCGGCATTCGATCAGAAAGCAAAAAGCCCGGACTATGCGTCAGGTTTGGCCTTCTTACCCTTCTTGCTGTCGAATGCGTACATGGTTTTTCGGCGTCCGTCAAAGTGTCGTGATGTGGACAATAACATGAATATAACGCGCAGAAGGGCACTCCGCAACGAGTTATGGTTGGATTATAGTTCGATTTCAGTTATAAAGATGTAACATTGAAATCGTAATGAAAACATTCACAAGCGTACAATGTCACCGTGTCCGCGCTGGTTTATGGTCTTGTATACAATTTCAACAAAGGGAATAAGGCACGAAACTCCGAAGCTGGTGGACATACCAGGTAAGGACAGGTAAGGCCGGATGCTTCCGGCCCACGTCGATCACCAATTTTTGACACCCTCTAGAACAT
>CAYNDH010000209.1:0-7208 GCA_964395665.1 uncultured Anaerolineaceae bacterium
AGCGGGGGCAGGGTGCTTGCGGGGTCTCGCTGCTCATCACAACACGCGCTCGTCACCCCTCTCCGCCCGGAGCCGGGGGTGAGGTTTAGCTCGGATATCCCGATCTCCTGACAAACCGCCCAATATTGCAACCTTAACGTTCGGCAACAACCTTATACCTTAGAATTTGAATGTGGAATGAACGTCGGTAGTGCGGCTACCGCTTCGATACAGCATTCCTGATCACCGCGCAGAGCAGGTCTGCAATAAGGGGAAAAGGTAGACCATCTGATGTTGCCTTCAAATGTCACCATACGGGAAAAACCGTTGATCTTGATTGTGGATGATGATTCCAGCGCGAGGCGTTTACTTCAGATCATCCTGGAACGCGCCGGTTATCAGACTCAACAGGCAGAAAATGGAGAGATCGCGCTCGAAATGGCGCGAGCGGATGCACCGGATCTGATCATCCTCGATGATGTGCTGCCGGGAATCTGGGGGGATGAGGTGCGCCAGCATCTGAAATCCGACCCTGAAACACGTGACATTAAAGTCGTCATGCATACCGGCCAGTATGACAAGATCGATCACTACCGGCAGTTACCCGACCTTGCAGGTGTCATCCCTAAACCATCCATGCCGACAGCACTGCTGGATACCGTCCGGCACTGCATCGAAAACTAGGGCCTTTGACATTCAGAGCCTCAGATAAAAGTCAGCAGGGAAGCTTCCCTGCTGGCTTTTTTGTTGCTCACTTCAGCCGTTTTGTGAAATTCAGCACCAGATCATCATCGGCAAGCACCGACTCCCCGTACTGCACAATGCGATCATGCCAGTACAGGCCGCGTCCATCCGGGATATAACCGCGCCGTGCATACAGCCGCTGGGCCGCGCCGTAATCACTATGCAGCCCGACACCGATCCCGACTGTATCTGAACGCTGGGCGACCAGTGCTTCGGCCTCATCCAGCAGGCGCGTGCCGATGCCCTGACGCCGGTACTGCGGCAGCACATTGAAATCCTGAATCTCCGGGATACCCATTTCGCGGAAGGCGGCGGTCTGCGGCTGCCAGTGGATCGTCACGTAACCGGCGAACATTTCACCGACCAGCGCGACCAGCACCGTCCGCGTCCCGGCGTCCTGCTCTGCGAGATAGCGCTCGTACTGTGACGCCGGTTTATCCCAGCCGAGCAGGGCGAAGGCCTCCGCAATCGGCTGGATGTCCGCCTGTGTCAGCCGCCGGATGCTGAAAGTCATTCGGTCTCGTTCTGGGGCCGGGCTGCGCGCAGCATCCCCTCATACACACCGGGCGATGAATCCGGGATGACGGCTGCCCCGACCGCCCTGATGTAGAAATCCACCGGCCCCGCGCCACCGATAATCCCGTAGCCGTAGCCCTGTGCGCGCATGTCATACAGGCAGGCCAGCAGCAGCGCCTTGCCTAATCCCTTGCCGCGATAGGTATCATCCACACCGGTCGGGCCGAAGAAACCCTTCGCGGTCGCATCATAACAGGCGAAGCCCGCACAGCGCTTGTCATAGGTCGCCACCCAGCAGGTGATCGGCTGACGGGTATAGGCGATGTCCGTCTCGCTGGCCCATGTCCTGCCGAAATATTCGCCCACCCAATTGACCACGACATGCTTTTCCGCTGCAATCCCGCGACGGATGGCGAAGCCTTCAGCGGCCAGCGAATCGATCAGCGGCTGCATCGGCGGCAGCGTATACAATTTCACCAGTAAATCAGGCATAAAACAGACCTATCCTTTTTCATCATCCGGCTCATGCGGCTCATGCGATCAGTATGCCCTAACTATACTCCTAATCAGGCGAACCCTGTAGCAGCAATGATCTGCTGGCAGGCCTTTTCCGCAATTCATAGCGCATGGACGTGAATCCACATATAATTTTCATTGAACATTTAAAAAAATTCAAAAGGAGTATTAAAGATGAAGATTCTGCTGATTGGCGGCCCACGGTTTGCCGGACGAGCGCTGATTGATGAAGCACTGGCTCGCGGTCATGAGATCACGACCTTTAACCGTGGCAAGACGAATGCTGACCTGTATCCTGAAATCGAAAAGCTGCACGGTGACCGTGACGGTCAGCTCGACGCGCTCAAAGGCCGCACATGGGACGCCGTCGTCGATACCAGCGGCTATACGCCGGGGATAGTTCGTCAGTCTGCCGAACTGCTGCGCGACGCCGTGAACACCTATGTCTTCGTCTCAAGTATTTCCGTCTACAGCGATCCCATCAATGGGGCCGATGAAAACAGCCCGGTGCAGTCGATGCCGGAAGGCGCATCACTTGAGGAAGTCACCGGCGAAACCTACGGCCCGCTGAAGGTGCTGTGCGAAAATGTCATCCGTGACGTGTACGGTGACCGCGCCATCATCACCCGCCCCGGTATGATCGTCGGGGCCAACGACATCACCTATCGCTTCCCGTACTGGGTGCAGCGTGTCGCTGAAGGCGGACAGGTGCTGTATCCGGCGAATCACAATATCCAGTTGGTCGATGCCGTTGACCATGCCCGCTTCATCCTGCATCTGCTGGAAAATGGCACGACCGGCACTTTCAATGTGACCGGCCCGGATCATCAACTGACATTCCGCGATGTGCTGCAAACGATCAGCGATGTGGCTGGTGTAAGTGCCGAATTCGTCGGCGTCGATGATGACTTCCTGCTCGCACATGAGGTCGGCCCATGGATGGAGTTCCCGTTCTGGATGCCCGGTGACTCCGGCTGGACGACGATCAATGTCAATCGCGCCATTGATGCCGGCCTGACCTTCCGCCCATTGCGCGAGACCATACGGGACACTCTCGACTGGCTGAATTCCCACGAATTACCGTCGCCATTTCCCACGGGTCTCTCTGCTGAGAAGGAAGCAAAACTGTTAGAGGTTCAATCCCAAGCTGAACGTTAGACTTGTGATGACAAAAATGACTCATCCCGAAGCTGTTTTAAGGACGTCAGGATGAGTCAGGTTTTCATCGCATCTGGAAATCGTATTTACGATAATCAGGGAAGGGGAAGCACATCCGTAGTGGCTTCAGGGTTGAAAACTGCCGTCGCACCGCCAGCAATTGTCTCCTGTGGATAAAGCGGCAGTGAGTACCCTGGGCCGAATGAGGTGCTACCGATTACACGGCCACTGTTTGGATCCATAATCACATATTTATTATCGTAAATTGGGCCCTTCGACTGATTTAGGCTCGGTGCTCCCGGCATAGCATCATCTGAAATTTGTCCTCTTATTACGACAATAAGTACTGGCATATCGGCTGACACACCAAACTTATTTGCATCCGGTAAAGCAGCGGCACCGGTGACTGCGTCCCATTCACCAAGTGTTGTCCAAGTCGTCAATTTCACCAGGTCACGATCAGAGGCTGCATCTCCTGTACTTTTTAATCCACCTACCTGTATAGAGTCTTGCAGCGCTCTTTCGATAAGTGACTGTTCATCATACTGAAATGATGTTTCAGCGTGAGATGCTGTAGAAATACGCTCAAGTGACAGCCCGATAAACGCAACAATCACAACAGAAACTGCAACAAGCATTGATTTTTGCGATTTCATTTTTATTCCTCTAGATTGTATTATGGATTTGTGGAGATAGATGTTACACTATTAACTACAACAGAATATGGATTGTCAGTAATAAAATTAAGGTTAGAGTTCCAAGGTTTCCAAACGTAAGCTCCAGAGTTTTTTCGCTTTCGCCACTGAAGAAGGTCATGAGTAGTATTATCCATATATTCATCGACAGTCGTCGGCCCTGATCCATCAGCGACTTCACTACCGGCTACATTCCAATCTCCAACTGTGAAAAATGCTGTTACAGCATAATAACCTGTTCCATTAACATTAATATTCCATGTATTCGATCCATGTGTAACATTTTCTATCGAATAAGTATGTGTGAGTAGCGTCGAAAACCGTGTCAGTCGCGAGTACATATTCGATTTGCCTCAGATATCCATCTGTTGTTAACAATATGCATTAATATCCCCCCCCTATCAATAAGAAATAACTTGTAATATATATAGTGGCGATCAAGGTCTTCTATAAGGATAAAAGGGACGACAACGCATAAGCGTGTCTAAGCCAAAATGATTGTCCAGAAATATTTGTTGGATGGAGAAAGCATCAGTGCTATCGTAGAGCACTATGGCATCGAAGTCGCTGATGTCTATGCTGCACTGGCGTACTATTACGATAATCAGGCTTGAATGGATGCAGACTTCGCACACGATGAAGCCCTTCTCAAAGAAGTTGGTGTCTCTGGCAGGGAATTAAGGGCAAGGATCAGCAAAGACTGGAAGACAATACGGGTTAACGAACGTGCTGAAATATTCCGGCAGCGTTGTATCAGCCTGTATTGTCTATCGATTTTAGGGTAAGCATAAAGTCCAAAGGAGCAATCACCATGGCAGGCAATCACACCATCATCCTTGAGACCGAACGTCTGCTGCTTCGGCGGCCAGTGATGGACGATCTGGATGCGTTCTATGCGCTGTACAGCGATAAAGAGATCCGCCAGTATTTCCCCGATGGCACGGACGGCACACTGACCTACGAAGAGACTAAAGAAGAGGTCGAATGGTTTCTGAACGGCCATCCCCGCCGCCCGGAACTTGGCCTGTGGTCTACCATCCTGAAAGAGACTGGCGAATTCATTGGCCGCTGCGGACTGCTGCCGTGGACGCTGGACGGTCAGGATGAAGTCGAAGTCGCCTACCTGATCGACAAGCGCTACTGGCGGCGTGGTCTGGGGAGTGAGGCGGCATTGGCGATCCGCGATTATGCCTTCAATCAACTCGGGCTGACGCGGCTGGTCTGCCTGATTGATCCGGATAACGAAGCATCAAAGAAAGTGGCGGAGCACATCGGCATGACGCTCGAAAAGGCGATGGAAGATGAAACCGGCCCGTTTCTGCTGTATTCGATGAACCGGCCAGATTCTGCATAGCCCCAAATAACAGAGGCGCTCGTAGTTGAGCGCCTCTGTCGTTGTATGAGCTATCGAACCACCAATTTAGAAGAACCCACGCCGACCGTAGCGCTCTTCCTCAAACGGATCGCCGTAGTTGTGATAACCGGCCTGTTCCCAGAATCCCGGCTTATCCGTCGGGCTGAATTCCAGCGCCCGCAGGAACTTCGCGCTCTTCCAGAAGTACAGATGCGGGACGAGTGTCCGCACAGGTGCGCCGTGATCCGGTTCCAGCAGCTCACCTTCATACTTATACGCCAGCAGGATATTATCGCGCAGCATATCTTCCAGCGGGACATTCGTCGTATAGCCGTAATCGCAGTGCGCGATCACGTGCTGCGTTTCCGGCTTCGCGCCAGCCAGCTCTGCGATATGCCGGAACGAGACGCCTTCCCATGTGGTATCGAACTTGCTCCAGCGTGTCACACAATGAATATCGGTGGTGATCGTCTCGGTCGGCAGCTTCTGGAATTCTTCCCAGTTCCAGCGCAGTTCGTTATTCACCGAACCGAAGATCCGCAGATCCCATGTCGCCGGATCGAACTTTGGCACCGGTCCATACGTCAGCACCGGGAAGCGGTTCGTCAGCGACTGGCCGGGTGGCAGACGGCCTTCCTGCCGCTTCTCTTCCTCATCATTCCGCCGTCCCAGGATATTGTTTAACATAGCGTTCAGCTTTCTCTCGCACTCTCGGACTGCATTACTTTAACACAGGGTGTCAGGCTTCATTATACCGCTGCCCGGCCTTTCACCGGAACTTTCATATCACCCTCTAAGGGCATGGGTGCAGGAATCCATTGAGCCTGTATAGGTATTTAGTTTAGATTACGCATCAGCCGAAGGACTTACGCAAACAATCCGTATTTATGGGTTATAATAGCTATATTCCGTCTCAACACACCGCGCTCCAATCCATCGCAGGTTATACAATTTCAGGATATTCATTATGGCTGTATCTCGCATTATTACCGTCGATCCGAACTGGAATATCGCGCATATCGTTCGCACGGCGCTCAATCTTCTCGAACGTTCCGCTGTCCAGGTCGATGTCCCCGGCGGGGCAGAAGCCATGGACGAGCTTTCACGCGGCTGCCGTCTGCTGATTACCAACTTCACCGTCGACGATAATATGCGCGGTTTCGAACTGGCAATGCGCGTCAAACAGGAGTCGCCAGAGACCACCGTCATCGTCCTTGGAGAAGTGGACGATCCCGACGAATTCGATACCGAAACCGCACACGAATCCAACTATGCCTACATGCGCCGTCCACTGGATGTGCAGAAGTTCCTGCGCGTGTTACAGGCCGGCCTTGATCAGACGGATATTCACGAAGCGCTGTTCCCGTCTGCGCTTGAAGCACCGGTGATCAACACCGAGATGGGGCCGATTCCGAATCTCGATCTGAATCAGGCGCAGGAGATTCTCGACAAGCTGGTCTACGATCTCGGCGCACAGACGCTGGTGCTGGCAACCCGCACCGGGAATGTGCTGCTCGAACGGGGCAATGTCGGCCTGATCAACCGCGAAAAACTGGCGGCGGTGATGCTTCCCGCCGTGCTGACGAATATCGAAGCCGGTGAACTGCTCGGCGGACAGGCCAGCGCCATCCAGTTCTTCGATGGCGAAACCTACGATGTCTTTGTGCTCACCGTCGGGCTGCATCACTTCCTGTGTACCATCTTCGACGGCCAGCAGGGATCGCGCCAGTTCGGGGCTGTCACCCGCTTTGGACGCCGCGCCGCCGAAGACCTGATCGCGCTGATCGGTGCGGGGGCGTTCTTCATCCAGAAGAAGGAAAAGACCATCGACTCCCGCAGTCCAACCGCACGCCGCCGCGCCGCCAAACTGCGCGAGACCAGCGAAATGGAATTTGTCGAGCTGGCCCGTGCCGAACTGCCCGTCACCCAGGCCGATACACCAGAGGAACCGGAAGCGCTTCAGTTTGAACCGATCCCGGAACTCAATCTCGATGACCTGTTCGGGGGCAATGTCGATAATACGCTCGATGCCGATGCGCTGTTCAATCTCGATGATCTTGAGCAGCTTGCCAACGAGAACGCCCAGCACATCAAGGGCAAACTGGACTGGGACCGCGCCCGCGAGATCGGTATCCTGCCGGACTAGCAGCGGGCGAATAACAATCCGGCCATATTTTGTCTTTAACCTCAAAGGGACGATCCTCACGGATCGTCCCTTTTTTGATTATATGCAGGTGTGGTGATTA
>CAYNDH010000210.1:0-7173 GCA_964395665.1 uncultured Anaerolineaceae bacterium
GAGTTTGACGGCATTCGTCGAGTTTGACGGCATTCGTCGAGTTTGACGGCATTCGCAGTTCAGTCTATTCATCAACAAGAGGCTACAAATGGATCTCATCCTCAACGAACACACGATCCGCATCAGCACCATCAGCATTGACGGGCGTCTGGATGCGTTTTCGGCAGCGGATCTGCGTCTGGCACAGGAACGTCTGCTGGCAGAAGGTCACAAGAACTTCATCGCCGACCTTAGCAGCGTGACCTTCATGGACAGCGCCGGTCTGTCGGCACTGGTCTCGCTGCTCAAGCGTTCACGGCATCTCGGCGGCAATATGGTGCTGATCCGCCCGGCGGATGCCGCCGCCCTGCATATTCTGAAACTCACCCGCTTCGATCAGGTGTTTGAAATCACGAATAACATGCAGGATGCGCTGAAGCTGTTCTCGGTCTGATCCGAGTGCGGACCTTTTGACATGTCAGCCGACAGCAGCACGCTTGAATCGGTTGTTGGGGCCATCCTGCACGCAGCGCCGGATGCGATCATCCTGACCGATGAACAGAATCAGATCATCGAGTTCAACACCGCCGCCGCCCGGATCTTCGGCTATCTGAAAGAGGAAGCGCTTAATCGCAGCCTCAGCGAACTGATCATCGCCCCGGTATTCCAGCCGCTCTATGAAGTGAACCGGCAGCAGCAGGCCGCATCCATGGGCGATGTCAGCCACAACCGCCGGTTAGAACTCAACGGTGTGCGGAAGGATGGCGCGGTCTTCCCGATGGAACTGACCATGTTCCCGATCAATACCCCCGCCGGCCTGCTGTTCGTGCTGTATATACGCGATATCACTTCACAGCAGAAAAGTGACATGGTCCTGCGGCGCACGGGGGCACGGCTGAAGAACGTGGTCGCAAACCTGCAGGGCGGCGTGATCCTTGCGAATGAAGATCACCGTATCGAACTGGTCAACGCCGAACTCTGCAATATGTTCTATCTTCCTGTGACACCTGAAGCGCTGACAGGACGCAGCAGTGCCGACCTTCGCGCCGACATCCAGCGGCTGGTCGTTGATCCCGAAGGCTTCCAGGAACGGATCAGAGCGATCGTCAGCCTGCGGGAACTCGCGCTCAACGATATTATCCACTGCCATGATGGGCGCGTCCTCTCGCGGGACTATATCCCGATCATGCATGAGGATGTCTATCTCGGTTATCTCACCCGCTTCCGGGATGTCACCAAAGAGTTTGAGACGCGGAAACGGTGGGAACAACTGCTCAATCTGGAAGAACTCAATAAGGAAATCATCCGGCTGTTTCTGCAAATGGATGATACCGACGACGCCATTCAACAGGCACTGGCGCTGGTCGGGCCGCTTCTGGATGTTTCCCGCGCTTACGTCTTCCGGTTCCGTGAGGGTGAGCGCATGGTAGACAACACACACGAATGGTGTGCGCCGGGGATTAAATCAGAAATCGACAATCTGAAGGGCATCCTGCCGGACGACGTACTGCCGTCACTGGTGCCGATGCTCACGCGGGATCGCATCATCGCACCGTATCACATCAGTTCGCTGCCGCAGGATTTACGAAATTTCTCCGAGCCGCAGGGCGTCGAAAGTGCGCTGCTGCTGCCGTTGTACTCCGATGGACGGCTTGAAGGCTTCATCGGATGCGTGGAGAATCGCTGTCCACGGGCATGGCTGCCGGAAGAGATCGCGAGTTTCCGGCTGGTTGCAGAAAGCTATGCACGGGCGCTGGAACGCCAGCGGACACAGCGCGATCTGATCGAAGCACGCGATAGCGCCCTGCGGACGGCACAGGTTCGCAGCCAGTTTGTCGCCAACATGAGCCACGAAATCCGCACGCCGATGACCGGCGTCATGGGGATGCTGGAACTGCTGCTGGAAAGCCCATTGGATGACGAACAGCGCGAATTCGCGGAAGAGTCCTTCAACAGCGCCTCTCGCCTGCTGAATATCCTGAACGACATCCTTGATTTCTCCAAGCTGGACGCAGGTTTTGTCGTGCTGGAAGCCGAAACCATCACGCTGGCCGACATCGCCAGCGAAGTCCGCAGCACGATCCTGATGCAGCGCCGCCACCCGACGGTTGACATCCGCATCGACATCGCGCCGGATGTCCCGGCACAGGTGAAAGGCGATCCGACGCGCCTGCGCCAGGTCCTGACCAATCTGCTGGGGAATGCCGTCAAATTCACCCATGAAGGCTATGTGCTGCTGCAAATGCGGCTGGCAGGCTTTCAGGCAGGGCAGGCGAAAATCCGCTTTGAGGTGATCGACACCGGCATCGGCATCACCCCGGAACACCTTGAGTTCATCTTCGACAGCTTCAATCAGGTGGACAGCTCGGTCACGCGCAAGTACGGCGGCACCGGTCTCGGCCTCTCCATCACCCACCAGTTGATCGAGCTGATGGGCGGACAGATCGAAGTTGAAAGCCAGGTCGGACAGGGCAGCACCTTCCGCTTTGCGCTGACGATGCCCGCCATCGCGTCGTCACAGGCCCCGTCAGCACTGGTGGACAAACAGGCTTTCGAACAACTGCGGATTCTGGTGATCGATGATGACCGCACATCACGCTACGTCTTCACACAGCAGCTTGAGAGCTTCGGCATCGGCATTACCGCGCTTAGCTGGGATCATGTCTCACTGCTGCTGGCCGAAGCCCATACCGGCGACATCGTGCCATATGACCTGATCTTCATCTATGCGTCTGCACATGCGGATGGACAAATACCGGGCCTGGCCGTCAAACAGCTTCGCCCCCTGACCCATACCCAGTCTGACAGCCGTGTGATCACGCTGGTCAATGCAGGCGCTGGGGATGAGATACAGGCTAATCAGCTTAGACGTCCGGTTCACCAGTCCGATCTGCACAACATCCTGATCAGCGCGGCGGCGTCTGTAAGCGATGCGTCCCGTCCGGCATCATCACCCAAAGCGGGCGACAGCCAACAGACTGCTGTACCCGTCCGGCGCATTCTACTGGTCGAAGATTATCCCCTGAATGCGCGGCTGGTCGCTGAAGGTCTGGCACGCGATCACCTTGCAGTCGATATTGTGGAAAATGGACTGGAAGCGCTGGAACAGCTTCAGCAGGTGGAATACGACCTGATCCTGATGGATATGCAGATGCCGGTCATGACCGGGCTGGAAGCGACGCAGCACATCCGCGAATCGGATACGCCCTACCGTAACATCCCCATTCTGGCGCTGACAGCGAGTGCCATGCCTGATCAGCGTGCCAGTTATATTCAGGCCGGTGTGAATGAGGTGATCACCAAGCCCTATGTGCTTGGCAGCCTGCGCGATCTGGTCAATGAATGGCTGGAACACGAATGGCGCGAAAACGGCGAATAACCGCACGCGGAGCACGATAAGTGTGGAGAATATTGATCGCTACTCACCAGAGGTATAGCGCTGCACCAGATCCCGCAGATCCTGCGTGCTGAAGGGCTTGTAAAAGAAGCCGACTGCGCCTACTTCCTGTGCGCGGAGTTCGTCGTCATGGTGGCTGCGTGCCGTAAACATCAGCATCGGCACATCGCGCATGTGATCGATCTGTTTCAGGCGTTCGATCACCTCAAAGCCGTCAATATCCGGCAGGTTGATGTCCACAATTGCCAGATCAAAGGGCTGCTGCTCGGCAAAACGGATCGCCTGCAAACCATCACCCGCGCTGATCGTCTCAACATTGATCGATTTCAGGGCAAATGTCACCAGCCGCCGCGTGACGCTCTCATCATCGACGATAAGGACTCTTGCACTCACGTCTGACGCTCCTGTCCGCCCGGCCAATCCTGCGAATCCAGCCAGTCCAGCCGCTCAAGCCGCTTCAGCAGACGCCAGCAGCTCTGCGCTTGAGACGGTTCATAAATCACCTGATCGAACACCTGATGAATCAGAAACAGGCCCATCCCATTTTCCTGCGGGACAGAGGGATCAGGCGCGTTGATCACTTCAGGCATCGTGAACTGGTGGGGCGCGTGATCGATCAACTGAAATCTGATCTGATGAGGCGTCCATTCAACCTCTATCTGAATCTCCCCCGGATGACCGTGATAGGCGTGCTGGACGATGTTGACGCACAATTCCTGTATGGCAAGGACCACACCCACCCGTGTTGAGACGAGCAGCGGCGCGAACCACGTCTCCAGTTCCTGCGTGAATTGGGAAACCGCTTGCAGGGTTGCAGGCAGCGTTACCATCTTGTGAGGCATCATATCAGGTTCGCAATAATCAGGGTTCGATCATCATGGTTTTCAGGCGTTACCGACACCTGTTCAGCCGCTTCAATAATACACTGAACAGCGGCAGATGGCCGGGTTTCTGTCATTGGAACCGCCTCTGTCATCCCACGATCCCCCCACAGACCGGCGGCGGTTTCGATCTCGGTGAACCCGTCAGTATAGGTCAGGACCAGATCATCACATTTGAGGGTAATCACCTGTTTTTCAACGTTCAGCATTTCCAGCACGCCGAGCGGCGGCGCCGTTGCCATCAACTGAAGCCACTCGCCATCCTGCCGGATCAGCGTCGGCGGATGTCCGGCGTTAGCCTGTTCAAGCCTGCCGGTCTGCGGATCAATCGAGATCAGCGCAACCGTCGCCATCAGATCGGTATCGGAGAAGGTGCCATAAAACTGCTCGTTGATCAGGCTTAGCAGATCGGTGAACGAAACGCCCATCCGCAGCCCCATGCGCAGCGCAGTATGCAGTGACATGGCGGCCAGCGCAGCGGGCAGCCCTTTTCCGGCGACATCCAGTAAAAACCACGCGATGCGGCCATCGTCCATGGGCATCCAGCCCCATGCATCGCCGCCGACACTGCGGGCAGGCTGCCAGTAGGCCGCCATTTGCAGGTTGGATAGTTCCGGCATCGCACACGGCTGAATCGACCGCTGGATCATGCTGGCGATCTGCATCTCCCGCTCGGCCAGCGCTTCACGCTGACGGCTTAAGGCCAACTGCGCCGCGACAATCTGGCTGGAGACACGCTCCCCCATGCGCGACACAATCCGCAGGTCGGCTGATGTAAAACTGCGGGCTTCCCGTGCCGTCCCCACACCAATGCTGCCGATGATCTCATGATCGGCGATAATCGGCGCAAAAGCCCAGTGAACCAGCACTGCCGAATCGGGCAGCGGTTCATCCCACTGTAACGTCAGCCCTTCGCGCAGTTCATCGCGAATGTAAGCCTGACGCACTGCGGACAGCGTGAGGGTATCCGGTACGCTGCTCCACTCGCCGTCAAACAGACAGATCGCCCCATACTCCGCATCTGCCGCCGCCATCACCGCGTGGATGATCGGAGTCAGGTCAGGGATCGTGCCCGTGATCGTATGCTCTGGCGCGGCCTGAAGAAATGGCACGAGCTGATCCCACGCCTGCGAGAGCGCGACGGTCATCTCATCGAGTTCAGTTTCGAGTACCGCGATCCGCTCAAGGTAATATTCCAGCGGCTCGTTTTGTACAGATAATCCCATGGTCTTTCCGCACTTACAGCGGTCTGTGTCTGTAATCAGGTGATCGGATGAACTTCCGCCCCTTCCACTTAGTGTTAATTATAAATAAAATCCGACCGCACCGGCGTTAAGGAAATCAATTTTCCGGCTGTGACCGCGATAGGTCCACGGGCTGTCTACCGCACCTCAATGACAACGCCGTTATGGTCGCTGATGACACGCCCATCCCCTGCAAACCGGCTGAAGTAGCAGATGCTGCTGTCGTCAGAGATTCGCCAGCCCACACAACAGACTGTACAATCCTGCACGGTAGAAATGACTGACGATTCAGGCAGTGATGGTCGTCCGCATCATGGGACGGCGGCGCACTGCATCAGCCCGGATCACACCATAACGGCACTGCATGACAGACGGGTCAAAGGCAACGGATGAATTACACGCGAGTCATCTTTATAAGCTATTCTTCCGCTGATGATGCGCTGGCGAAGACACTGGCCGACAACCTGAGATCATTGGGCGCACTGGTCCAGTTCGAGGACAAATCCACGGCTGGCAACATCCAATGGAAGGCGATGCTGGAGCAGATTCGCACGGCGGATGTCTTTATCTTCACGCTGACCCGCCACACGCTGGACTCTGAAGCGCGGATGCTGGAATATCAGTACGCGCTCAACCTTGAGAAGCCGATCTTCGGCGTGCAGTTATCTGCGTTCAATCACGACGATCTGCCCGAATTCACCGCAGTCTTTGATTTTCGGCGGCATCAGGTCAACCAGCTCCGCCTGATCCGTGAAGCGCTGGAAACCCTGCCGGATGAGGCCGTCCGCCTGCCGCAGGTCCCACTACCGGACTGGTCCGCTGCGCTGGCCGGGATCAGCCGCTATCTCGCCAGCGATCATACCCAGCCCATACCCGCTGACACACAGTCGATTCTGGTGCAGAATCTGCATGATTTCGCCGAGCGTGAAGAGACACACGCTGCTGCGCTGGAACTGGTCGAGCAGTTCCTCAACCTGCCAGACCTCACACCCGATGCACGACGCGAAGCCAGCGCCCTGCTGAGCCGTAAACGTGGCCGACGTGCCGGACAGGGCACACCGCTGAAGCTGTCGCTGCCCAGAATTAACCCGGACAGCCGGCGGCGTATCCTGCTGAATCTCGCTGCCAGCCTGATTCTGCTGGCCGTGCTGTTCTTCTTACTGGCGCAGGCGCAGCGCGAAAATGAGCGCCTGCTGGCTGCCAATCCGACCACTGTCGCCCTGCGCATCACGGAGATGACGGCCACCCGCAGCGCCGAGATCGTGTTCTATCAGACCGGCACGGCGAACGCGATCACCGATGCCACCGCCACCGAGAGCGCCAACCAGCGCATCATCATCCGCGATCTGACCACAACGGCCATCGCCGCCGCGACTGATACGCCAACCCCTACATCGACCGAGACCGAGACACCGCAGCCGACCGAGACGCCGACCGCTTCCCCCACTGCCAGCGCGACAGCCACCCACACGCTGACGCCAAGCGCGACGCATACCGCAACCGCGACGCATACACCCACCCTGACGCCGTCAGACACACCGACGCACACCCTGACCGCGACCGCGACGGATACCGCGACCATCACGCCGCTGCCGACCGACACGTATACGCCGTCCAGCACGTATACGCCGACTCACACGTTCACACCATCATCCACGCCGACGGCCACCGC
>CAYNDH010000211.1:0-7171 GCA_964395665.1 uncultured Anaerolineaceae bacterium
AATACAGGAATCAAAAACGGGATGGCCGAAACCATCCCGTTTTTTGATCTGATTTACTCGGTTTCGTGATGAGTCACGTTGCTGACCGGGGCTTCGGACTGCGTGTTGGGCGGTGTCACACTGACCTCACCCTGCGGCTTTGGCTCAAGGCCAAGGATCGCGAACATCTGATCCTTGTTGATGACTTCATTGGTCATCAGCGCTTCAGCCAGCAGATCGAGCTTGTCTCGATTATCCGAGAGCAATGTCAGCACCTGATCATAAGCCGTATCGACCATCTTGCGAACTTCGGAGTCGATTTTGGCGGCGGTTGCTTCACTGTAGCTGCGCCCCTGTGACAGTGAGTAGCCAAGGAACGGCTGACGCTCGTCGTCACCGAAATTCAGCGGGCCGATTTCCTTACTCATGCCGAACTGTGCCACCATCCGCCGCGCAAGGCCCGTCACCTGGCGCAGATCGTTCTCGGCGCCGGTCGTCACCTCATTGAAATGCACCTGCTCGGCAGCACGGCCACCCAATGCGACCATCATGCGCCCCCACAGCCAGCGCTCGGAGTAATTGCGCCGGTCGGTATCGGGAAGCTGCGTCATCACACCCAGCGCCTGCCCACGCGGCACGATCGTGACCTTATAGACCGGGTCAGCATCGGGCGTCAGGGCGGCGGTCAGCGCGTGACCAGCTTCATGGTAGGCCACCAGACGGCGCTCGTTCGCATCAGACAGCGGCGGGCTTTCAGCCCCCAGCACGATGCGGTCGAAGGCGTCCGCGAAATCGCGGGCGCTGATGCGCTTGACATTGCGACGGGCAGCGGTCAGCGCAGCTTCATTGGCAAGGTTGGAGAGATCCGCGCCGGAGAAGCCAATCGTCGTCTTGGCGACATCATCCAGATTCACGGTGCTGTCCAGCGGCTTGCCACGGGTGTGGATCTTGAGGATGTCCAGACGGCCCCGCTTATCCGGCAGCGCCACCGTCACCTGACGGTCAAAGCGTCCGGGACGCAGCAGCGCCGGGTCCAGCACGTCAGGGCGATTGGTCGCGGCCATCACGATCACACTTTCAGTCTGATCGAAGCCGTCCATTTCAGCCAGCATCTGATTCAGGGTCTGTTCGCGCTCATCGTTACCGCCGCCAAGACCAGCACCACGCTGGCGGCCAACCGCGTCGATTTCGTCAATAAAGACGATGCTCGGCGCATTATCCTTGGCCCGCTTGAACAGGTCACGGACACGCGATGCACCGACACCGACGAACATCTCGACGAATTCCGATGCGGCGATGCTGAAGAAGGCGACATTCGCTTCTCCAGCGACCGCACGCGCCAGCAGGGTCTTACCGGTTCCGGGTGGGCCGACCAGCAGCACACCACGCGGGATGCGTGCGCCCAGCGCGATATATTTATCCGGTTCCTTCAGGAAATCGACGATTTCCTTCAGTTCACTCTTGGCGGCATCCTGGCCGGCGACATCCTCGAAGGTCACCTGTGGACGCTCGATGATATATTCGCGGGCCTGCGTGCGCCCGAAGTTGAGCGCACCGCCCATCTGACGCTGTGCGCGGCGTGTGAACCAGATCAGCAGGCCGACCAGCAGCAGAATCGGCAGGATATTTGCGAGCAGGAACAGCCCGATATTCGGATCTGCCATTTCCGGGACAATATCCGCGCCGCTCTCCTGGAGAATGTTCAGCAGCGTTTCATTCCCTTCCGGCAGCAGGGTGGTGCTGAAACTGCGGATCTGTACCCGCTGGTCGTTATCACGACTGGTAACGGTGGTCACTTCCCGGAAGGTCCCACGTGCGTTCTGGTCAATGATCTCGATACGTTCGACATTTCCGGCTTGAGCCTGATTGAACAGCTCAGTGTAGCTGATGCGTGCTTCAGGATTGCTCATGCCGCTGTACATATTGGGAATGTTTACAAAGAGCCACACAATCAGCACCAGCGCCATGGCCGGAAGAATCCACCGCCGCCAGTCCTGCGGCATCTGTGGAGGTGTCGGAGGCTGTCGATTGGGGTCCGTATTAGGATGTTTGTTATTCGGCGGTTGATCTTGGTTGTTGGGGAACATACGGTCTTTTACCTAATCTAAAGATAATCGAATGATTATACGTGGTATGTATGAGAATCAGACTAGCAGTATGTCAAATCTATGTAAACACTGCTACGCTTGTGTCTGAAAATCATCAGGCGACGTTCGGTGTGATGCAGCAGCTTGCATCATCCGGCACTTCGGTACACTCTCTATACGAGATTTCCGCCCATCTGATGCAAATTACTCGTGCATATCTGGAATATTCACCGATATTTACACTAATTGCAATTTTTGGGCAGTATAATAGACGAAACTTTTAACCAAACTTTACCTGAGTCCCATGAATCAGACTGACCAGCACCCACAGCATTCACCACAGTCCGCCACCGATGATATGCCTTCGGCCTCATCAGCAGATCAGACGATCCATTCAGTGGACCGCCTGCCGGTAACGCCGGGTGACGAGCTGTCGGAGATTTCCGCCGCCCTGATGCGGACCCAGCGGCCAGATGCGCCGACCATCCGCCGGGTGATCGAAGTCCTGACCCGCATTGAAGATCCTGCGCCAGAGCCGGTGACCAGTGATCATACACCATGGACGCTTCAGCGCTTCTTCGACGGCGAAATTGATCTGGATGCTGAACTGTCGCAGCGCTTCCCGCATGCCAAGATGATGTCCACCATTCATTTTCGCAGTATGGGATCAAAATCGAAGCGCGGTGTCGCTACGCTCGCCTCACAGGATGGCTCCGGCCAGATGATCATCGATGTTGACGGCCAGACCAAGCAGATGCAGATCTCGGTGACTTATGGCTCCATGCTGACGCTGCGGTTTACGTTCGATCATCTGGCTGATACCGAGCGGGCACGCTGGCTGGAACTGATGCGCCGTAAGGAAGGCGGTCTGGCGTTTCTGTGGGGGCAAACCCGCTGGGAACAGGATTACCTGATCTGTGTGGGCCGCCGCTATTTCTTCAATATCTATGCCTTTTCGCCGCGCAATTTTGAGGCGGCAGTGCGCATGACACCTGATGTCGCCCGCGCACTGCTCAACTGGCTGGAAGGGTACTGGAAAGCACCGCCTAAAAAGGATTCCTCTGCGCCTCTGCTGACGTGGTAGCGGTCGCTGGCGTAGCAGCGGCTGCTGACGTGGGTTGAATGACAGCGGATGCCACCCCTGCATCACGGATCGCGGCTTCAAGAGCGGCCTCACGCAGACGGGCATCATGGATACGCTGTTCGACCTGCGCCGTGCGATCTCCGAAGTGCAGCATCAGTGCGCCAACCACACACAGAATCGCCGGGATGATGAAGATCTCCTGACTGTAGCCGGTGACCAGCAGCGGCGACAGAATACCGACCAGTGAGCCGATATTGAACACCGCCAGATAAAGCGATCCCCCTAATCCAGCGCGGGCGGAGACCATCCGCTGGACGTATGCCATGGCGACACCGAGCAGCGCCGCGACAAATACCGCATAGATGATGTGCATGAAGTACAGCAGCGGCAGTGACTGGCTGAACGACAGCACGATAAAATAAACCGCACCGAACAGCGCACCGACGGCGATAGCGTCCCGCTCACCGATGCGACCGGCCAGTTCGCTGACCATCGCCATCGTGATCAGTTCAGCGGCGGCGGTAATGCCGAACATCATCGGGCCAATACCGGCATCGTTGAAAAGCTGGAGCATCACCAGCGAGAGATACACACCGCGCGTGCTGTCCGCCCCACGCAGGACGATCAGCGCCAGCAGCGGCACGATCATCGCCGTGTATGGCAGTGAAATCGGCTGGTTTCTTTTCGGCTTCTCGTGCGCGTCCGTTTCAGCACTATCGTCTCCGACAGCCCGGTCTGCGATATACCGCTCGATCTGAATGAGGAACAGCGCTGACCCGATCGTCAGGCCGACGACTGCACCACCCAGCAGCATAAACACGATCTGAATATCCACCACGCGGACCAGTGCGCTCCCAAGTGCCGTTCCCAGGACGTATCCCAGCGAGAAGAAGGTACGCAGGGCGGTGATGCCGGTGGTCTGATCTGCGTGGCTCCAATCCGCGACGACACCCGCTTTCGCAACGGCGAACAACTGCGGAAACAGGACGCTAAGGCCGATCATCAGCCCGCCTGCGATATAGGCGTGAGTCGGCTGTGTCGCCTGCGCGATGCCGAAATAACCGACAGCGGCGATCAGCCCGCCCACACCGACCAGCTTATAACGGGCAATCGCGCCATCGGATAGAAAACCCGTGCCGAGTGTCACCACAATCCCCAGCAGCGTGGTCATCAGGAAGTAGATCGTCACTTCGTTCTTATCAAGCCCGATGTGGGTTGACAGCAAAATCGGGACGAGCGGCATCGCTGCCGCCAGCAGGACGCCTTCAGCAAAAATCCAGAAGGCAGCGGCCAGCCCAAACCTCACGCGAAAGACGCGCAGCCAGACAGATAAATTCATGGTCAGTTTTCACTTTTGAGCAGATGAACAGGTTATTTAATTGAACGGGTTGAACGGGTTGAACGGCTGAACCGGCGGGTGACAGGGTGTTATCAGCCGGTTTCAGGTGGCTGGCTGACTGTTGTGGGCAGGTCATCTCGGCAGAATGTGGACATACAGTCGCCTGGGGTCGCAAACACAACTTATACCTGCTATTTTAAGTTCATCCCCACCGGTGTCAATTCCAGCACGGGGAATGGTCTTATCAGATCATGGTGTGGCGGGTGCATCTGACACGGGCGGCACCACGTACACATTAAACCATGTTGGCGCGGGACGTGGTTCGGTGGAGATCAGCGGGCCGTTGATCTCCGGAAAGACGGCGCGAAGCTGCGTGTCGAGCATGTCACCACCAGGCATCTGGACGAGAAAGACCTGCGGACGGGTGCGCGGCAGCACGGCCAGCAGTTCGGCGGAGATGTCCGCCGGTGTGTGCGTCATGATCCGCTGCTGACCACTGCCGAGATACTGAAACACCTGATACAGATAGGACTCATCGAAGCGCGGCTGGCTGATGGTATGGATCTCGGCATCTGGCGGCAGGGTACGCGCATCGAAGATGAACTGCTGCCACGGCTGGACGGTGTAAATCTGGCGGCGGAAGGTGGGCAGATGTGTGCCGAAATAATAGACCGACATCGTGATCGACAGGGCCAGCGTCAGCACGACGACGGCCACCGACCAACGCGCCGTGATCCGCTGGGCCGCGATAGTGAGGCCGGCCAGTGAGCCAGCATCCAGCGGGACAGCGGCTACCGCAGCCGGTGCGAACAGCGCCCGTGTGATGTGGACAATACCCAGCCCGATCAGGATCGCCAGCGCAGGGGCAAAGGCGATAATGCGCGGGGACATCACCTCTGCCAGCACGACGATGATCCCGCCGAGCGGCAGAAAGGTCCACAGCAGCACCAGCGATCCGCCGGGGCGAGACCAGCGCCACAGGGCATAGGCCAGCCCCAGTACCAGAAACGGGATCAGCAGATAGTGGATATACGGTGTAGGGCCGCTGTAGTACAGGACGCGCTCCGGGATGTGGAGCAGCCGCGTCAGGACGCCCTGTGTCCGCAGGGCGATGCCTTCCAGCAGGGTGTGCAGCCCCGCCTGTGACTGCCAGTATTCTGCCCGGAGTCCGACATCCCCCACCCGTGCGGCGAAGGTTTCGCCAGTGAGGATCAGCGTGTAATAGTAAGGGATAGCTGTCAGCAGGGCGGCGATAACGACCAGTTGGAAGCGTGCGCCGAGCTGTCCGCGCCGTCTCCGATGCTGATACCGGTACCAATCTGTCCACAGCCAGAGGCCGGTCAGCCACGCCAGCATGATCACCGGCAGTGTCAGCCGTCCCGCCTCATGGAAGAACTGCGTCCAGCCGAGCATCACACCGGCCAGCGCGTAATTCGTCCGGCCACCATAACGCAGACCGCGTGCGACAAAGGCAAATGCCAGCGTCCCGAACAGCGGATCGGCGACATTGTTCATCCCCACCCGGCTCAACTGGAGATGAACCGGCAGTGCCGCCAGTACCAGCGCAGCAGCGAAAGCCGTGCGCCGGTCGAAGAGATGTTTACACAGCCAGTACAGCGCCGGGACAGTCAGCCCGCCGAGAATGGCAGACGGCAGTCGCAGCCCATTCAGGTCCTGCCCGATCAGTTTGATGCTGATCCACTGCCAGTAGACATACAGCCGGGGAAAGGCCGCAACCGAGTTAATCGGCTGCATCAGGCGCACGTCGTCGATAAAATCGAAGGCCGGGACCGGCTCCGTAAAGCTGACTTCATCGATAAAACCGGGGATCGTGCGTTCCATGTCGACGACACGCAGCAGCAGCGCGGCGATCAGCAGGCCAAGCATCAGCGTCAGGTCAAGCCAGAAGCCCTGCGGACGGTCGCGCCACCGAAAGCGCCACATGATACGACCGCCGCCCCAGCGCCAGCGGAATCCGCCGGCCAGCCCCCACGCGATCAGCACACTGCCAGCAACCATCAGTCCGAACTGAAAATGCTCACTGAAGGGCAGCCAGTTCTCGACCATCAGCAGCCGCGCACTGATGTCACCCATGAAGATCATCAGCACCGCGCCGACGATCACCGCCAGCCCATGCCACCAGCGCCACGGCGGATCGGTGATCTCATCAGGGTTGGCATCCGGCAGCAAACTGGGATCATCGAAGGCATCGTCCGGCTGTGGGCCGCTCAACAGGGCCAGCGTCGCCCAGAACATCGGGATGGATGCCGCCAGCCACAGCAGACCACGGGCCAGCGCCGTGCGGTCGGTTGTTTGGGTGAGCGTCCATGCGCCCATGCCCGCCAGCACGAGAGCGATCAGGGCGGTACAGCGTGTCAGCAGACGCAGGGTGAAATCGGATGGGCTGTCAGAGGTCAGGATAGGTTCCACAGGCGTTGATATTCCGGACGGTCAGGATAAATCAGATCAGATACTTTAGCACGCCGAGTATAGCGAGAGTCAGCATCAGGCGTACAGTGTGACACGCATTCGTCAAAACCGGGCAACAGGGGATTATTTTTATACCTCCGGAGCAGAAGCGCTTCTCTATGCGTATTGAGAACTGAAGCTGAAACGGGGAGTCTATTCCTTTCAGGGGTAGGTATTTAATTTTCGGTTGAGATATTTACGGCGGACAGGGCG
>CAYNDH010000212.1:0-7083 GCA_964395665.1 uncultured Anaerolineaceae bacterium
CGTCGAATGTAGGGACAGGGCCGCATTGCCTGCAATGGCGCCCTGTCCGCGCCAGATTTCTCCGGCCCGCAGGAAATCCCCGCCGCCCGTGTGATCCCCTTGAAATCATAAAAATTCTGCAAAAATTCCCCGATAAGAATGCCCTTTGACGGTCGATTGACGATCAATTGACGCTGCGCCGGTAATGTGAGGTTATCAGATCAGGCCGGGGCCGCAAATATGCCCCGATCCATTGACCAAAATCACACTCCGAAGATGACAGACACGAAAGGGCAGACCATGAAGGTGAATATTGTAGGCGCAGGACAGTCCGGACTTCAGCTCGCGCTGGGCTTGCTGAAAAATGGCTGTGAGGTCACGCTGTACAGCGACCGCACGGCAGAGCAGATCTATTATGGCCCGGTGATGTCCACCCAGTGCATGTTTGATGCCGCGCTGGAAACCGAACGTGCCCTGAACCTCAATCTGTGGGATGACAGTGCGCCGGAGATCGAAGGCATCATGCTGCGCATCGCCGCGCCGGATGGACAGTTAGGTCTGGGCTGGGGCGCACACCTGAATCAGTCGGCACAATCGGTCGATCAGCGCATCAAGATCCCGGAATGGATGCACCTGTTCGAAGCGCTGGGTGGTGAACTGGTCATCAAGGCAGTCGATGTGGCGGACCTTGAAGCGATGGACGGCGATCTGACGATTGTGGCATCCGGCAAGGGCGCAATCGGGCAGCTTTTCGCACGGGATGAGAGCCGCTCTCCGTATAACACACCGCAGCGCGTGCTGGCGTTAAGCTGCCTGCGTGGTGTCGATGTGACCACGCCATTTAACGCGGTGGCCTTCAATATCATCCCCGGTGAGGGCGAGATCTTCATCATGAACGGCATCACCAGCACCGGCCCGTGTCACTTCCTGCTGGTGGAAGCGATCCCCGGCGGGAAGCTGGACTGCTTTGGCGATGTGACTACGCCGGAAGAACATTTCACCCGGACGCTGGAACTGCTGGAGACCTTCCTGCCGTGGGAAGCAGCACGCTGTCGCAATGCAGAGCTGACGGATAGCAACGCCGTGCTGCGCGGCAGGCTGACGCCGACCGTCAAGTTCCCGGTGGGGACACTGCCATCTGGCAGGAAGGTGCTGGGCATGGGCGATGTGGCGGTTCTAAACGATCCGATCACCGGTCAGGGATCGAACAATGCGGCCAAGTGCGCGGCAGTCTATCTGGATCGCATTCTTGAAAACCGCTATGGCAGCTTTGACGCCGACTGGATGCAGGAAACCTTCGACATCTACTGGGAATACGCGCAGTGGGTGACCGGCTGGACCAATGCCATGCTGATGCCGCCCCCGCCGCATATTCAGGCGATCCTTGGCGCAGCAGCCAGCATCCCGGAAGTGGCGCACCGCTTCGTGAACGGGTTTAACGATCCGCGCACCCTCTTCCCGTGGCTGGCTGATCCGGCGGAAGCCGAGAAAATGCTGAACGCTTACGCCGTTGTATAAGTCCCGCACCGACCAGACCGAGCACACGCCCATCCTCCGCGAAAGGTGAATGACAGACATGATGACGAATACGCAAACGCAAACGAACGTACAAACGAATATACAGGCAGGTACACAGGCTTCTACACTGACGGAAACACTGCTGACAGAAACACTGCTGACAGAAACACTGCTGCCGGAACTGGATCACAAACAGTTAAAGCAGGTTTACAGCAGCCTGGCCGCTGGCACCAGCGTTATCACGATGATCGATCAGCAGCAGGTACGCATGGGCTTCACGGCGACGGCGGTCACATGTGTGTCAGTCGAGCCGCCGCTGGTGCTGGTCTGCGTGAACAACGCCTCACGGACGATCCCGGTGTTCCAGTCCGGTGCGACATTCGTCATCAATCTGCTGACCTCTGAACAGCAGTCGCTCGGGATGCAGTTCGCTTCGAGAGATGCGGACAAGTTCGCCAATGTGAACTGGTCGGTCAGCAGCACCGGCGGCCTGCATCTGGGTGATACGCTGGCGTCAATGGAGTGTGTCCCGCACGAGATCTATCCGGCAGGCGATCATCATATCGTGATCGGGCGCGTGACCGATATCCGCATGGGCGCGGATGATGTCCAGCCGCTGGTGTTCTTCCGCAGTCATTTCATGGCGTAAGATCGGCGCTCGTCTTACCCTTAAAAGTTCACCTCACCCCTAGCCCCTCTCCGCCCGGAGAGGGGAATCCACCACCGTGACCTGTTTTTCCCGTTTCCCTCGGAGCGCACAACTTGTTGTGCCGAGTGGGGGAAGGGAAAGCATGCGCCGGTGCGAAGCAGCGTCAAGCATGCAGGGATGGGGGCGGACATGCCGTCGCATGTCCCTATAATCCCCCGCACACCCAATGCGGTGTCCACCATTTATCCCCCTGACCATTGGCCTATTCCACGCGTACAGCCGACATTCACAAGGATTCTACACCGCTCCCCTGTGCTAGAATGGCCGAAACATTTTCTGCAAAATCAGGGGAAATATCCGGGTGTCTGCATCACTGCTTCTTACAACCTTTGGAAATTTCTGCGTTCAGGTATCAGACCAGACGATCACCGATTCACTTCCACAAAAGGCCAAGGGCATTCTGGTTTACGCGGCCTGTTTGCAGCGCCCACTGCGCCGCGATACGCTGGCCGAGATGTTCTGGACCGATCAGACGCAGGAACGCGCCAATGGCAACCTGCGAATGGCGCTGATGAAACTGCGGGAAGCCGCCGCCGGTCAGGTCGAGATCACGCGAAGCACGGTTGAAGTCGATGCATGGGTCGATGCCAATCTCTTCGAAGAGACATGGCGCGTGCTTCGGGGGGCATTTCAGCGGGAAAAACAGCTTTCGCGGCCCCAGACCCAGCAGTTGGAACAGCTCACCGAATGGTATACAGGCGATTTTCTGTCCGACCTGTATGTGTCGGACTCCGAACAGTTCGAAAACTGGCAGCAGCAGCAGCGCATGAGCCTGCGGACACAGTTTATACAGGCGGCAGATACACTGGTCGGCCTGTGCCTTGAAACGCACAATTACGCGCTGGGGATTCGCCATGCCCAACGCCTGCTGACTGTGGAACCGCTGCGTGAGGAAAGCTATCGGCAGTTAATGCGCCTGCTGGCCCTGTCCGGGGATCGCAGCGCCGCCCTGAAGCAGTTCGAAGCGTGCCAGCGCGTGATCCATGATGAACTGGGAGTCGAGCCGGAAGCGGAGACGCTGAACCTGTACGAGCAGATCGCTGACGGTCGTCTGGTGTCCACTGCGCCGGTCAGCGCCACCCGCCACAAGACAGCCTTCACGCCGAGATCGCTCACAACGACCACCATCATGCGGACGGTGGTAGAAGCGTCCTATCATCTGCCAGCCCCGCTGACTCCGTTTGTCGGGCGGCAGGAAGTGACCGCCGAAGTCCTGAAACTGTTGAAGACGGCGCGGCTGCTCACCCTGACCGGGGCGGGCGGTGTGGGGAAAACGCGGCTTTCGCTGCATGTCGCCGGTCAGCTTCTGTATGACTATCCGGACGGCGTCTTCTTCATCGAGCTTGCGCCGCTGCGAAGTGCCGACCAGGTGGCGGATGCGATCGCACGGGTGCTGTCGGTCAAAGAGGCGGGCAGTCATACGATCACCGATACACTGAAGGACTTCCTGCGCAGGAAGCGGATGCTGCTGGTGCTGGATAATTTCGAGCATGTGCTGGAAGCCGGTCTGCTGCTGGATGATCTGCTGCGCGTGGCGCCTGATCTGCGGGTGCTGGTGAGCAGCCGCGAACCGCTGGATCTGTATGGCGAATATGTGTATCCGGTGCCGGTGATGACACAGAGTGAAGCGGTCACGCTGTTCACGCAGTTTATCAGCGCGTGGGTGGATACCGACGCCAATCCCGACCTCATCCGCAGGATCTGTGACCGGCTGGAAGGCCTGCCGCTGGCACTGGAACTGGCGGCGATGCATGTGCGCAGTATCGGGCTGAACGAGATCCTCACCGGGCTGGATTCGAGCCTTCAGCTTTTGCAGAGCCGGTTCCGCAATCTGCCGGAGCGCCAGCGGACGATGCGCGGCGCGATCGAGTGGAGTTATACCTTATTGAGTGCCGAAGAGCAGGGGCTGTATGGGCGGCTGTCGGTGTTCATCAATGGCTTCACGGTGGAAGCGGTTGAGGCGGTCTGCGGCGGCGCGGCGGCTCACCTTCCGGCGCTGATCGAGAAAAGCCTTGTTTATCCGATGAATGAAGCGCAGAGCCGCTGTTCGATGCTCGAAACGATCCGCCAGCACGCGTCAGAGAAACTGGTGGAGACCGGCCACCAGCCCGAGATACAATCCGCCCATGCCGCTTATTTCGTCCGGTTTGCTGAAGCGGTCGAAGCGGGGACACGAACCAGCGAACAGGCGCTGTGGCTGGAACGGTTGGAAGCCGAACGCGACAATCTGCATGGTGCGCTGGCCTTCCTTGAGTCCGGGCGGGAAGACGGGATCGAGTCAATGGCACGCATCATTGCGGCGCTCGGACTGCGGCTGTATCGCAGCGGCTATTTCCGGAAGGTACTGCCACAACTCGCCCACGTGCTGGCACATCGCGATCAGTTCCCGCCGCAGCTTCATGCTGATGTACTGGCCGCCACCGGGCATCTGATGTTTGGTTCGGGCGATTATCTTCAGGCGAGAGCATGGCATGAAGAAGCCCTGGAGCGCTATCGGGCCTTAGACGATCAGCACGGCATGGCATTTATGCTGTTCTGCCTGGCCGTGCATCAGTCGGAGATCGCTGACGGGATGAAGATGACCCGCGAAAGCCTTACACTGGCGCGTGCGACTGGTGATGATGCTCTGGTCGGCGATATTCTGTGCAATCTCGGCAATCATCTGCTGCATTTAGGGCAGCCGGAAGAAGCAATCGTCGTTCTCCATGACGGATTAGCCACCATCCGCAGGCTGAACATGCGGATCACCGAGCCAACTTATCTGAATAATCTGGGAAGTGCCTACCGTGATACACATCAGATTGAACTTGCCCTGAAAACCTTCGCAGAGTCAGCGGCAGTCGGCGTCGAGATGAGGGATTATCCACCGGCGGCTGTGAGCCTGATCGAAGCCGCCGATCTTCTGTACTGTCTGGAACAGTATGATCAGGCCGCAAGCTATTATGCAGAGGCTGCACAGATCGCTGATCAGATTGACACGCCGATACCCCGACTGCTCGTTAAGCGCGGACAGGCGATGCTGACGTGGCAGTCCGGGAAGATTGCGCTGGCCCGTCAGCTTTATCGAGAGGCTTACGGCGGCTGGCTGTCCACCGATCATCTGGATCTTTATCTGCTGGCGGTGGGGATTGAACACATCAGCGCGGCGCTGGCGTGTAACGGCCATACCACGCAGGCGGCAAAGCTCATCAGCGGGCTTGATGCCTTTTATATCGCGGGGCAGATGACGCCGTCGTACACACTGCGGCATCTGCGCTCACAGACGCGGCAGTATCTGGCAGACGCAGGGGTTGGGGATGATGCGCCGCCTGCACCGTCTATTGAGGAAGTGTTCGCCTTTGCAGTCGATTGTCTGGATCTGATCTGATGCTACAGGGCAGACCTTAGCCGACACAGAAAGACCTCTGGCTCGCCTGTTATTCACACACAGGCCAGGCCAGAGGTCTTTCGTTTACATATGCTGCCAAAGTCCGGCACGAAAACCGGCGATGCTGTTCAGATCACAGGTGTGATCTGCACTCACGGGGCCTTACTGCGCGGACAGCAGTGCGTTGACCTCTTCCCGGAAAATTGCGGTGGCCTCTTCAGGTGAAATTTCCTCAAACAGGACGGCATCCCGGAGAATGGGGGAAATCAGGGTGTCACGGATAGTGCCGTGCAGCGCAGGATCAGGCGGTGGCAGCGGGCTGCCGTCTTTCTCGACACGGCTAAGGAACTCGAACATCTCGACCTGTGCAGGTGAAACGTAATCTGCAAGGTCTGCCTGCACCGCGCTCGAAATTGGAACGCCGCGCTCCGCCAGCAGGATGCGGTTTGCCTCAAGCGAATTCGTGAAGAAGTCGATCAACAGCGCCGCTGCTTCGGGGTGTTCTGAATTGGCACTGATCGACAGGAACTGGGACGGCTTGACGTAATTCTCCGAGCAGCAGCCATCCGCAGGGCGCGGCATGTGCGTCATGATAAAACGACGATCTTCATCGGCAGCATTCCAGATGGAAACAAGCTGATTGCTCCAGATGGCCGCCATCACCGTATCCCCGGAGATAATCGGTTCATCGTCGGCTGTCCCTTCAATCTGAATCTGGTCAGCCCGGTTCGGGACTGCACCCGCCTTCTGCAGCCGAAGCTGCATATTCAGGAAATCGATCAGCGGCTGGTCATCGGTGTAACCCAGCGATTGATGATCAGGAGCATAGAACCATTCCCCGTACCCCAGCATCAGGGAAGCCATGCCATGATCGTTATCCAGATTGCCGCCGATGCACCACCGGTCCAGCTTTTCGTGAAGCTCCATACAGATGGATTCAAAATCATCCCATGTCCAGTCCTGTTCCGGCAGGGGAATTCCGGCAGTTTCAAAGGCGTCAACGTCGATCATCACACCGAATGAATTGGTCCCCATGCTGACGGCATACAGGGCCGCATCGACGATCCCGCCCTGGATATTTGCTTCAGATACATTGGAAAAATTGATGATGCCATCGGCAACCAGATCATCCAGCGGCAGCAGCCAGTCATTATCTGCCCAGAGTTCCAGCCGTGAATAATCGTGCTGAACGATATCTGGCAGATTGCCTGCCGCCGCCTGCGCATCGAGTGCGATCCAGTAATCATTAAAGGCCGAGATCGGCTCACTGACCACGGTAATCCATGGATATTCCGCTTCAAACAATTCAATCACCTGCCTCGTCCGCTCATGGCGTGTTTCACTGCCCCACCATGTCATACGGAGTGTTACAGGTTCCTGTGCTTCCTGTGCCACAATGCCGCCGCTCAACAGCAGCATCAGTGTCAGAAAGATCATAAAACGTGGGCGTAAATTCATTTTCATCAGGGCTTTACCTTAACTTATCACATTGACGGGCGTGTACTGGGTG
>CAYNDH010000213.1:0-7077 GCA_964395665.1 uncultured Anaerolineaceae bacterium
TACTGTCCTGAAGGCGGAGTCGCTGTTGGCGCTGCTGGCTCGGATGATTCGGATGGCGCTGTCGGCTCTGGTGTGGTCTCACTCTGGGCGGAAAGCCCGCCCAGAGCAGTCAGCAGGATCAGGATTGAAATCAGGGTTGTGGTCAGGGTTGAGATGGTGCGGTAGTTTCGATGTGTCATTTTCCGGCGCTCCTTGAACATGATCGCGTGTCACTTTATACCCAGTCTATCCGAACGTGCATCACGACGGGTATAAAGGGTGCGCTGTCTCCGCCTGTCTGGGTTCTGTTGACGTTTCGATCATAATGCGCCTCTGCAAGCCGGTTTTGTGTAGGGGCGGACCCGCGATGTATCGCCGTGTCCGCCCGCAGCGGTTAAGCAACCAGCGGGCGATGACGTGTGATGCGCAGCATCATCCATCGCCCCTGCACATGAGCGATTTTTGTAAATGTCAACACGCCCTAGGAAGCATCCTCATTACCCTGCACCGTTTGCGCACAGTTGGTCTTTCTCACCTGTCGGATTTCAACCGGCCAGCCGTTATTGGCATAGGTGATCAGGACCTCAGAATTGTCCAGCACCGGCTTCATGAATTCCATATTAAATGTACTGACATCGGCCAGGACCTGCGGTGTGGTAACCACATAATCAATCGCACAGACATCGCGCTTCAGCTTCAGGTCGCGGATCTGCGGGTCGGTTTCGACCTTGAAGTAATCTTCGGTGTTCGGGTGTGTCTCGCGCAGATCGACGAAGGCGAAGTTATCCGTCACGATGACCGCGTCTTCGGGGATATTCTTCTGCAGCCACTCGATGGCCCGAAGCTGTCCCGTGACCTGATCCATCGTATAGACCTCAAGCCGGTTGGAGTAGTAAATCCAGAACGGATAGAGCAGGGCAATCGCTACGATGACCTTGATGCCCAGCCGCACAATGCCTAATGGGAAGATGCGCCCGACCAGCTTACTGAAAGCCCCTGTCACCGCGCCGATCATGATGGCGAACAGCGGCAGCAGCAGCACGGCGTGCGAATCGAAGACCGTGCCGCCGAACAGGATGAAGATAAACGCGCAGATCGTCATCGCGACCACGGTCCGCAGCAGCCGGTTATCGATGGCAAAGATGAAGGCAAAGGCGAAGCTCGCCAGGCCGCCCAGCAGGATGACCGGGTCCGCCGTGATGTGTTCCAGATTGGTCCACAGGTCGAATGTGCCTTCAAGCCCATTCGCCATATTCAGGAAGCGCCCATTATCGACACCGCGATCGGTGACGCTTTCCAGCAGGCTGACATGTTCGAAATCGCCGCCAAGGAACCAGCCCTGCGGCATGAGTTCCTGTTTCATCTGTGCATACAGCGGATAGAACGAGATCAGCATCAGGGCGACCGCCAGCCACAGATTGAGGGCAAAGCGTTTGTGATGCGGGTCTGCGTTGGTGCGGATGCCGTAGATGAACGCAGGCAGGAAGTACAGCGCCGCGCCTTTGGTCAGCACGGCCAGCGCGAAGAAGATCGCGCTGGTCAGATAATGTGACAGCTTGCGCTGATAGCCGAGCATCTGGAACAGCGCGGCCAGCAGGAAGACGATCATCAGATTGTCCAGCAGGACACGGCGCTGCAGGGCAATTGCCAGCGGCGAAAAGGCGAATACCAGCACCGCGATCAGCGCCGCCAGATCCAGCCGTGTCACCTTGCGGGTGATGGCGAAGATCAGCGTACAGGTGAGGATATGCGCCACCAGCATCAGCGCACGCCCCGCCTCAATCGGCGAATTGAAGACCGAGATCGCCCGGTTGATCAGCATCCACCCGCTCATGATGTAGGAACCGGCGGGCGGTTCCTCATAAGCATAGGTGTAGGCCGAGAGCTGGCCCTGATCCAGAATGGCGAAGGCATTCGACATATTGGTGCCTTCCACATCCTGATAATACGGGAAGTGGAACATATTCTGCGCGTGCAGCACGCCAACGACGATCAGGGTGGCAACAAGGATCAGCAGACTTTTACGCGTGAAGGTCAATTCAGTCATGATAATTTCCTAACTCCTGTCACACACGCCCTAGGCCAGACGCGGGCTGTTGTGAGCCTGCGACTGACGGTGCAGGTTGGAATGTTCCGTCTTTTCCCATGCGTTCTTGTTGGTGATAAAGCGGAACACAGCGCGGAAAGCGGACACGGTCAGCAGAAGCTGGAACGGATAGTAAGCGATGATCATCTTCAGCGAGAACAGGAACGGCAGTTTCATGTTATAGGCCGCCGTGAATTCGCGGATACCGATCAGGTTGATCACCAACTGTGCCAGCAGCAGGAAGATCGGGATGTACGAGATCAGCGCGATCGGCACCGGGATCTGCTGTGTCAGCGCGATGTAAATACCAATCGGCAGATAGAAGACGATCAGCGCCTGCATCCATGAGTTCAGCAGGATGTACAGGGCAACCAGCTTGCGCGTCATGCCCGGCAGCCGAATCCAGTCGCCCTTGAAGAAGATCTCATAGAAGCCCTGGCACCAGCGTGTACGCTGCTTGATGAAGCTGTCCACGTTGTGCGGCGTCTCTTCCTGTGTCGTGTGCTTTTCATCGTACACGATGCTGATCTTCGCGCCGGCAATCGTCAGGCGGAAGCCCACATCAGCGTCTTCAGTCAGCAGGCCTTCGTCCCAGCCGCCGATGTGTTCCAGCCAGCCCTTCTTGAAGAAGACCGTATTGCCACCCAGCGGTGTGACGCGGAACTTGCGCGTGAAAGCATGCAGCCCTGATTTGAACCAGAAGAAGTATTCCAGGCAGTTGAGCGCCGAGAACCACGTCGATTTGAAGTTCATCAACTGCACACCCGCCTGGACGACATCGGCGTTATCGCGCACCATCACGGTATTGATGACGCTGTAGATTTCGGGATGCGGCTCGTCTTCTGCGTCGAAGATGCAGATCACTTCATTTTCAGCGACGCGCAGCCCACGATTCAGGCCGTTCGGCTTATTCTTGGGGCCTTCCGTGAAGGTGATCAGCTTGATATTGGCGTGCGGCAGTTCGGCCATGGCCTCTTTGGTGCGGGCGATGGTCTCGTCATCATCATCATCACGGATCATCACCAGAATTTCTTTCAGTTCGTTTGGATAGTCGATGCGATCCACCGCATAGATCGTATCCTTGATCACATCCTGTTCGCGGCGGGCAGGCAGCAGCGCCGTGAACGAGTAGCGCGGCGTGACGAATTCTTTCGGGGAGCGGTAAGCTTCCGCCGCCCGTGGATTGTTCCATGTGTACAGCATGTAGAACAGCGTGAAGATACCCTGCGGCAGCAGTGTGACCGTCATCACGATGATGATCACCGACCACAGCGTCGGATTCTTGGTGGTCAGCGCGTCCAGCACCGGCTGCGGGATGAATTTCAGCGGTTCAGCCAGAATCTCGCGCAGTGTCTGCGTCTTCTGCTCAACCGGCACACCGGTCACATCTTCGCGCAGTTTCAACCCTTCGGTCGGATCGAAGTGCAGGTTGAACGGGACGATCTGCCCGCCAATCGACAGGACACGGATCGCAGGCGCAACGACGACCATCTCTGCATCAGCAGGATCACCCGCGATGATCTCGCCGCCATCAGTAGACGGGATACCGACCAGTGCGGCCAGTGCGGCGGCATCCGTCATGCGGACGTTGAAAGCAAGCTGGCCGGAGTTGGTCACATCGTTGGCCGATGTGGTGGTGAAGCTCAGAATGTAATCCCCTTCGACCAGCAGGGTGGTGTCAAGCTCGTAGACATACGGCGGTCTGGTGAATGAGGCCAGCGGAACCCCGTTGATCGACAACTGCGCCGATGTCACCTTCAGTGCTTCATCGACATCAACCGCAATCTGGATGATCTCGCTGGTCAGTGCATCGGACAGCACGGCGGGATCGGGTGTGGGTGGGATTGAAGCAGCCGAGTCCGTATCCAGTGCGCTGGTGTTGACTCTGGCGGCGGTATCGCTGGTATTCACGCCATCATTGATATTCAGGGCGCTGATGTCATTTGCCAGCGGATCGATGCCGCTGATAACGGTGGTGGTCGTATCCACCAGCACGGGTGCATTAATCAGTGCGTTCTCTTCAGACAGCGCCGGGATGGTGGAGTCTTCAGGTTCAGCGGCTGCTACCAGCTCTGCCTGTCGTGCGCTGATGTCTGCCCCGATTTTGGTGTAAACACCGAGCAGTTCATCCGGGGTTGGGGCCTCATAGCTGACACCCTCAGTCGCCTGCGTCAGTTCAGTCAGATAGGAGCGGTCAATCCCAAAGCCCAGACCGATGGTGATTACGGTCAGGCTGTCGTCCGTGATCACCTGTGCTGCTTCCAGCGCGGCTTCACGGGTGGCTTTGCTCTGGCCGCCGTATTCAGCGCCATCACTCAGCAGGATGACCATCGTCTCACCGGTCCCGACGGCGCTGGCCGTCTCGATACCGAGCAGGGCTGCATCATACAGCGCTGTTGCGCCGTAGACTTCCAGCGCTTCAATCTGCTGGCGGAGCAGGGTGCGGTCGGTGGTGTATTCCTGGACTACCTGTGCCGTGTTGCTGAAGGTAATCAGTGCAATCGGGATGTTCGGATCAACGGAGTCGATGAACATCGTTGATGCTTCTTTGGCACGCAGAAGCGGCGAACCCGACATGCTGCTGCTGACATCAATCACCAGTACGACACTGGTGGATGCGTCAGTTGCGGGCTGTGATGAATCGTCGGCAAAAACGGCCTGTGTCAGCAGAAGCCCGATGATTGCCATGACGACGGTAAAGATGATGATGCGGGTTTTCTTGCTCATAACTCTCCCTTTCAACCATGCCGGACGGCTCTCCTTCCGTACGACATTCGCGGTGGGTGTTTGCAGGATTCATAATACTCCTTAGTCTCTTAATAATCTACATAAACGAATATTCAGGGCCGGTTTATTTACAAGTTTCAAAAAATATTTACATATGGTTTACGGGACTTGTTTTATGAAAGAAGCATGAAAGTAAATCGAAAATTGAGCTTGTGTGGATTCAAAACCCCTTGGGAAGGCTTCCCGAACTGATCGGCAAACCTGGTCAGAAATGAGACCGGACTGAATGGGTGTTACATGAGTATCAGGCAGCATCTGAATGGGGAATAGAGGATGTTATTATAGTTAAAATGCTATTATCAGAAAATTACCTGCGAAGGAACAGATTTAGACAATGAACCACATTTGTAAAGAGGTTTACGGCGCGTAATATTCGTAATGTTGTGGTTTGGTTTAAAATGTGAATTCTGAAGTGAAAACGGAGTCTGATGATCTACTAGCGTTTTATTTCACAATGTTACGGAGCTGATACGTTCGCTAACCCGGTGTCTGTTATCGTTCACAAGCCTCTCATGCATAAATATCACAGTTTTGATAAGGATGACATACAATGGTTTGTATGCGGCTCTGTATCGTCCGCCCACCCACTCCATTTCGACGATACCGCGCCCGATTATTACAAGGACAGGAACTAAAAACCTCATGCAGCGCATTAGTGTTTTTGATATGCTGAAAATCGGTGTCGGGCCGTCCAGTTCACACACCATGGGACCATGGCGCGCCGCCGAGCGTTTTCTGAAAGACTGCCGGGATGAAGGGATTCTAGGCCAGATCGAGCGGCTTCAGGTTGATCTCTATGGCTCACTGGCGAAAACCGGTCGCGGTCATGGGACGGATATCGCGGTGATCATGGGCCTGCGCGGTGAAGATCCCGTCACCTGCGATACCGCGCAGATCCCCTACTGGATGCAGGAGATCGAAGCCACGCAGCAGCTTTGTCTGGTGCGCGAACACCTGATCCCGTTTGACATCTCTCGCGATATTGTCTTCCATTTCGATCAGACCTTACCCTTTCACCCCAACGCCCTGCGCTTTACGATCTGGCTCAAGGGATCTGAACAGCCGCTTTCCGAGACCTTCTATTCGGTCGGTGGGGGATTCGTCGTGCAGGAAGGCGACACTGCTGATCAGCAGCATGTCAGCCTGCGCTATCCGTCTGATGACGCGGAGGATGTGCGGGCGCACTGTGAAGCGGATAACCTTTCGATCTGGCAGATGGTCTGGGAAAACGAGCGTGCATGGCGCTCTGATGACGAGATCCGCAGCGGACTGCTGGATATCTGGCGTGCCATGCTGGAATGCATCTATCGCGGCTGCCATACGCATGGAGAGCTTCCCGGTGGTTTGCAGGTCAAACGCCGCGCCGCCCAGATGCACGATCAGTTGATCCGGTCGAACGATTACAGCCGTCCGGATGAATGGCTGGCGCATCTGCGTTCACATGAATATGCTTTCCCCGAAATGGTGCGGTGGGTAAGCTGTTTCGCGCTGGCGGTGAATGAGGAAAATGCCGATTTTGGCCGGGTCGTGACTGCCCCTACCAACGGCGCTGCGGGTGTCATCCCCGCCGTGCTGATGTACACCCTCTGCGCGACCAATCCGCCCTACAGTCAGGAAGAGACGATCATGCGCTTTCTGCTGGTCGCTGGCGAAATCGGCAGCCTGTTCAAGAAGGGGGCGACCATCTCCGCCGCGATGGGCGGCTGTCAGGCGGAAATCGGTGTGTCGTCATCCATGGCCGCCGCCGCCCTGACCGAATCACTTGGCGGTTCCGTCGATCAGGCGCTGATGGCTGCCGAAATCGCGATGGAACATCACCTTGGCCTGACGTGTGATCCGGTTGGCGGGCTGGTGCAGGTTCCGTGTATCGAGCGCAATGCGATGGGAGCGATGAAAGCGATCACCGCTGCCAATATCGCCCTGACCAGCGATCCGGCGCAGGCCCGTGTCTCGCTGGATGATGTGATCCGCACCATGTGGCATACCGCGCTCGACATGAGCGACAAATATAAGGAAACCTCAGAGGGTGGCCTTGCGCTGAACATCCCGGTCAACCTGCCGGAGTGCTAACGGGTATATCGAAAAAGCCCCCTATCCCGGCGCAGCAAGCAATGCCGGGATAGGGGGCACCCTGCAGGGGTAGGTTTTTAACTCTCGGTGTTAGGAAACTTCATCCCCCGGCCCCTTCTCCATGCAAACCTGTTTGCCGGAGAAGGGGAGATATT
>CAYNDH010000214.1:0-6860 GCA_964395665.1 uncultured Anaerolineaceae bacterium
TCATCCATCGCCCCTACACATGAGCGATTTTTGTAAATGTCAACACGCCCTAGAGCGCATTTGAATATTCAGAAAACGGTTCTGAATATTATGGAAACGCCGGACACGCTGAAGCGTGTCCCTACAGAATATGTGTCACGTAGGGACACGGCACCGCCATGTCCGCACCGATAACCAATTTCAAATATGTTCCAGGCCGTTGCACTCCACTAACTTCTGCCATAAATGAGCAAGTAGAGGCGGCAGGTCATCCGAAGGATGCCATGCCGCCCAGAGCTGCATCACCAAACCCAACAATTAACCTGAAACTCACCTTCGATTGATCTGCCCCGCGTAATCTCACCCGCAGGCATCATCACACGATGTCTGCTTTTCGTCATGTTTAGACATTCACAAGTGAGACTTAGATGATCGCCGATGTATCCCAACTGCTGGAAGAAGCCGACCTGCGTTACGTCTCGACCGACAGCCCCGGTATCACACGCAGACGCAGCGGGCGCGGCTTCAGCTATTATGATACCAGTGGTAAACGCATCACCGATCGCAGGCTGCGTCAGTGGATCGCATCCATCGGCATCCCGCCTGCATGGGAAGCGGTCTGGATCTCTCCGTATAAGAACGGGCACATTCTGGCGACCGGGCGCGACAGCAAAGGCCGCAAGCAGTACCGCTATCACCCGCGCTGGGATCAGGTGCGCGATCAGAACAAATTCCCCGTACTGGCGGAATTTGGCCGCGCCCTGCCTGAAATCCGCCGAAAGACCGGCGAACATCTGCGCCAGCGCCGCCTGAATCGTGAGAAGGTGCTGGCGGCGGTGGTGCGCCTGCTGGAACAGACCATGATCCGCGTCGGCAACCGCCAGTACGCGAAATCCAATGACAGCTACGGCCTGACGACGATGGAAGACGATCACGTTTCGGTGGAGGGCAGCCGCGTGCGTTTTGAATTCACCGGCAAGAGCGGGATCGAACACGCGATTGATCTGCAGGACAGCCGACTGGCAAAGGTCATACAGGCCTGTCAGGATATCCCCGGCCATGACCTGTTTCAGTATTATGATGAAGACGGCCAGCGCCATAACATCGGCTCACAGGATGTCAACGCCTATCTGAACGAGATCACCGGCCAGCCCTTCACCGCCAAGGTGTTCCGCACGTGGGGCGCATCTATCGCGGCGCTGCGTTATCTGTGTGAAAACTGTGCCGACAGCACTGAAACCGAAACCAAACAGCAGATCAACGCCTGTGTGGAATATGTGGCGGATGCGTTAGGCAATACGAAAACCATCTGCCGCAAGTATTACATCCATCCGGCAGTGCTTCAGGCCTTTGAGGAAAACCGCCTGCTGGAGATCTTCAACCGGCAGCAGGAGCCGAAATCCACTGATGATCTGCGTGTGGAAGAAGCCGCACTGATCGAAATCCTTCAGGTGTAATCCACGCCATTTGCAAGTCACCTCCTGGGCTGTTGGCCGGCGCTCATCAAGAGATGAGAATGCAGCGCAGCCCGTAAATAATTGGATTATCCCAACTTTCAGAAGTTCCCCTGTAAGGGTATACTAGCGCGACTTTCGTGTAAGTGAAAAATATCGCAAGGACTTTTGATGATGCGCGATGCTCCGAGAGATGTCCCGGTGCTGGAAGTGCGCGGCCTGACCAAACGCTTCCCCGGCGTCCTCGCCAACGACCATATTGATTTAAAATTGTTTAAAGGGGAAGTACTCGGCCTGCTGGGGGAAAACGGCGCCGGAAAATCAACGCTGATGAACCTGATCTACGGCCTTTACCGGCAGGATGAAGGTGAAATCCTGATCAACGGTGAGGTGGTCGAGATTGCCGATCCCAATGACGCCATTCAGCGCGGTATCGGGATGGTCCACCAGCACTTTCAACTGGTGCCGGTGCTGTCGGTGACAGAAAATATTATGCTTGGAGATGAACCGGGTGTGGCGGGTTTTCTTGACCGGCGCTCTGCCCGGCAGCGCATTCTGGAGATCGCGGATCAGTACGGCCTGCAGGTCAACCCGGACGCACTGGTGCAGGACCTGCCGGTCGGCGTGCAGCAGCGCGTGGAAATCATCAAGGCGCTGTACCGCCGCGCCGAAATCCTGATTCTGGATGAACCGACCGCCGTGCTGACACCACAGGAAACCGAAGGTCTGTTCGCCATTATGGAGACGCTGACCGAACGCGGCGTCAGCATCATCTTCATCTCGCATAAGCTGAAAGAAGTGCTGCGCATCTGCGACCGTGTGCAGGTGCTGCGACTGGGTAAAGTCGTCGGTGAGGTGGACCCAAAAGAAGCCACACAGCAGTCACTGGCGTCGATGATGGTCGGGCGTGAAGTTCTGCTGCGGGTAGATAAGCAGCCCGCACAGCCCAATGGCGTCGTGTTGAGCATCGAAGACCTTAACGTGCTGGATGACCGTGATCTGCCCGCCGTGCGTGACCTCTCACTGGAAGTCTACGCCGGTGAAATCCTGGGGGTGGCCGGTGTGCAGGGGAATGGTCAGACCGAACTGATCGAAGCGATCACCAATCTGCGCTCGGTGGTCAGCGGCAGGATTCTGATCGAAGGCAAGGACATCACACACAGCGATCCCCGTGCGGTGACCACATCAGGGGTCGCACATGTCCCTGAAGATCGTCAGAAGAACGGCATGATCGCCAACTTTCCGATACGGGACAATATGCGGCTGCAAACCTATTACAAGCCGCCATTTGCGAATGGTCTGGTCGCGAACGAACGTGAAATCAATCGAATCAGCGAAGAATGGGTTCGCGAGTACGATGTGCGGACACCGAGCATCTTTGTGAATATTAGCTCACTTTCCGGCGGAAACCAGCAGAAGGCCGTTGTCGCCCGCGAGTTCGCCCGCGAGAACCGGCTGCTGATCGCCGCACAGCCCACACGCGGGCTTGATGTCGGCTCGATCGAGTTTATCCACAAGCAGATTGTACGCCAGCGCGATGAAGGGACAGCGGTGCTGCTCGTCTCGACGGAGTTGGACGAAGTTCTTTCGCTTTCCGACCGGATCGCTGTGATGTACGCCGGAAGGGTTATCGATATTATCGACGCGCAGCAAACGACACGTGAAGAAATCGGCCTGCTGATGGCCGGCGTCAAGTCAGATGGAACCGTGGTGGTTGATCCAAGGGCTGACAGCGCCGTCATACCGGACGCACCACCGCCGATGCTCGCTGATATGGCCGATGACGAAGCACAGGCGAAGGATGCCGCCCGTACCGGACAATCCGGCCAGCTTGAAGGGGGCGATCATGGCTAATGCAACCGTGACCGCCGATCAGATGCCGTCTACACCGCCCGGTCAGCGCAATCCAGTCAGCCGGACGTGGCGGCGTATTTCTCCGTCACTGGTGCCGATTCTCGCTGTGCTGACCGCGCTGATCGCGACCATTCCATTTATGGTGATTACCGGCGCACGCGGTGACTTTAATCGCGGGTTGAATCTGGCCTTCACCGCCTACTCGGCCTTTATCGAAGGCTCGACCGGGCTTGTGATTAATGAACTGCTGGTCCCGGAACACATCTCGATTGCCGCCCAGCTTGCGGATAATGAAGATCTCAACAATACCACGCTGCGCCAGCTTGCAACCCGTGTCAACACGCTGTCGGCAGTCGGATCAGACAATGTGCTGGCCTACGAAGCGACGATTCTGAATTATCAGGATCAACTGGACGGCGCACAGCTTGATGCACTCGGCGAACGCATCCCGAAGATCCGCGAACTGGGGGCGGATACGCTGCGTGCCATGGAGCCGCTGGTCGATCAGATGGCGGAGACGCTTTCAAGCTCACAGGCACTGGGGATGTCGCGGACCTATGCGGCTGAAACCGGCCTGACAGAAGAACAGCGTGCGTCCATCGAATCGCAGCTTCCGGTGGCCGCCGAGTACAGCGACGGCGATCTGATCGCCTACTTTGGCGTGATCTCATCACAGAACGGCGTCGTGGTCATCCAGCGCTATCTGGAACAACTGACGGTGCTGGATTCCCTTGGGCTGACCATTGGCGATGCGGATGCGGCAAACTTCGAAGGCATCTTCCTGAACCGTTCACAATCCCGCACCGGCTCTGAAGTGGTGATGGAGCTGGCAGGCGTCCAGCGGCGGCTTGAATCCGCCGGGATTACCGACTCCGATCTGCTGGCGCGTCAGTTGAATCTGGTCAACAGTCTGTACTCCACCAATGCGCTGACCGATACCGATGTATCGGCGGCGCTGCGGACAGAACTGCCGGAATTTCTGGCACAGAATACTGTCATCTATCGACCGGGGAATCAGCCGCTGCTGATCGACCGGGGTCGGACGGATGCGACCAATATCATCTATCGTGATCCCAATACGCCGGACAATCCGGCGGATGACAAGCCGGATGTGGTCTATGCCCGTCTGGGGGATCGTGCGCTGATGTTCCTTCCGGCCAATCTGGAACGTACACTCACCCGCTCGATCCCGTTTATCATTGCGGGGCTGGCGGTTGCGCTGGGCTTCAAAGCCGGTCTGTTTAACATCGGTGCGGAAGGCCAGCTTTATATCGGCGGTCTGCTGGCGGTCTGGATCGGCTTCTCGCCGCTCTTCGACGGCCTGCCTGCGGTGATCCGTATGCCGCTGGTGCTGCTCGGCGGGATCGTCGGCGGCGGCCTGTGGGGATTCATCCCCGGTGCGCTGAAAGCCTTTACCGGCGCGCATGAGGTGATCAATACCATCATGCTGAACTTCATCGCGACGCGCTTTGTGGACTGGATCATTCGCTCCGATAGCCCGATTATCCTGCGTGATCCGACCGCCAGCCTGCCGCGCACGCCGCTGGTCGCCGAGACCGCACGTCTGCCGCGCTTCGATGACCTGATGCCGATCTGGTTCGTGATTGCCGGTATCGTGACGCTGGCGTTTATGCTGTGGCAGCGCCGTGAGGTGATCGGTAAGGATGTGCGCCACGTGATCCGCCCGGTGATGTACGGCCTGCTGGTGACGGTGGCTGGCTTCTTCCTGTCATGGCTGACGGTGATGGACGCGCTGCATATCGGCCTGGTCATTATGATCCTGACCGTGCTGCTGGTGGACTGGTTCCTGCATCGCACGACGCCGGGCTTCGAGCTGCGTACTGTCGGGCAGAACCCGAACGCGGCCCGTTACGCCGGGATGAATGTGAAGTGGAATATCATTCTGGCGATGTCACTATCCGGTATGCTGGCAGGGCTGGCAGGTTCGATTGAGATCTCCAGCGTGCAGTACAGTATGCAGCCGGCGTTCTTCTCCGGCCTTGGGTTCGATGCCATCGCAGTCGCGCTGCTGGCACGTAATAATCCGAAGAGTATTATCCCGGCGGGGTTGCTGTGGGCGGCGCTGCTGGTCGGTGCGCCGCTGATGCAGGTCCGCGCTGATCTTGCGATTGACCTTGTGAAGATCATTCAGGCACTGATTATCATGTTTATCGCTGCGGATGCCATTATCCGCTATCTGTGGCGCATCCCGGAAGCGAAGCCAGAAGAACAGATGGCGACGTTCTCATCGGGTTGGGGGAGCTGATAGATGACGACGGTAGCTCAGACACAAACGCGCACAGGCGGCCTGCGCTTTCCGGAGTCCTTCCGGATCACGCGCACCGGCATATTTTCGGTGCTGTTCCTGCTGGCCGGGCTGTATATCCTGTTTAATGCGCTGAACAACTATGATGCATCGGCAGTAACAACGTGGACCTTCGGTGGTGAAGCTCCGAATCTGGTGATCCCGGTGCGGATGTATATGACCCTGACCGGCATTCTCTATGCGCTGGCGGGGATCGTGGGGCTGATCCCGATACCGGAAACGATGGGGCGCGCCCAGTGGATCAAGGTCGGGCTGTTGAGCCTGGCCGGTCTGCTGATCGTCCCGACGCTGCTGATCGTGACAGCGGTGGGCGGCAGCATCAACATGACGACGACGCTTTCAACCAGTTTCCGGCTGGCGACACCGATTGTGATCGGGGCGCTGGCGGGGCTGTGGTGCGAGCGCTCCGGCGTGGTGAACGTCGCGATTGAGGGCATGATGCTGACCGGCGCCTGCATCGGCTTTGTAATGGTCGGCGTGCTGCTGCCGTATATGACCTCACAGGGGGCGCTGTGGGGCGGTGTGGTCGCGGCGGTGATCTCCGGCGGGCTGATGGCGCTGCTCCATGCGTGGCTTTCGATCACCTTCATGACCGATCAGGTCGTCAGCGGAACCGTGATCAATATTCTGGCGCTGGGCCTGACGAGCTTCCTGCGGCGCGAAGTGCTGCTGTCCTCTGAAGCAGCGCGTGAAACCCTGCGGATTGTCGAAGTGCCGCTTCTGTCGGATATCCCGGTGATCGGTCAGGTGCTGTTCACCGGCAAGCCGATCTTCCTGCTGATGTTCGTGCTGGTGATCGGTTCGCATATCGTGCTGTATTTCACACGCTGGGGGCTGCGGACGCGGGCGGTGGGTGAAAATCCCAAAGCGGCGGACACGCTCGGCATCCATGTGCGGAAGAACCGCTATATCAACGTCGTGATCGGCGGGATGATCGCCGGGCTTGCGGGCGCATGGTTCTCGCTGGAAACGGTTGGACAGTTCGACGATAACATGACCGGCGGTCTGGGCTTCATCGCGCTGGCCGCGCTGATCTTCGGCAAGTGGACGCCCTTTGGCGCGGCGGCGGGTGCGCTGCTGTTCGGGTTCGCGCAGGCACTGAACTCACGCTTCCAGATCTCCGAAGTGCCGATTCCGCCGCAGTTCATCCAGATGACACCCTATCTGGTGACGATGGTGGTGCTGGCCGGTCTGGTGGGGCGTGCGGTCGCGCCGAGAGCATCCGGGACGCCGTACAAGAAGGAATA